>JAAFIH010000025.1 GCA_013297755.1 Cytophagales bacterium
AACGTGATTTTAAATCATCTGGCGGATTTGGCGGTGGCAGTAGCAGCGAGGGCAGATTCAAAAAACCTTACGAAAACAGAGGCGATTCATCTGATAGACCCAAACGTGATTTTAAATCATCAGGCGGATTTGGCGGTGGCAGTAGCAGCGAGGGCAGATTCAAAAAACCTTACGAAAGCAGAGGCGATTCATCTGATAGACCCAAACGTGATTTTAAATCATCAGGCGGATTTGGCGGTGGCAGCAGTAGCGAGGGCAGATTCAAAAAACCTTACGAAAGCAGAGGCGATGCATCTGACAGACCCAAACGTGATTTTAAATCATCAGGCGGATTTGGCGGTGGCAGTAGCAGCGAGGGCAGATTTAAAAAACCTTACGAAAACAGAGGAGATGCATCTGATAGACCAAAACGTGATTTTTATACAGATAAAAACGAAGGCTCTTCTGATTTTAGAAGACCATTTGGCGAATATGGTGCACCAAGAAAATCGTTTGGCGACAGACAACAAGGCGAAAATAGGCTTGAAAGAAAACCTTTTAGAAAAAACGAGGGGGACAATGCTGAACCTTCGGTAAGATTTGAAAAAAAACGTGATTCAGAACCATCTTCATACAAAACAAAAGAAGACAAACCACGTTTTACTGAAAAAAATATAGGTCGAAAACCAAAATTATTTGGCAAACAAAAAGAAACTTTTGCTGATAAAAACGAAATAGAAGTAAAAAATAAATACAAAGAAAGAGAACCAGAAGCCATAGAAGAAGAAGGCATTAGGTTGAATAGATACATTGCCAACTCTGGAGTTTGCTCTAGAAGAGAAGCCGACATTTTGATTCAGGATGGAATGATAAAAGTCAATGGCAAAGTTGTAGATACTCTAGGATATGTTGTAAAACCAGGAGATTCTGTAAAATACGGGAATAAAGTATTGAACCGTGAAAAAATGGCGTATGTTTTGCTCAATAAACCAAAAGATTTTCTGACTACAACCACCGACCCTCAAGAACGTGGTACAGTTATGGAATTGGTAAAAAATGCTTGCAAAGAAAGAATATACCCTGTAGGTAGGTTGGACAGAAGCACTACTGGACTTCTTTTATTGACAAACGATGGCGAGCTAACCGAAAAACTTACACATCCATCGCATAATATCAAAAAAATATACCAAGTAGAACTCAATAGGCCCATTTCGGTAGACGATGCCAATGCCATATTAGATGGTTTATATTTTGAAGAAGGCAAAGCTGTAGTAGATAGTATGGCTGTGTTAGATGGCGAACGAATGACTATTGGAATAGAAATTCACATAGGCTGGAATCGAATTATACGTAGAATATTTGAAGCCAAAGGCTACGATGTAGTAAAATTGGATCGTATGCTCTATGCTGGGCTTACCAAAAAAGATTTGCCACGAGGCCACTGGCGACATCTGACCGAAAAAGAGGTAGTGATGCTTAAACATTTTTCGTAAAAATCTATCTTTACAATTATTAAAAAGCCAATATATTACTCTAACTGCAATTTTGCAAAGGTAATATATTGGCTTTTTTCTTATAGCAAATTACTATAAAGCTGTAATACATTTTATAGTAAAGCCCATATTACAATCATTCAGCTAGAATTAGGCCAAAAAAAATTTTACTTGATGGGTAGAAAGTACGAAAATTTTTATGAAGATGGGGATTTAAAACCACTAATAATCAATTATCATCAAAAACCACTAAAAAGCATCTAAGCCCAAATACCCACTTTTGCCCCTTTTTTATAAATATAATGTTTAGGCATAGTTATTGGTTTATTTGGGTGCGCAGTTGCTCTATTTGCTCAACCAATAAACCAGTTAGCTCTGCAATGAAATTATTGTCAAGCCCTTTTCTAATGGCTGTTTTCGCAATTTCGATGTTTCGCTTTTCAATGGCAAGCATTTTTTCAGCTACTTCATCAGTTTCACGAATACGAGAATACTGATATGCCTCTAAATCTTCTTTTTTCCAAGTATGTTGGTCTGCTTCTGTGTATGCAGATTTTAAACCTTCATCTTCTAAACCTGCTGGAATTACGGTTAAGTTTTCTGCATTTTTTATAAAATACACCCATTTTTCAACTAAATTTTCTAACTCTTTTTCGGTTTTGTTGAATTTAGGTAATTCTATAAAATTGAAATCCAAGTCTTTTAATTTGTGTTCTCCTGTTTCTGTGTCCAGAATTAGATGTCTTGATAAATAGTTTTTACTATCTAAAAATTGAAAGTTTAAAATACCAATAAAAATAGTTGGTTTTAATTGATAATAATTTTCTCCTGCATCGAGTTGTGTAGAATAAGATTTGGCACTGTAATAAACCACTCTTTTAGCAAAGCCAATTTTGTCCGTAACTTGCATTTCAACAATATATTCATTGCCTGATTTATCTTTTGCCTTTACATCTAAAATGGTAGATTTTGCACCCAATACAATAGGTAATTGGTAAGGATTAAGAATTTCAACCCAAGTAATTTTTTTGTTGCCTTCCAATTTCAAAACAGCATTTAGAAATGAAATCAAGATTTCAGTTTTGTTTGCATTGCCAAAGATTTTACGAAAGGCAATGTCATTTTTTATGTCTGCGAATTGCATAGTTTTCTTTTTTACAAAATTAAGCAAAATATGATGTTTTTGCTTAATTTAGAGAAAAATTAAGATAATTTTATTATTATGCTATTTGCCACCATATCTTGAATTGCACATCTTTTAGGATTGGAGTGTATTGTCAAAAATGAAACCAAATCAAGAGCAAATTTAGTTATGTATAGTAAAACAGCTTGTAAAAAATTTATCTTGTCTGTTTCATTATCATTTTTTCTTACTCTTAGACCAAGTAAATAGTTTCCTAATATACAGCCAAATGAAATACATATTCTTCTAACCAGCCCTATTCTTTAATATGTACCTTGTAATGCACCTTTTTTATTGTTATTCAGTTACCCAAGTTTTAAATTTAAACGATTTTTCATTGGCTATTTTCACAGTTTCTCCAGTAGGTACAAATACAAAAAGTCCTTTTTTTATTGCATAATCTAATACATTTTTTGGTACTATCATTCCTGCAACAGCCCCAATTATTTTTACATCTTTTAAGCCTTTGGTTGGGTTGTTTCTTATTTTATCTAGTCGTAAAAGATGCTCGTTAATGTCGTCTATTTTTAATTTGCTTTTACATTCAACTGCAACTGCATATTCTGTGTTCACTAAAAGTAGGTCAATCTCATAACTTTTTTCACCTAATCCTTCTACATTAGTTACTCGCTGATGAGATTCATTAAGAAAAACTCCAAATTTTTTAAATTCACTGATTGCTTTTGGTCTTACGTGTTCTTCAACATACTTACCCAAAGTGTCGGTAATTTCTCCTACCTGTTTTTCAGTACGTGTGATTTGTTTGGTAAGCCTATCTATGGCTAGCTCGGTCTTAGTAAATGATTTGTTTTGTTCAATAATTGACTCCTTCAATTCTGTAATTGATTTGCTTTGGGCAATAATTGACTGTAACACACTTTGAAAAGTTGGTAACTCGGGGTTTAATGATGCTTCCATAACACAAAGTTAAAAAAATGACTTGAAATTATAAGATTTTTCTCACATTACTTTAATATTACTTTTATTAAGCTCCAAAGAAATCCAAAAATCCAAACTAAAAGTGTCCAAGAACTACTAAAAACCTCAAATTTATTTTCAAAAACCCCACCCTTTTAGATTCTGCGGCATCAGGGAAAACGAAAAGTTTTGAACCAAGATTTTGCAGTTGTAAAATTGGGTTGGGGCTTAAAAAGAAATGACCTTTTTCAAAAGAAATTACTTATCTGGCCTTTACTAAATTTTAATTAACAGTTACAGGAATATTAATTTCCAAATCACTTTCACCATCTGTAATATTTGCAGTTTTGGTTTCTCCCTCACCAAAATGACGCAAGTTTACGTTTAATACCCCAGATGTAGTTGTAGAAGCAGTAGTTGCCGAAAACAAAAGTCCCAAAGGTTGATTTTTAGAATCTTTATCTAAAATTGAGATACCTACAACACTCGAAGGGGTGCTAGTATAATGAAAACGATGCTCATCGGCTTCTTTTAAAATCTCTTCAGAAACCAAAGAAACAGGGTTTTTAGTATCATCGTACAGGGCAATAGAGCAAGAATATAAAGCAGAATTAGTAAGATTAAGGCCAGTAATGCTAGGAGCATTTCCGCCAACGCCATCCAAGTCTACCCAAGTTCCAATAGATATATTAGAACCACTGGTGGCAGTTATTACTACTCGAGTGATAGTTTCGCTCTCTCCTGCCCCCTCGTCTTTGGGCTTGCTTGGTGTTACTTTTGTTTCTTTTCTACATGATAGAAATAACGCACTTGATAATGCAACGGCTGTGATTGTTTTTAATTTAAGCATGGATAATAATTGTTAATTGTTAATGTGTAATGTGTAATGCGTAATGTGTAATGCGTAATGTGTAATGCGTAATGTGTAATGCGTAATGTGTAATGCGTAATGTGTAATGTGTAATGTGTAATGTGTAATGTGTAATGTGTAATGTGTAATGCGTAATGTGTAATGCGTAATGTGTAATGCGTAATGTGTAATGTGTAATGTGTAATGTGTAACGGTTAATGGTTAATGTAATTTTTGTTTTTATTTTTTTATAATTCATAACTTATAATTCATAACTTATAATTCATAACTTATAATTCATAACTTATAATTCATAATTCATAATTCATAACTCATAATTCATAACTCATAATTCATAATTCATAACTCATAATTCATAACTCATAACTCATAACTCATAATTCATAACTCATAATTCATAACTCATAACTCATAACTCTTAACTCATAACTCATAATTCATAACTTATAACTAAATAGCTGTTTTAAGTCTAAATATAAAGTTTCGTCCCATTTCGTCTGCAAAGTATCTAAATCTGTTGAGATAATCTCTGTATGTATTATTTGTCAAGTTTTGGCAAACGATTGAGAAATTGAATGTTTGTTTTTTAATTTTAATTTCTCCACCTGCTGAGGCTTCTAAAAAATAAAAAGCACTGGGTGTAGGGGCAAAATCGCCTGCTATGATTTGTAATGGTTCTTGTACATTTGGAATTACAATGGTAGAATCCATGTAGGTTGGTGTCCAGGTTTGTTTTGCCACAAAAGTAGAACCTATCGAAAAATCTGGTTTTATTTTTTGAGCAAACTTACCATTTTTGGGCGAA
The DNA here is from genome assembly GCA_013297755.1 of Cytophagales bacterium. GTDB lineage: Bacteria > Bacteroidota > Bacteroidia > Cytophagales > UBA9547 > REAG01. Next base: position 5,250 of record JAAFIH010000025.1, read on the forward strand.
TAGTGAACCTGCACATTGATTCTTGCTGGTGGCATATAGGGCAAAAAATCTTGTTTTTGTACGTTGAATCCTGCAATAACACTTGCTCTAGTATCAAGCCAAACACTCGAGGTTAGGTCTTGTATTAATTGTGCATCCATTCCATAAATATTTACATTATTTTGGGTATAATTTACCACAAACGATGGTCCACGATAAGAAATACTCACTGGATTTTGAGTGTCGGGAATATAATATATGTAATTTTGGATGTGATTAAAGTAAGGTTCTATGATTATTTTAGTATTTTTATTGCTATATTTTAGTTGGGCAACAGCCTTGTAGCCACGTTCTGGTTGTAGATTTATATTACCTTTTTCAAAAAAACCTGTGGCATTATGAAAACCATTGATAAAAAGTTCGTTTGCAGCTGGCGCCCTAAACGAGGAACCGATGTTTAATTTGATTTGAAATTTATTACTAAAATAATAATTTGTACCCACAGAGGCCGACAAATTATCAAAATCAAAGTTTTGGTCTGTGAGTATTCCTCCACGATTGCGTTTGGCCACAAAGTTTTTGGTTTCATAACGAAGCCCAAACTCTATTTCAGTTCTACCTTTAGTATACTTTTCTAGAGCAAAAACACCCACTTGGTGGCTCAAAAAATTGGGTATCAAGTATCTAAAATCCCATGCATTGCCCTGATGAATATAATTAAAACCTGCTATGCCAGTAAAATTGCCAAATTTTTGGTGTTCAAAACATATTTCGTTGGTATATGTGCGTAAACTAAAAAATAATTGAGGATCAATGGCCGATTTGCCTCTGGGTGTAGCTCTGTCAAATTCTAGTCTATTATTATTTTGAAAATTGCTACTAAATATCAATTTGCCAAAACTAAAATTATAGTTTAATTTTAGCATCAAAGTTTGATGTGTTACAGATTGTCGAGGACGTTGAATTTGGTAAGAAAAAGACTCTTCTACCAAAGGTCTGTCATTATTCAAGGCAGTAAACATATCACTCAAGGAGTGAATATGAGCAGATTTGAGTATACCTATTTCGGAGTTGAATTGAGAATAAAACAGTTCTATTTCTGTTTTATTTTTTTTGAATCCTAACGTAGCCGAGTAATTTAATTCTTCAAAACCTGTATTTGGAATGTAATAATTGGGAGCTTTAGCATTACCTGATTTTCGTAAGGTTGTTTGCAATCTAAGGCAAAACATTGGAGCAGCTTTTGGCGAACCTTCTACCATTGCTGATACTACACCCATTCTATTATTAGAGGCACCTATTAAATTTAGTTCTGAAGATATTTTTGTAGAATAATGCAAATCACGAGGAGCCATGATGATAGTACCTGTCATAGATTCTGCCCCATATCTAAGGCCACCTGCCCCTTTTATTATAGTAATTTTATTAGATAAAAATGGGTCTATTTCTGGGGCGTGGTCGTTGCCCCATTGTTGGCTTTCGAGCCTTACTCCGTTGTTTATCAACACTATACGATTGCCTTGCATACCATGAAGCATAGGTTTGGCTATATTTGGCCCTGATTGTAGCATGGCCATACCTGTAAGGTCTTTGAGGGTTTCGGCCAAGCCAAGCCCACGCTTGCTGGCTAGGTCTTTTCCTATCAATATATTTTCGGGTTGCGAGGCAGTAAGGTTTGCTATTTCGCCAGTGATTTGTATCGTTTCTAATGCACAAGTATCGCTATGAAGGGTAATATTTTCAAAAATATCTTTTTCTATCTCATATTGTTTTGTGATAGATTTATATCCTAAAAATTTATAACTTATTATTACTTTTGTGTGGCATAAGTTATTAAATTCAAAATATCCATTTGCGTTAGTGGCAGTAGATTGTCCATTTTCGATTGATATGGTAACACCTACAAATTTTTGGTTTGTTTCGCCATCTATGATATATCCTTTTATGGCATGTATGCAGTCATCGGCAGCTTTTAATTCAAAAAAAAGTAGTGTAAAAATGTAAAATGACTTTTTCATTAAATGCAATATTGTTGCAAATATATTAATTAATTAAAAAAAATCAAGTTAATAAATATAATTTAATCAAAAAATATAAAAATATGCAAAAGATAAAGCGATTATAAAACAAAATGGTGTAATATTTCAAAAAAATTCATTATTTTTTGAAAATTAAAGGTAGTTCTAAAAATTAAAAAATTATTAAAATTAGTTGATTTTAACAAAAAATATCTATTTTTGAAAAATCTAATTAAAAAAATTAACTTACCAAAAACTATTAAAAAAATGAGTGTTATAGAAAACATTGTGGCTCGTCAGATATTTGATTCACGTGGAAATCCAACGGTAGAAGTAGATGTGTACACCGAAGACGGTTGCATGGGTCGTGCTGCTGTGCCATCAGGGGCCTCTACTGGTACACACGAAGCTGTAGAACTAAGAGACAACGACAAAAAAATGTACATGGGCAAATCTGTGCTCAAGGCTGTGTCCAATGTAGATATTATTGGCAACGAATTGATTGGTGCCGATGTTACAGACCAAAACTTGATTGATAAAATCATGATAGAAATGGATGGCACACCTAATAAGGCTAATTTAGGAGCCAATGCTATACTTGCTGTTTCGATGGCTTGTGCAAAGGCAGCTGCCGAATCAGTAGGTTTGCCACTATATAGATATGTAGGTGGTGTCAATGCCAATACTTTGCCAATCCCTATGATGAACATCATCAATGGTGGATCGCATGCTGATAATGGAATTGATTTTCAAGAATATATGATAGTGCCTATCAAAGCTGGTAGTTTTACAGAAGCTATGCGTCAGGGTTCTGAAATATTCCATCATTTGAAAAATATTTTGAAAAAGCGTGGCTATTCTACCAACGTGGGTGACGAAGGTGGATATGCTCCAAACGTAAAAGACAATTTCGAAGCCATAGACACCATTATGGAAGCTATTGAAGCTGCTGGTTACAAAGCTGGTAAAGACATTCATATAGCTATGGATGCTGCTGCTAGTGAGTATTATGATGCAGACAAAAAATTGTATGTATTCAAAAAATCAAGCAAACAAACATTCACTTCTGAGCAAATGGTAGATTTTTGGGCTGATTGGATTAAAAAATATCCTGTTGTATCGATAGAAGATGGTATGGCAGAAGATGATTGGGCTGGTTGGAAAAAATTGACTGAAAAAATTGGCGACAAATGCCAATTGGTAGGTGATGATCTTTTCGTAACCAACGTAACTCGTTTGCAAGAGGGTATAGACAAAGGTATTGCCAACTCTATCTTAATAAAAGTAAACCAAATTGGTACTTTAACAGAAACAATAGATGCTGTAAACATGGCAAAACGCAATGGATATACTTCTATCATGAGTCATCGTTCTGGCGAGACCGAAGATGCAACCATTGCAGATTTGGCAGTAGCATTGAATTGTGGTCAGATCAAAACTGGTTCGGCTTCACGCTCGGATCGTATGGCCAAATACAACCAATTGCTAAGAATAGAACAAGAACTTGGCGAAGTTGCCTACTTCCCAAGCAAATTGAAATATTAATTTGATTGGAAATAAATACCAAAAGCGAGGTGTAAGCCTCGCTTTTTTTGTTTAAAATGTAAAGTTTTAAACAATATAGTGAAATACTTTTTCGATTTTATATTTTTGCTAAATTAAAGGGAAACCATAATGAACAATTCTATCATTAATCAATTAGATATTATTGATTTTACTGAAAATAGTAATGTCCTTGATATTCAATTGTTTGATGAAAAAAAACATGGAATTGTCAAAGTTTATTCCAACGAAAATCAACCAACGCTATTTTTAAGAGAAGTAGAGGATTTTAATGCAGAAAACCTCAAAAAAATTGCCGAAATTCAACATATATGTTGGAATTTCCAGAAAGTATTGCTCTTATATGTTTATTCAAAAACTGAAATAAGAATATATAATTGTAGTGCAAAACCATTGGCGTTTGATGAAAATAAAGCGACAAATGATTTTGGACATCTCCTAAAAGAAGCAGAACTTTTTTCTTGTATTTCTACCGATAGAAAGAAACTAAAAACACTCAATACATTATTTTCTAGAATTGCTATTGATACAGGATTTATATGGTCTTCAGAAGAAGCCATTGAATTAAGAAAAAAAATAAATGTAGAAAGCAGGGTTGATAAATTTTTGATTCAAAGTTTAATTAATGTTTCTAAAGAACTTGAAAATCAAGGACTTAAAAATAAAGATGTAGTTCATAAATTGGTCATGCGTTCTTTATTCTTATTGTATTTAGAAGACAAAAAAGCAACCACAAAAGAATTTTATACCACTTTTTCAAAAAATGCAAACTCCTATTTTAAGATTTTAGAGCGTGTAGAAGACACATATAATTTATTTGAAAGATTGTCAAATGATTTTAATGGCAGTTTGTTTACAATTGATGAGAACGAAAAAAACAGTGTCAAACCTGAACATTTAGCTTTAATTAAAAAATGTTTTATCAATGGATTTAAAGACAATGCTCAAACTAAACTTTTTGAAGATTGGAGATTATTTGATTTTAGTATTATTAGAATAGAACTACTGAGTGAAATTTATGAAAACTTTTTGTCTGAACTAGATAAAAAAGAAAAGAAAGATTCAGGTACTTTTTATACTCCACCTTCGCTAGTGGAACTTATTCTAAATGAAAAATTACCAATCGACAGAAATAAAACTAATTATAATATAAAAACCTTGGACCCAAGTTGTGGTTCTGGTATATTTTTAGTTCAAAGTTTTAAAAGACTTGTAAAACGCTATGAAAATAAACACAAAGCTAAGCTTAATGATTTTAATATACTTGTAGATATTCTTAAAACAAATATTTTTGGTATAGAAATAGATGCAAAATCAATAAAAGTAGCAGCTTTTAGTTTGTATTTGGCTTTGCTCGAAAATCTAGATCCCAAAACAGGTTGGTGGAATGGTACTATTCAGTTCCCCTATTTAATAAATGATCCAGAAGACCATACCTTAAAACAGCAAGGAAATAATCTTTTCAAAAGAGATACTATTTCAGATTTAGCTAAAGATACTGTTTTGCAAGATTTTCAATTAATCGTAGGAAATCCGCCATTTGGAGAGTTATTAACAGAAAAAGATGACATTGAAAATAATGGGGGTAAACAAAAAAATATTAGAGCATATTGCGAAAGAGAGAAATTGGCTAAAGAAATGGTATTGCCATTTTTGCACAAAGCAACAATTTTAGCCCCAAAAGGAGAAATAGCTTTAATTTTTAATACTAAAGTCCTTACAAATAATGAAGGGACTTATCAAAATTTTAGAGAATGGCTATTCAATAAAAATTATGTAGAAAAAATATTTAATTTTTCTATTTTAAGAAAAGTTCCAAAATTTTCAGGTGGACAACTTTTTGATTCAGCTGATGTACCAATAAGTATTATTTTTTATCAAAAAGAAAATCCAGAAGCCCCAAAAGATACAATCACTTATTATGCTCCTAAAACTTATATCAAAAATGATGTTTTAGAAGGTATTGTAATTGATGATTCTGATGTAAAACATTTGCCAAGAACTGAATGTCAAAAACCAGATACTAAAATTTGGAAAATAGCCATGTGGGGCAGTTATTTTGATTTTGAACTAATCTACAGGCTAAATAAAGATTTTTTAAATTTAGGAGGATTTATAAAATTTAATAATAAGTTTTGGGATTATGCAAAAGGGATTATGTCAGATAGTTTGAAACCTGAATTTATTCCTCAGAAAATCATATCTGCTAAATTAGTTGAAAGATATTCGACTTCAAAAAGAGCATTAATCTCAAATCATAAATATTATAGAAAGATTGATTCAAAATTTATAAAATCACCCTATTTAGTTTTCAAAGAAGGTCAATCAGACAAAAAATATTGTGCTTCAATAATAGATTATGAAGAATATTTTACAAATTCAGTATATGGTTTTTATAATAGTGGAGATTTTAGGAATTCAAAGATATTGTGTTTATTTCTGAATTCTACTTTTGCAAATTATTTTTTATCTATTTCAACTTCAACTTGGGGTATTGAAAGAGAAAGAATAAATCTTAATGAATTACTTACAATACCAGCAATTCTAGATAAATTAGATGAAAAGAGAGTTGATTATATGTCATTATATGCTGATAAAATTATAGCAATAAAAAAATCAAATGAAGCCAATCAAGACATTTCTCATTTAGAAAAAGAAATTGACCAAATCATTTATAATGATATTCTAAAATTAACAGAAGACGAAAAAATCATCATTCAAGATACATTAGATTATGGTTTAGACTTATTTGAAAAACAGGAAAAATCATTGGCTGTATTTCCTGTTATTGATATTGAGGTTTATACAAATAGATTAGCTAAAGAACTAAACCATTGGCTAGAGGATGTAGCATTGAAAGTGTCAACAACTATTTACAACATCAATAGGAATTGCCCATTGTATATGGTCAAAATTTCGTTTGGAGATGAGCAAAAACCAATTTTTAAATCCAAAGAAAATGTATTTGATGAATTAAAAAGGTTGGACAAAAAACTATGGACAGAAGAAGCTCAAAATCTCTATTTTAGAAAAAAACTCAATTATTACGATGGAGATGATGTATATATTATAAAACCAAACCAAAGGAGATTCTGGAGCCAAACTGCTGCTATGGAAGACAGTAAAACTTTGATAGTAGACATTCTTAAAATGAAATAATAATGGCTGGGACTTTAAATACTTCTAAATTTCTAGCATTTCAAAGCTTATTCAAAGAAAGGTGTATGGTTCTATTGATTGAAGCTTATCATATTTCTATAAAGAATCAAATTATAAAATCTGATTTTGACGAAAATGACATATCAGCAATTTTACATTTTTATATATGTAAAAATAAAAATCGTATAAAATGGGAAATTTTTACTAACACTGAAAATTTTATTTTTGATGATTCTAAACCATTTGTTAAAGGATTTGCAGCCAAGCAGTCTAGAATTGATTTGAAGTTTGGGAATTTTTGGAGTGGAAATGAATTTGAGTATTTTGTTGAAGCAAAAAATCTTAGAGCAAACGATTCTACTTTAAAAAGAAGATATATAACTACTGGAATAAATAATTTTTTAACAGGAGGAAAATATGGTAGATGTGATGGATTGCTTGTTGGGTATATTCTTGAAGGAGATACAAATACTTGCATAAAAGGAATCAATGTATTACTTCAAAAAGATACTAGAGAAAAAGAGCAAATTGAGCAAATTGAGCAAATTGAAAAGAAAGTTCTCTCTCAGAAAATCTATATTTCTATGCATCCTTCAAGAGAATTATTGCATTTGTTTTTTGACTATTAAGGTACTCTAAAGCCAAATGTTATGCAAATACATTTTTTTTAAAACTTTAAATAAACAATTAAATGACACCAAATTTTTAAAAAAAGACCTAATCTTGACAATGTGTATCAAAAATTAACTAAAATGTGATACTTTTTTATGGTTTGTTATCCTATGAGGTTTACCTAAAAATCTGATTAGTCTTTCTCCAAAGGATAAAGACTAAGATAGAGGCATTAAAAAAAGATTTAACGATAAAATTCATTTTGAGTTCTTTTTATATTTTTGAGTTATAGAAACTTTTAAAACCACAACGCTTGCACACATCTTGGCTCAAAACTATCGTTTTGCAGCACAATAGATGGTAATCCAAGGAATAGATGTTATTAAAAATTCGGTTTTAACTTTATTTTTAAAAAAAAGGATATAATTTTTTGAGAATACCAAAAATCAAACCTAATTTACACATTCCTAAATCAATTTTATGGTAACAATAGATAAATATAATTTTCAAGGCAAAAAAGCCTGTGTACGTGTAGATTTCAACGTGCCATTAGACAAGTCGTTTAAAATAACAGACGAAACCAGATTGAAAGCCTGCGTGCCTACAATTTCTAAAATATTAAAAGATGGCGGTTCGGCCATACTTATGTCGCATTTGGGAAGACCCAAAGATGGCCCAGAAGAAAAATCTTCGCTCAAACATGTGGTTCAGTGGTTGAAAGATACCTATAAAACTACCGTTCACTTTGCTGATGATTGTATTGGAAATTCTGCCGTTACTTTGGCTTCGGCATTGAAACCAGGAGAAATTTTATTGCTAGAGAACTTACGTTTTTATAAAGAGGAAGAAAAAGGCGATGAGGCTTTTGCCAAAAAACTAGCATCTCTTGGCGATGTTTGGGTAAACGATGCCTTTGGCACTGCCCACCGTGCACATGCTTCTACGGCCGTGATGGGCAAATTTTTTGCCGATAAAGTTTGTGGTTTTGTGATGCAAGCCGAACTTGATAATGCCGAAAAAGTACTTGGTAATGCAGTTCGTCCGTATACTGCCATCATGGGTGGTTCCAAAATTTCAGATAAAATAATGATTATCGAAAAATTATTGGATAAAGTTGATAATTTAATCATAGGTGGCGGCATGACTTATACTTTTGTATTGGCCGAGGGTGGCAAAATCGGGAAATCTATCAGCGAACCAGATAAAGTTGAGCTTGCTAAAGCTATTATACAAAAAGCTAAAGCTAAAGGCGTAAATCTTTATTTTCCAGTAGATAATATGTGTGCTGATAGTTTTAGCAACGATGCCAACAAAAAAATAGCTGCCAAAGGCGAAATCCCAGATGGTTGGGAGGGTTTAGATATTGGCCCAGAATCGGTTCAAATATTTAAAAAAGTTGTAGAAAAATCAAAAACTATCCTTTGGAATGGCCCAATGGGCGTGTTTGAAATGCCAAATTTTGCCATAGGTACCAATGCCATTGCAGATTCGGTTGTGCTTGCTACCAATGGTGGTGCTTATTCGTTGATAGGTGGTGGCGATTCGGCCTCGGCTATCAACAATGCTGGCTATGGCGATAAAGTAAGTTATGTATCTACTGGTGGCGGTGCTTTGCTCGAATACATGGAAGGCAAAATTTTGCCTGGAGTGGCTGCTTTAAGCTAGTATAATTTCTAAAATTAAATATAGAGAGCCTCATTTTATCTCACTTTACAAACAAGTAAAGCTGTGGTTTAAAATGAGGTTTTTGGTTTATAACGGTTTGCAGATTTGCGATGGATGATATTTTTGGCACAAATGTTTAGGAAGAGTACAAAACTTTCGGCTATCACTAAACAGTCTTCGGAATACTGAACCGCCACTTTTGCCAAACTGCTGTTGAACTGACACCCTATCTGGTGAAAAATCAGCCAACAATTTTACTATTTTTGCTATACATTTAAAAACAAATATATGATTAATTTTCAAAAAAACAATGTAGGTAAAATGGGTCTCAACTAATATTAAATAACAAAAACTACACATATTTAAGCTGTAGGTTGGGGCTTTTTTTAAAGGGCTTTTCTCGAGGGATGGCTGGATGTTGTGTGCAGGCTTTATTTTAGTAGTTCTGATAAGTTCAAATTATATTTGTCTTTCAATAATTGGGGTAAAGTAATACATTCAATCCCTACTTCTGCACAACAAGTTGGTATTTTTTTGAAAATTTTATTGTCATTTGCACTTTTCGTCTCTTCTGTTATTATAATTGGATTTTCTGATTTAATACTGATAGAATACAAAATTAAATTTGCATCAGGTGATTTTAAATAATTTGTTTTTTCAAGTTCAAATGCCACATCATCAATTTCTTTAAGTTTAAGGATTGTTTTATCACAAAATTGATTTTCAAGTAGGTTGTAGAATTTTTGAGTTGGTAAAAGTTCCGTAGTTTTTACAATTATTGTTGAATTACTCAAAAATTGAAGTTCACTAAAAACTATTCCTCTTGAAATCCCTTTTGATTCTTCTAAAACTTTATCAAGAATAATTATTTCCTCTTTTTCAAATTTGTCTTTTAAAAAATTAATTAACTTTTTTTCTGTGTCAAATGGCAAATAGTATCTTACGAATGCCAATAATGACGAAGTGTCGAATATTGCTTTCATATAAGGTACTTTTCTATTTTTTGAGGTTTTATATTTAATTTCTTACAAAAATCAACTTCATTAATTATTCCTGTGTATAATGCTGACTGTAAAGTTTGTAGATACAATTTTGAGAAAATTGGGGGCTGTTGTGGAATGATTATTTTTCTACCTTCCTCTTTAGCTTTTTTCTTTTGAGCTTCAAGTTTGGCCGATTCCTTCTGTTCCCATTCTTTAATGCTATTAAATATTTCAGCTTTTACTTTATTGTAATTCGCTGGTGTTATTTTATGAATTAACAATAAACGTGTATAAAGTGAAATTGTGCTTAAATGAGTATTTTCGGATATTCTTCTTAATATATTTGTATGATAAGCATTTTCTTGGGTTGCAGATTCCAATGCATTTAAAGTATCGTGAAAGTTTGAAATCAAGAAATAATATGCAAAATCGTTACACCATCTTTCAACTAAACTTAAATTATTATTATTAATTATTTCATTATCAACATTATCATCTATTTCTTCTTGATTAATCAAATAATGACCGAGCTCGTGAGCTAAAGTGAATATTTCTCTATTAAATGATTTTTGATTTCTTTTTAAAACAATCACATCAGGACTTAAATAAAAACCATTAATATTCGGTTTTTCTTTCTTTGCTGGGTGTACAACAAACTCAAAAACAAGAATTTTGCTTTCAGCTAACTTATTAATAAAATTTTCAAGAAATTTTTTGTGATTTTTGTCAAAGTCAGGGTATAAATCCTTTCTAACTTCGTTAGCAACTTTTTGTGGATTGTCATTTATATTATAGACTTTAATTTTACGATTTAATTTAAAGTCTGCCAATTTTGACAAAGTATGAAAAGATATTTTTTGCTCTTCAAATTCATTGACAACCTGTTTTGCAGCAAGGTTTAATTCAGCATTAAAATTGTCTTTTCTAAAAAATATACTTTCATTAGAAGATTTAACTATATTTTTAGGGTCTAAATAATATGAAAGCCCTTTTTTGAAAATTAAATCTATTTTTTTTAAGTTACTGATTTTAATTTCTGCTCCGAATATATCTGATTCTAATACTTCTTTTTTTCGACCTGTATTTAATTTAGACATTAATTCTTCCTTCGACATACTAAAAAGTGTCAAAAGATGATTTAGTCTATTAATATTTATACTTGTCGTAGTCAAAATAAATGGTATTTTTTTTGCAAATGTACTAATAAATGTGTTCTTAAAAAAGGCGTTTATTTAGAGTTGGAGGTCTTCCTAATCTTGAACACAACGTTTTGAGTATTGGCGAAGTTGGGGCATTCAAGGTACAAATGTTCAATTTACCACAAATGTTGATGCTGAGAACCAAACTTTGATTAACCACAAATGTGTCTGCGGTGCACGAAACCCCACCTATTGCAAATGTGCTGTTGAACTGACACCCTATCGGGTGAACAATCGACCAACAATTTTACTATTTTTGCCTTACATTTAAAAACTAATATATGATTAATTTTCAAAAAAAACAATGTAGGTAAAATTGCTCTCAAACAAGAGGCTCAGGATTGTCTCTTAAAACTAGCTAACTACCTCACTGCCAAGGCTTTTGCCTTGCGTACTATTCGCAATTATACCCAAGAAATGAGGTATATTTTTGCACGCTACAACGAGGTTTTGCCCACAAATTTGCGGAAACATCGCATCATCGATTACCTCGTTTTTATCAAAAAAGAGCATGGCGTAGGCCGTGATAAATGCAGCATGGTGGCTGCCGCTTGTAGCTTTTTTTTCAAACATATTTTACCTACTTCTTACGTTATTCCTAGCGATTTTTACATAGAGGCGAAAAACACTTAGACCCTTCGCCTCAGGACATGACAGTTGATATGAATCTCCGAAAAGTGCTATTTTGGGTAGGGGATGGCTTGTTGTGCTAGGTTTTATTTCTTTTTTGCAGGAAGTCCAACTTTTGCTAATATTTCATTTGCTTTGGCTAACTTCTCAGGAAACAAAGTTTTTCCTCTGAATTGTTCTAATTTCTTGTCAAAAACAATTATTGGAATTTTTGAATTATTTAATTGTTCTACTGTCATAATATACAAATTTACTATTTTTTTGTGATTAAAAAAGCTTCATAATCTTCGCCAATTTCAAATTCGTCCCAAGTTCCTTATTCGGTAAGTCCATATACAATAAAGTCCTCTGTAATTTCAGCCAAATTATTTGTTATTCCCATTCTGTATAATCTCGTTCTTACATTTGTACTTCCTGTAGCAACTATGTATGCGTTTGGATGCTTGTCAAAAAAGGCATAAACTGTTGAGGCAACTGTTGCCAACACTTTCAAACTGTCACCATTATTTGTTACTGAAAGGTCATTTATAGATTTTGTTATTTCGTCAAAATCTCCAAATGCAAGGTTGAATACGCCTTCTGTTGCAGTTTCTGTATATTCAACCATTTTTGCAACTCTTCCTTTTGGTCCTTCACTTATGAATTCATAAATCGTGAATTCTCCTTCAGTTTTATACAAATATTTAGGTTTATTCATCCTTTATAAATTATTTATCCAAAGTTATAAAAAAAACAGAACATTATCTTCATATTATGCGTCTCACAAATTTCGCCAAGACTATGTTGAACTGACACCCTAACGGGTGAACAATCGGCCAACAATTTTACTATTTTTGCCATATATTTAAAAACAAATATATGATTAATTTTCAAAAAAAACAATGTAGGTAAAATGGGTCTCAACCAACATTAGCTATCAAAAAAACCCCACGTTTAAGCTGTAGGTTGGGGCTTTTTAAAAGGAGCTTTTTTTCGCTAGCAGGCTAAATGTTAGCAGTAGTACCAATTATTTTTAACATCTTTTTTGTTTCTTCATTTCCATAATAGTCGTGAAGAAAGATTGGGAAAGCACTTAAAATTGAAACTGTTTTGTCTTTATTAATATGTTTTTCTAATTGGCAGTTAAAAATAGTATTCTGTTCAATAATTAATGAAGGAAGCTCAAATATATTATAGACAATTTTATTCATTTTTTTTAAATGAACTTCTATAACGCTTTTCCAAATGTTTTTGTCGTAAAGGTGAAAATGTTTTAAAGTTTCAAGACAAGTGTCACTAACTATTTTTTTGTAACCTGAAAATTCACTAAAACTTACCTTTCTGTCTTCAAACTTCTCAAAATCTTCAATATGTTTCAACGCTTCAACCATAGGATAGCTAATATACAATTTTCCCTTTTCAGTTTCTTCATTGAAAAATTTTAATAATTCATTCAGTTTATCATCTCCTGCATTCGTGGCGTGACCATCATAGTCAAAAAACATATAGATTTGAGAAAAATCAGACCTTTTAAACTCTTTCAAAGTTTCTTTATTTGCTTCTATATCTTTTAATAAACTAAAAGTATCAATAAATTCATCTTCTGCAATTTCAGAAAACATTTTGTAAATCGTAGTGCAAAAAGCACAAGTAATAATAGTATTTTCATTTACAAAAAAATTTGTCAAATTATCTGTAATTGATTTTTCTGTTTTAGTTCCCTCAAAAATAAATAGGATATTATTCGACATTGAATGAACCTGCTTTATACATTTTTTCTATATTATGTGCTTCTCTTAATTCCTTTTGTGTACTTTTTGAAAAAGAACGTATTTGCTTTTTTGTCATTGTAAAATAACAGTCAGGTCTTAATAAATCATTTGTCATTATAGATGTATTATGAGTTGTAAGAATAAACTGAACACCTGTTTCTTTAATTTTTTCAACAATTAAAGCCGACAAAGAATGATGATAGAATGCGTCAAACTCGTCAATAAATAAGAAGGATACTTTTTGCTTTTCTTTTATAGTTTGATACCAAAAATAAAAAAGTGTCAAAGCTAATGTTCCTGTTGAAGCTAATTGTGTAAAAAGAAATTGCTTATTACCAAAATTCATAGAAATTGTATTTCTACCCCTTTCAGATGTAATTCCTAATTTGCATTCAATACCTGCTTTGTATAAAAACTCTTCAAACTCTTGTACATTATTTCTTTCAATTATATTCTCTAAAATATCTACACTTCCTATATCAGTTCCTTGATACATATTTTCAGTTAGTGAACGAAAATGTAACATTTGCTCAATGAAAGTAAAAAACGATAAATAAGTTTTATTTTTTTCATCAACTAATAGGTTACTATTGTTTTTAATGTACTTTAAAATGGATAATTCTTTGTTAACTATTTCTGTTTTTAATGTTTCAGTACCTTTTAGTTGAACAATTGCTTTGGACTTTTTAATTCTATCAAATAAAATAAGTTCTTCACCTTCTATTATAAAACGTTCGTAAAGGATTGTTTTGTAATCTGACTTCTTATATTCATAAATAACCACCTTTGAATTAATGAAAAATTCGTAATAAAAATGTGCTAAACCATCATTACTGTATGCGTTTAAATAATTTCTATAATTATTTTCATTACGTTCGTTATCTGTTAAATGTTCAATAATATCAAAAATTGCAAATGCAAGATTAGATTTGCCAACACCATTTTGTCCATAAATAATTGCATTATTTACAATACCATTTTTAATTGAACTTTTACTAAATTCATAGCCATTAGTATTGGTCAAATCAAGTTCAAAGTCTTTTTCAAAATTTTTGAAATTTGAAACTTTAAATTTTCGAAGCATTTTGAATATATTTATTTGGCAAAGGTAATAAAAAAATGTTGCCGTAGTTTTTTTACGGCAAATTTTATTACGCAGGGTGTCTTTAGGTATTACAGCCAACGTACGAGTGCTTATGAAGTGTTTTTTTTGCATCAAGGTTTGTTAGAATTACAAAACTCAAATTAGCAACAAGTACAGTTTAGTAGCACATCTGCCCCCATTTCATAAAAACTATGTTGAACTGACACCCTAACGGGTGAACAATCAGCTAACAATTTTACTATTTTTGCCTTACATTTAAAAACAAATATATGATTAATTTTCAAAAAAAACAATGTAGGTAAAATGGGACTCAATCAACATTGGCTAAAAAAAGCCCCCATCTAAGTTGTAGGTCGAGGCTTTTTTTAGGGCTTTTTTTCGCTAGCTGGCTAAATGTTAGGCACAGTTATTGATTTAGTTCGACTCGTAATTCTTGGATTTGTTCGAGAGTTAAACCTGTTGCTTTAACAATAAAATCGTTTTTAGATGCCAAACTAATTAAATTTTTAGCAATTTCGACATTCCGTTCTTGTTTAGCTGTATAACTCACACTGTTTTCAATACGTCTATTTTCTTGAAAACGGTTATACATTTTTTTGTCCTCGTCTGACAAATTTTCATACCGCAACTTTTCTTTGGCTTTGTCTAAGCCTTTTGCCTTGAAACTATCTTTGACTTCACTGTTTTTTAGAAAATAAATCCATTCGTCTAAGGTATTTTCAGCTATTTTGTTAAAGTTATTGATTTTCAAAATGTAGTATTTAGGGAAAATATCTGCGATTTTATCAACAGCATAGTTTTCCTTTTGCAAATTGGTAGGTTTCAAAATATCCTTTTTTTGCAAGCCGATAAATTCGCCTTTGTACTCGTAAATATAATCTTTGCCTTGTCCTAAACCAAAATAAACAATATTAATAGAATATATTTTTTTGATTGTGCCATAAGGCTCTCCTTCTTTGATATATTCGGTTACTAATTTTGAAACACCATATAACATTCGTTGAAAGTAATCTACTTCGGAGTCATTTTGTACTTCTATAAGCATTAATTCATCATTTTGACTTTTTACCAAAATATCTACTCTATTATACTTGTCGTATTCGTCTTGCTTGTTGCTTTCACTTTCTAAAACATCTACAATGGTAACATCAAAAAGGAGTAACTCTGATAAAAGTCCTTCCAAAATACCAAAGTTTACTTTGTGGCGAAGCAATTTTTTCATTGCCCAGTCAAAACGAATGAGTTTGTTGTTCATAACTTATTTTATCAATTTGAAAATATATTACAAATATACAAAAAATAAAAAGCAGGTCTCGTTTCGACTTGCTTTTTGAAAAATTTAAGCATTAGGGTCTACTTCGCCAGCCGTACCATATTGCCAAGCTCCACAATTTGGACAATCTCCTTGTCCAAGTACCTTAGTTTTTTGGTTGTTAATGCAATTCAAGGTGCTACATTTTGAACACCACCAGCTAACAAAAAAGCCCCCATATAAGTTGTAGGTCGGGGCTTTTTTTAAGGGCTTCTTTTCGCTAGCTGGCTAAATGTTGCGTGCAGTGCTTCTTTTGCAAATTTTAACTATCGATAGTAATTTCTCGTTTTACTAAATCAACACAAAACTTATTGTCTTTTAAAAAATTCAGTCCTACAACACCATCATAATCAGATGTAATCCCATGGGCTAAAAAATCATAAACTTGAACTTCAAAATTAGTTTTAGATATACCCAAACATTCAAGTTGCTCAATATTGTATCGTTCAACCACAATAATTCCATTGGCTGTTTCTATTTCAAGTTCTCCTTTGCTGTCTTTTAATTCATAGCCAGAAAAATAAAGAACATTACTGTCAATTGTTGTATGTGTTGCAGCTGTATCGAGAGCTAATCTAAATTTATACTTTCCTTCGATAGCAGCATTAACAATTGTGACGCTTTCTTCAGTCGGATGTTCAAAGATGAAAGTTTTCATAATCTTTGAAATATTCCAATTTTTCGTTGTTGTTTTATATCACCTGCAAATGCTATAGTTACAGAGTCATAGTTTGCCGTTTTGTCTCTACCAATATAACAAACATCCTTCTTGTCTTTACTATGATATAAAACAATACCACCTAAAATTATTGTATTTTCCATTTCAGGGTTTCCCAAAAGAATCCATTCGTCAGGATAAATCTTTTTTAAATCATCTAAACTTATATAAGTGTGTGTCATTTCAAACTTAATTAGGTAACAAATTTTAGCAAAAGATTATGTCATAGAAAATTTGATTTTAAACAAAGACTTTTCAAATCGCATTGCACACAACGGATTAGGGCTTTGCGATGGTGGGGCTTTATAGTACAAATGTTCAAAATTTATTCAAATGTCAAATAGAAAAATAAAAGCTGAATTAAGAGCAAATGCCCCGCTTTCGCCAAGCCCAAGTTTAACTGACACCCTATCGGGTGAACAATCGTCCAACAATTTTACTATTTTTGCCTTACATTTAAAAACAAATATATGATTAATTTTCAAAAAAAACAATGTAGGTAAAATTGCTCTCAACCAACATTGGCTAAAAAAAGCCCCCATCTAAGTTGTAGTTCGGGGCTCTTTTTTAGGGCTTTTTTTCGCTAGCTGGCTGGATGTTAAGTGTAGTATTATTGACCTATGCTGAAGTTTAAGTTTCGTAACTCTACTTGAAATTTGACTTTTGCTTTTAAGGCATTAAAAACTCTCAATAATGTGTCCATTGTTACATTACTTGCATTGTTTTCAAGTCTAGAAATTTGGGCTTTTTGAACACCTATTAACTTTCCAAGATCTTCTTGTGTCAAGTGTCGCTCTTTCCGTGTTTGTTTTATCGCTTTTCCAATTAAGTCCATTTGAAGTTCATATTCAAATACTTCTCTTTCTGGAGTACCTATTTTCCCTATAAGTTCGTTTTTTACCTCGTCAAATGTATATGTTTTCATTTTTAATTATTTTTTGATTGTTTTGCTTTCATAATATTTTACTCTGCTTTGAACTGCTTTTTGGATTTCAATGTCTGGTACTTTACTCCGTTTTTTGACAAATCCGTGGGTTGAAATTACGAGCGTGTTTGTCGTAGAAGTCTTGTCCCAAAAGGCAAGCAGTCGATATTGAAATCCTTGATACAATGTTCTGAATTCCCAAATATCGTCAGACAGTTTTTTGAAAAGTTCAGGGTCGTTTTCTATTTGAACTTTACCAATATTATAAAGAATTTTTTTGTAGTGTTTTTCTTCCAAACTTCGTAAAAATGTCATCGCTTCTTCTAAAAATTCGATTTCAAAACGTTTTTCCATTTTTCATAATCATTCAATGTTTCAAAGATAGTAAAAAGTTTCATTATGGAGAAACTTTTATGTTTTTTTCTGTCGGTTTTGCACGGTCTGCATAATAGCAGCTAACGTTTTGGGGCTTGGCGAAGGCAGGGATTCAAGGTACGAATGCTCAATTAACCACAGATGCTAAATAGATGTACAAAAGTTCAAATTTATTCGGATGCCCCACTTTTGCCAAGCCTATGTTGAACTGACACCCTATCGAGTGAACAATCGGCCAACAATTTTACTATTTTTGCCTTATATTTAAAAACAAATATATGATTAATTTTCAAAAAAACAATGTAGGTAAAATGGGTCTCAACCAACATTAGCTATCAAAAAAAGCCCACGTTTAAGTTGTAGGTCGGGGCTTTTTTTCGTTAGCTCGCTGGATGTCAGGCTTAGTTATTTTATTCACTTTCTGCACGTTGTTTCTCGATTTGTAAAATGTTATTTTGAATGTCTTTCATTATGTTGTTTGCCCACCAACTTGCATAAAAATTAAATGTCGTTGTCAGCTTGAAGTTACTGTATAAATGAAGTCTGTAAGTCTTGTCGTTGAGTTTTTCAAGTTCGTAGGTGCCTTTTAAAACGTCAAAATATTTTCCACCTACAACAAGATGTTCGTCCATAGTTGTCAAAGGAATTTCGTGAGGAAGTGCCTTAATTGTAAAAGACATTTTTTTCTGGTCTATATACTCTGTAATGGTTTCGTGAAATACAAGTCCGTTTGTAAAAATCGCTTGTCTATAAGCTCCAACGCCTTCAAAGTTTAGTTCGGCTTTAATTGGTCTTGGGAAGTTTAACAAATTTGTCAGCCAACCCTTGTCTTGTTCCTTTTTTATTTCTCTAACTCTTGTCACGTTGCTCCAAATTTTGTCGGCTGGTGCATTGATGTCAATGTATGTATATGCTTTGTAAGGTGTCGAGTTTGCACCAATATAATTTTCAATTGGCGAAATAAGTAAAGGCAAAAGTGTCAAAATAGAAACATAAATATTGTTGTCCCGTTTTTTAAGTTTGAAGTAACCACCAATAAGTCCACCAACTGACGCAGCAGTTAGGAATATTGGCAATATCATTAACAGACAAGGCCAGCCTTCAATTGCGAAAAACAATGTTATTAAAAAGAAGGCGAAAATGGGTATCCAAGGAGTAAATACTCGGTAAGAAAGACTTTTTACTTTTTCTTTGTTTGAAAAATACACTGTCAAAGCACCAACAATAGATGGCAAAAGAAATAGAAAAGTCTTTGACATCATATTGAATATGCCATTCCAAGTTGTCACGCCAAAAAGCAGTCGTAAAAGCAATGCGTAAATTGTTGGAATTGCAATTATTTTTAATGTCGTTATGAGTTTCTGTCTTTCCATTGTTATTTTGATGTTGATGTGTAGGTATAATTACGCCTAACATTTTTATTTATTTGCACAAATGGTATTAAAATGATTTTTGAATTTTACATTGATTATAAAAATTCTATTAAATATTTACAAATTCAAATTACCATTTCTCTTTTAAGGAAATCATAAAGGGGCATACCCAAAAATATATTTATATATCAATGTCGTTTAATTAAGCGTTTTTTATTGCCTCTATCTTAGTTTTTCTCCAAATGACAATGACTAAGCTGATTCTTAAGTAAGCGATATTGAGTTATAAATATTAAATAGATACAATATAATACATTACAAAGTTGATTTTTATTACTCCCAAACTTATCCTAACATGTTTTCTACGACTTTTTCTTCAGATTTGTAAGAGTAGTGCATATAAATCATTTCGGCAATTAAACCTGTCCATCCTGTTTGATGGCTCGCTCCTAGGCCGGCACCTGTATCGCCATGCATATATTCATAAAAATGAATATAATCTTTGAAATGAGGATCCGTTTGTATCATCACATTGTCGCCATGGATGGGTCTGTATCCTTTTTTGTCTCTCATAAACAATCGCATCATGCGCATACGCAATTCATCGGCTATTTGCCTCAAATCAAGCATATTGCCCGAACCAGTAGGATACTCAATTTTATAATCGCTGCCATAGTACATGTGAAATTTATTGAGCGATTCTATAATCATATAGTTTACTGGAAACCAAATAGGCCCTCTCCAATTAGAGTTGCCTCCAAACATGGAGCTGTCGGATTCGCCAGGGTTGTAGGCTACAGAATATTCTGCATTTTCGTGTTTGAAAATATATGGATTTTCTAAATGATATTTTGATAATGCCCTTATGCCATAATCAGACAAAAACTCGGTTTCGTCTAACATTCTTTTCAATACTTTTTTGAGTCTACTGCCTTTAATAATCGAAAAACGCCTACGAACACCCTTGCTGGGGTCTCGCCAAGCCGAAACTAGGGTAGCATATTTGGGTTTATAATCCAAAAACCATTCCATTCTGCGTTTAAAGTTTGGTAATTTTTCTAATAAATCGGGTTCAATAGTTTCTACTGCAAATAGGGGTATCAATCCTACCATAGATCTTATTTTGATAGGGATAAATTCGCCATTGTGCATATTGAGCACATCGTAGAAAAATTCGTCTTGTTCGTTCCACAAATTAAGAGCCGAACCCGAAATATTGGCAATAGCACCAGCAATGTATAAGAAATGTTCCAAAAATTTGGAGGCAGTATCTTCATAGGCTGAGTTGTTTCGTGCCAAATTGAGCGATATTTTAAGCATATTGAGCGAGTACATGGCTATCCAACTGGTGCCATCGGCTTGCTCTAATTTACCACCTGTGGGCAGTGGCCTGCTTCTATCAAAAACCCCAATATTATCCATGCCCAAAAATCCGCCTTCAAAAATATTTTTGCCATCACTATCTTTTTGGTTTATCCACCAAGTGAAATTGAGCATCAATTTATGAAAAACCCTTTCTAAAAAATCGTAATCAGATTTGCCATATACATTTCGCTCTATCTGAAACACACGTATACAAGCCCAAGCATGCACAGGTGGATTGACATCCGAAAAATTCCACTCATAGGCTGGTATTTGCCCATTGGGGTGCATATACCATTCTCTTAGCAACAATAAAAGTTGTCTTTTGGCAAAATCTGGATCTACGACAGCAATAGCAATGACATGAAAAGCCAAATCCCAGGCGGCATACCAAGGATACTCCCACTTGTCGGGCATGGATATGATGTCCATGTTGTTGAGGTGTCGCCATTGGTTGTTGCGACCCCACTCTCTACCACGTGGAGGATAGGTGCCAGGGTCGCCTTTGAGCCACAAATCTACATCATAATAAAAAAACTGCTTAGACATCAGCATGCCACCAAAGGCTTGTCTTTGTATGTTTTTGAGGTCTGGGTCTTCTACTTTTTCTTGTATTTCGTTATAAAAAATATCAGCTTCGTTTTTTCTCATATCAAAGATTTCATTAAAATCTCTGAATGGAAACTTATTATAACTCTTACTTAATCTCAAGCGAATAGTATAGCTTTCGCCTGGTTCTATCAACGAGGTATATTGTAGGCCAGCTTTGGTGCCTTCATCGGCCGAGTTGATGGCTTTTTTGTTTCCTTTTACGATATATTCGTGAAAAGCATCTTTATAAAACCCTTTTTTTGGTTTGGCCGCATATACAGCATGCCAGTTGGTTTCGTTGTTGGTAAAAAGTGGGGTAGGATGGCCTTCGTAATAAAAATTAAAGTTTCCTAAATCCCTATGTTCTATATATATAGTGTTTACCCCAGCGCTCAAGCGTGGCTTGTAGGGATCATCAGGCACAAAAGACCAAAAATTGCGAAACCAAAGTTGTGGTATAATATCTAAGGTGGCCGTTTCGGGACCTCTATTTACTGCTGTTATTTTTATACAAATATCATCTTGGTCGAATTTAGCATATTCCGTAAAAATATCAAAGTATCTATTTTCTTCAAAAATGCCAGTATCTATCAATTCGTATTCGGTTTCGGTACGACTTCTTTTGGCAGTTTCGTCTATAATTTCTTGATATGGGAACTCCTTTTGAGGATATTTATACAACATTTTCATATACGAATGTGTAGGCGTGCTATCCAAATAGTAGTACATTTCCTTCACATCTTCGCCATGATTGCCTTGGTTGCCCGTCAATCCAAACAATCGTTCTTTCAAAAAAGGGTCTTTTTCGTTCCAAAAAGCAGGTGCAAAGCACAAAAATTGTTTATTATCACTAATGCCACAAATGCCATCTTCGCCCCAGCGATAGGCTCTTGAGCGTGCCATATCATGCGTAAAATATTCCCAAGCAGAGCCATGTTCGCTATAATCTTCTCGTACAGTACCCCATTGACGCTCCGACATATAGGGACCCCAAGTTTTCCATGTTCTATTACCTTTGGTGTGTAGTACTCTTTCTTTTTCTGGATTGTGCATTACCAATATTTTTTTGAAAGGTACTAATATCTATGATATTGTGCCAAAAAATGTATTATTTTTTTTATAAATGTACATTTTTAAATCAATTTTTGGGAAATAAGCCTCAAAAATGTAATTTGATGTAAATTGACTTTTATTGCTAAAATGCTTATTTTTTATAAATTTTAGATACTAAATTACATATTGCTGTTATATTTGTAATGTCATAAAACTATATATTTTGCTTTCAAAAACTATTTATCTTATACGCCACGGGCAAACCGATTTCAACAAAAAAGGAATTGTGCAAGGCAGCCGTGTAGACTCCGACCTCAACGATGAAGGACGTATGCAAGCAAAACTTTTTTTTGAAAAATACAAAAATATCCCTTTTGATAAAATTTATACTTCAAAATTGAAACGCACCAGCCAATCAGTACAAGGTTTTATAGACAAAGGCATACCTACAGAATCGCTATTGGGGCTCAACGAAATCAGTTGGGGCGACCAAGATGGTGTAGCCTCAAATGCAGATATGCACGAATATTATAATTTTGTGGCCAATGAATGGGCAACTGGCAACTTGGATTTGCAAATTGGCGGTGGCGAAAGCCCCAATCAAGTGGCTCAAAGGCAAAAACAAGCCATAGAAACTATTTTTGGAAACGAAAACGAAAAAACTATACTCATTTGTATGCACGGTCGTGCATTAAGAATTTTGCTTTGCACTATCTTGGGCAAATCTCTTACCCAAATGGATACTTTTGCTCATGCAAATTTATGCTTATATTTGCTTCATAAAACCGCAAATGGATTTGATGTAGTCATGTCAAATGATATTTCGCATTATAAACAATAATATTTAATTCTTACTGAATTATCCATGTTTTATCAAAAAATGAAATGAAAAAAATATTTACATACTTATTGTTGCTTACTTTTTTTGTCAATATACAAGCCAAAGAAGTACCCCAAATGCCAAATCCACCCAGATTGGTAAACGATTTTGCAAACATAATGGCACCTCAGGATGCCAATGTGATAGAGCAAAAATTAAGAATTTTCAATGATTCTACCTCAACCCAAATAGTAATAATTACCGAAAATTCTATCGATGATGATGATGTTTTTGATTATTCGTTTAGACTTGCCCAAAAATGGGGAATAGGCCAAAAAGGCAAAAACAACGGTGTTTTGATTTATACTGCCATAGCCGAACGCAAAATTAGAATTCAGGTAGGATATGGCCTCGAGGCAGTATTAACAGATGCAGCTTGCAAAGAAATAATAGAAAAAATCATAAAACCTGCATTCAAACAAAAAAGCTATGCAGCTGGGCTTGATGCCGCCACTACACAAATCATGGCCATCTGCAAAGGCGAATATTCGGCCGATCCAAAAGAAAAAAAAGGCCTCAATCCAGCTTTTATCATGCTTATTATCATTATAGTATTGGTCATATTATCGATCTCGAGCAAAGGCGGGGGTGGCAGAACATACTCTAGCAGTGGCTCCGATTGGTGGACAGCAGCCATGATTGGCAGTGCCATGTCGGGTGGTGGTCGCAGAAGTGGCGGTGGCTCGTTTGGCGATTTTTCGAGTGGCAGTGGCTCGTTTGGCGGCTTTGGTGGCGGCTCGTTTGGTGGTGGTGGAGCTGGTGGCGATTGGTAATCATAATAATTGAGCGTATTATTATAAATATTACTTTTTTGTGTTTTTTTAAGAAATAATTAAATGAAAACCAAAACTTATCTAAAAAATGCGAAACTTAGTGGTTATAAATCAATAAAAAAATTAAGCATTGATTTTGAGCCTAGTTTAAATATAATTATTGGCAAAAATTCTGCTGGAAAAAGTAATTTCCTTGAATTTATAGATAGATGTCTTTGGTTAGAATACACAGGATTATACAACTTCAGTTCAGAACTAGAATTTCAAAACGATGACACCTACACTATAAAAGCTGAATTAAAAACTATTACAAAAATTGAAAATAATTTAGTTTTACCAACCAATACTGAAATAAAACAGACATTTTATAAAAACGATAAAGACCAATTAGATTTAACTTTTTTCTTGATTAATCAATTTTTTTATGGCTCAAATTTTGTCAAACATGGAATACCCACTACTTACAATCTGATAGACAAACCATACTCGTTTAATTTTGCATTAAAAGAATTTCCATTTTTATTACAAAGCCAACTTCTTGATTCTCAAACACCTCATAGTATAAAGAAATTTATACACTCATTTTTTCAACTATCAATGTATCAATATGACGAAAAATTACCTATTATTCCACAAATAAAAACCAAAATCTTAATAGCTTTTGAAACCCTAGAAAACATAAAAAATCATTTACAAAAAATAACATCCATACAAGATATTCGATTAAATGAAAATTTCAATATATATTATGAAGAAAATAAAAAACAGTTTACAATTAATAATATTTTTTTAGAATTTAAAATATTTAACGATTGGCTTCCGTTTTCTTGTTTGTCGGATGGCACAAAAAGAATTGTATACATAGTAATGGAGGTTTTAAGCAATATTACAATACACAAAAAAATTGGCCTACAAAATAGAGATGATTCTATCAATCGAATTATATTGATAGAAGAACCAGAGTTGGGTATTCATCCTCATCAACTTCATCAATTAATGATTTTTTTGAAAGAGCAATCGCATGACAAACAAATTATAATGACAACACATGCACCCAAAGCCATTGATATTTTAGATGATTCAGAGTTGAATAAAATCATACTAGCTTTTAATACATCCGAAAATGGAACGCAACTACGCCATTTATCAGAGAAAGAAATTGTAAAAGGAAAAAAATATATGCAAGAAGATTTTTTGAGCGATTATTGGATATATTCAGACCTTGAAAAATAAGCTATGATTAAGATTGGGTTGGTAGGAGAAGCTCCTAATGATACAGAAGCTATAAAAAACTTACTTTCTAAAAAATATACTGGAACTAAGTTTGAATATTTTTTAATGATAATAAATGTTGGTGGAAGTGAATTGGACAATCAAAAATCAAAAAGAGTACTAAGGATAGAATTTGAAGTTGAAAAGCCAGATATTGTAATTTTTATAAGAGATTTGGATGGATTAGAAAACGATAAATCTAAGCTAAAATCCAGAAAAAATTACTATATCCAAAGTAATTCTATAGTCAATAAAAAGGGAATATTTCTTTTGCATATCTATGAAGCTGAAGCTCTAATTTTTACAGACATCGAAGCATTTAACAAAGCCAATAATACCAACTATATTTTCACTGGAAATCCAATGGATATAGTAAAACCAAAGGAAGAATTACTGAAAATCGATAGCAAATACAAAGAATCAGATATGGCTAAAATCTATAAAAATATTGATTTTGAAAAAGTATTGAGTTGTAAATATTTCAAAAATTTTATTGATGAATCTGAAAATATAGTAAGAAATATATAAATAGTTTAAACAAATACTTTTTAAAGATAAATAAGATTGTTTATATAATTGATCCTATTTGAAACAACGCAAACTTGATTTATTAATTTTAACTGAGAGGTGTAGTTTGTTTGATATTTATACAATTTTGATTACTTTTGAAACCAGTTTGAAGTCTCATCTATCTGTAGTAATATTTTATTTTTTAGCTTGTGCCAATATATATGCCCAAAATAATGTTTCGGGTGTTGTAAAAGACCAACAAAGTAAGCCCATTGCTTATGCAACAGTATTTTTGCAAGGTAGCAATATGGCCACTACTACCAATAAAGACGGATATTTTGAGCTATCCATTCCCCCAGAATCTTCACAGACTTTGATAGTAAAGTTTTTGGGATACAAAGAATTTACAACAAAAATAATTGCGCCCAAAAATCAAAATATTACTTTAGATGTAGTACTTTTGCAGGATATAAAAACAATAAGCACGGTAGATATAGAAGGCAAAAATATACGAAGAGAAGAAGCCAGTATGATGGTAATAGACCCACGAGAGACCAAAATGTTGCCTTCGGCTTTTGGCGATTTCAACAAGGTTTTGCAGGCTTTGCCAGGTGTTTCTACCAACAGCGAACTTAGTTCTACTTATGCTGTACGAGGTGGAAATTACGATGAAAATGCCATTTTTGTCAATGGAATTGAAGTTTATAGGCCATTTTTGGTAAGCTCGGGTCAGCAAGAAGGGCTTAGTTTTGTCAATCCAAATTTGGCTGCTGGTGTAGAATTTTCTACAGGTGGATGGCAAGCCAAATATGGCGACAAGTTAAGTTCTATCCTCAATGTAAGCTACAAAAAACCTACCAGAGCCGAAGGCTCAGCTACCCTAAGTATGCTTGGTGGTACAGCCCATATAGGGGGTGTAGACAAAAAAAATAGAGTAACTTTTATGCTTGGGTTTAGAAATAAATCTGGCCGATACTTACTTAATTCTCTGCCCGTTCAAGGTCAGTATTTTCCATCGTTCAACGATTTGCAAATATTTACTACCCTAGACCTGACCAACCGAAAAAAAGAATTTGCCATAGCCAAACGTACAGAGTTGAGCATATTGGCTACTTATGCCCAAAATAGATTTAGTATAATACCACAATTACAAGAAACCTCGTTTGGTACCTCCGACCAAGTTTTGTTATTTAAAGTAGATTTTGAAGGTACCGAAAAAATGAATTATGACACCTACCAAGGAGGAGCAAAATTGAGCCACTGGGTAACCTCAAATTTTCGTACAGAATGGTATATATCAGGCATGGACACCAGAGAGCGAGAGTTTATCAACCTGGAAGCAGGCTACCAGCTATGCGATGTAAACCCAGAGCCAGGTATAGCCGAACGCAACAAGTGTGCCGTAACCAGAGGCATAGGTACCCAGTTTAGATACGCCCGCAATAGCTTACATTCTACCGTAATTGGTTCAGAATCAAGGAATTATCTAAAAATAAATCAATCGTTGCAGCTAGAATTTGGTAGCAAATACACCCACGAGAGTTTTACAGATATTTTGCAACAATATTCATTTAATGATTCTTTGGATTATGCCATATTCAACCCAAGATTTACAACATTTCCTGCCCTCAATAGCAATATACAACTAAACACAAATCGTATGGCAAGCTATGCACAAGCCACTATACGTATAGATAGTACTCAAAAAATAACGATAGGTACACGTGTAGGTTGGTGGGACTTAAACAGGCAGTGGCTTTTTAGTCCAAATATGCAATATTCTTACAAACCAGCTTGGAAAAAAGATATTATCTTTAAATGTGCCACTGGTATCTATCGACAACCCCCTTTTTACAGAGAATTACGCAATTTTGAAGGACAAATCAACCCCAATGTAAAAGCTCAAAGTTCTATACATATAGTAGCAGGTATAGATTATGCTTTTAAATCTGGTCGCAAAAATTTTAGATTAACATCCGAGATATATTATAAACATATTTGGGATGTAGTGCCTTACGACATAGACAATGTTCGATTGAGATATTATGCCAAAAACAACGCCATAGCCTATGCTACTGGCATAGATACACGCATTTCAGGAGAGCTTATACGTGGCAGCGAAAGCTGGTTTAGTATCAGTTTTATGCAAACTAAAGAAAAAATAGATAACGGCCCCTGGATAAGTCGCCCCACAGACCAACGTATAAATTTTGCTACCTACATCCAAGACCATGTGCCAGGTATACCCGCCTGGAAAGTATATTTAAGTCTATTTTTTGGTGCAGGGTTGCCAGTAAGCCTTCCCAACACACCCGACAAAAGAAGTTTTATCACTGCCCCAGCCTATCGCAGAGTTGATATTGGCACACACTATACGTTATTTTATAACGACAAAACCATAAGTAAAAAACTATTTGAAAGTATCACTTTGGGTATAGAGATACTCAACCTTTTTGGCATTAATAATACCATTTCTTACCAATGGATTGCTGATTTCAATAATCGCTATTATGCTGTACCCAATACGCTCTCACAAAGATTTATCAATGCAAAAGTAAGTGCTACTTTTTAATTCAAACAAAATAACAAACTCAATGTGTTTTTTATAAAATACATATTTATCCATGAAAAATAACAAACATAATATGAATTTTTCATGGAGAATACTGTAAATCATCCATGAAAAATAACAAACATAATATGAATTTTTCATGGAGAATACTGTAAATCATCCATGAAAAATAACAAACATAATATGAATTTTTCATGGAGAATACTATAAATCATCCATGAAAAAAAACAAACATAATATGAATTTTTCATGGAGAATACTATAAATCATCCATGAAAAAAAACAAATTTAGTGTCAATATTTCATGGATAAAATTTTTAATTAACCATGAAAAACAACAAACTTAATATGAATTTTTCATGGAGAATATAATGAATCATCCATGAAAAATAACAAACATACTATCAATTTTTCATGGAGAATATTGTAAATCATCCATGAAAAATAACAAATGTGATATCAATATTTCTTGGATAATACTATGATTAAACCATGAAAATTAACAAATTTAGTGTCAATATTTCATGGATAAAATTTTTAATTAACCATGAAAAACAACAAACTTAATATGAATTTTTCATGGAGAATATAATGAATCATCCATGAAAAATAACAAACATACTATCAATTTTTCATGGAGAATATTGTAAATCATCCATGAAAAATAACAAATGTGATATCAATATTTCTTGGATAATACTATGATTAAACCATGAAAATTAACAAATTTAGTGTCAATATTTCATGGATAAAATTTTTAATTAACCATGAAAAACAACAAACTTAATATGAATTTTTCATGGAGAATATAATGAATCATCCATGAAAAATAACAAACATACTATCAATTTTTCATGGAGAATATTGTAAATCATCCATGAAAAATAACAAATGTGATATCAATATTTCTTGGATAATACTATGATTAAATCATGAAAATTAACAAATTTAGTGTCAATTTTTCATGGATATTATTGTAATTAAACCATGAAAAATAACAAACATATTATCAATTTTTCATGGATTGTAAACTAATCAATATTGATTATAAACTTATGAATTTCGTTTTTCAGAAAATCAGAAAGGGAACATACCGTAATATTGTCTTTTAATTTCCAAGTTTTTGAGCCAGGAGTTATCACATAGTTATGGATAGTTTTTAGATCTTCTATACATTCATAAAAGCCTTTACTCAAATCTGGGGCATTAGTAAATTTTATTTCTAAACAGGCTACAGGTAAGCTGCCGTCTACTAAAACCAAATCTACTTCGGCTCCATTGTGTGTACGATAATAGTGCCATCGCCCAGTTCGTGGGCGATTTAGGTACATTTGTTCTACCACATAGCTTTCCCAAGAGGCCCCCAAATATGGGCTAGATTTTAGAGCATCAATAGAGCCTAGTTTTAACAAGTAGTGTAATATGCCAGAAGTTCGTAAATATACTTTTGGCGATTTTACTAATCGTTTGCCATTGTTGATATGCAAAGCTGGCAGTCGATGTACTAAGTAAGCTCCTTCAAGGAAATCGATATATTTTTTTACGGTAGCACTACTTACGCCTAAGTTTCTACTAAAATTTTCCATATTTTCAGTACCTCCATTAACCAAAGCCAATAAGTTCCAAATTTTATCAATTGTAACTGGCGACAAATCTATGCCAAACAGAAAATTTAAGTCTCTATACACATAGCTTTTTACAAAACTATCGGTCCAAGCAGACCATATTTTACTGCTTTTGACCAAAAGTGATTCTGGAAAGCCACCTTTAAACCAATGATTTTCTAAATCTATACCCACTGTTTCGGCTTCTAGGAGTGTAATTTGACCAATTTCGGCATAATAAATTCTCCCTGCTAGAGTTTCAGATATTTTTTTTACCAATGTAGGATTGGCCGAACCCAACAAAATAAATCGACCTGGAGATCGATAGGCATCTATAATTGGCCGCAAATAGGTAAACAGCTCTGGTAATACTTGAGCTTCGTCTACAACTACACAGTGGTCTTTATGGGCCATCAGATAGTCGTGGGCGTTGGTGGCAAGGATTTTTTTGTCGTTGTCGTTTTCCATGTCCAAATACAATATGGGCTTGCCTAGGTTGCTAGCTAGAGAGTGGGCAAGGGTAGTTTTGCCCACTTGTCTTGGCCCAGTTAGCATCATGGCTGGAAAATGGCCTAAAAATTCTACTAATTCTTTGGTTTCGTTTCGATGTATCATGGTGCAAAGGTATAAATTACCATGAAAAATACCAAACGTATTTAGTATTTTTCATGGTAAATATTTTTTTCATCCATGAAAAATGGCAAATATATTTGTTATTTTTCATGGATATCTGAGATAAATATTCATTCCTAATTTTGCTTAAATAGTGTATTTTATTTAATTTTTAAATATTTATGGGGTTACTTTTATATTTCTAATGTATATTATTGATGATTAATTTTGAATTTTATGAGCCGAATCCAAGCCGCAAAAGCAACTTTTTGTTGTAAAATTTTTAAAGGATTTTGGTAATTAAATCGTTCTCTTGATAGATTATATATTTCATCATATATACATTGCAAGTCTGCATCTGAAATTTGGTCGAAACGATTTTTTCTTAAAAATTTTCTTTACCTAATTTCCAAAAAAGATACTTATAAATATATTTAAAGTTAAAAAAAGTCAAATTTTCTTATAAAAAAGAGTTTTATGAAATAGTAGTAAAAAAAGTCCTTCCCTTTTGAATTCAGTGTCTTGGTAACAGAAATTGGGTTGGTGCATTTAAAAAAAGGTAATTTTTAAAAAAATCTTAGATGCGTTTGTCTTGATTTTTATAATAAAACAACCTCATCACAGCAATAATTTGCTTTATATTCATTTTTAAATTCACTTTAAATAAATAAAGTAGATTTATTTTTTTAAACTTTTAAACCTACATTTGTATTTGCTCAATAATCACTTTTTGCCTCATGAATATTAAAGTTAAGCCTCTACCTGATGCAAATAAAATCCAAGATTTTGCTTCACTTCTTACAATACATCCTTTGTTGGCTGCTTTGCTTATGCAACGTGGCTACGATAATTTTGACAAAGCCAAAACTTTTTTCAGACCAAATCTAAGCGATTTGCACGACCCTTTTTTGATGAAAAACATGGATAAAGCCATCTTTAGAATCGAAAAAGCTATTGCTAATAACCAAAAAATTCTTGTTTATGGCGACTACGATGTGGATGGAACTACTGCTGTTGCATTAGTTTATAGTTTTTTAAGTAAATATTACTCAAATATAGATTTTTATGTGCCTGATAGATACGATGAGGGTTATGGAATATCTACTAAAAGTATTGATTATGCCAAATCCAATGAAATATTACTGATTATAGCACTCGATTGTGGCATAAAATCGGTAGATAAAGTCCTATATGCCAATAGTTTAGGAATAGATTACATCATTTGCGATCATCACGAGCCAGGTTCCGAAATACCAGATGCAGTGGCTGTGCTTGATGCCAAACAAGCAGATTGCAACTACCCTTTCAAAGAACTTTCGGGCTGTGGTGTTGGGTTTAAGTTGATGCAAGCATTTTGTATAAAAAAACAAATAGATATACAGGAGTTATATCCTTTTTTAGATTTGTTGTGTATCAGTATTGGGGCAGATTTGGTGCCAATAGTGGGCGAAAATCGTATTTTTTGTTACTATGGTCTTAGGATTATCAACCAAAATCCACGTTTTGGAATACAAGCCTTAATTAAGGTTTCAGGCTATAAAAAAGCACTAAATATTACTGATGTAGTTTTTAAACTTGCACCAAGAATAAATGCGGCTGGTCGTATTCATCATGCCAGTGCCGCTGTTAAGTTATTGCTTTCGCCCTCTGTGGCCGATGCCCTGGTATGGGCAACCAGCCTCAACGATAGCAATGCTTATCGCAAAGAACTTGATACTACCATTACAGAAGAGGCCAAAAATATGATAGAAAGCCAAGAAAACTATCAAAATTTGCGTTCAACAGTGCTTTTTAAGCCCGATTGGAGCAAAGGTGTGGTTGGCATTGTAGCCTCTAGGTGCATAGAATCTTACTACAAACCTACCATTATTCTTACAGAATCTAATGGTTTGGCGGTGGGTTCGGCACGATCTGTGCATGGATTTGATTTGTATGAAGCCATTTCGGCTTGTTCTGCACATTTAGAGCAATTTGGTGGACATACGCATGCAGCAGGTATGGCTCTAAAAATAGAAAATATTACTCCTTTTAAAATAGCATTTGAGGAATATGTTTCCAAAAACATTCACCCAGATTCTATACAACCAAAGTTGGATATTGATATGGAAGTAAATTTAGATTTTATTACTCCCAAAACATATAGAATTATCGAACAAATGGCACCCTTTGGACCACAAAACATGACTCCTGTATTTTTGACTAAAAACTTAAAAGACACTGGATATTCTCGCATAGTGGGCGATGTGCATCTCAAATTAGATATCGTATGCCCATTGTCAAATATAAAAATAGCTGCTATCGCTTTTAATCAAGCCAATATGTATGCTCAAATCAAATCAGATAGCTTTGCTATCTGCTATACTTTAGAACAAAATGAATATAATAATATAGTAAGTTTACAGTTAAATGTAAAAAAAATAATTATTGAAAATTAAAAAACCCCCTCATTTATGTAAGGGGGCTTTTATGTAATAATTTTACAAAATAACAATCTATTTTATTCTACCTCTGCAGCAACTTTTGCTATTTTGCCATCTATTTTAGGATCTGCTTTTACGGCTTCTCTTATTTTGGCTTCTAGCTCTTCGTACAAATCAGGGTTTTCTAGTATGATTGCTTTTACTGCATCTCGTCCTTGACCTAATTTATTGCCTTTGTACGAAAACCAAGATCCTGCTTTTTGGATAATATTTAATTCTACTCCCAAATCTATCACTTCGCCAACTTTGGATACCCCAAGTCCATACATGATATCAAATTCTACTTGTTTGAAAGGTGGTGCCAATTTGTTTTTGGCTACTTTCACTCGAGTGCGGTTTCCTATCACATTGTCGCCATCTTTTATGGCGCCAATT
The DNA here is from genome assembly GCA_013297755.1 of Cytophagales bacterium. GTDB lineage: Bacteria > Bacteroidota > Bacteroidia > Cytophagales > UBA9547 > REAG01. The sequence goes on from JAAFIH010000025.1 coordinate 38,701, forward strand.
CTACGAATATCAAGTCTGATAGATGAATAAAATTTGAGTGCATTACCTCCAGTGGTAGTTTCAGGATTGCCAAACACAACACCTATTTTATCTCTCAACTGATTGATAAAAATACACACACAACCTGTTTTGTTGATAGTACCAGTTAGTTTTCTGAGGGCTTGCGACATCAAACGGGCCTGTAGTCCCATTTTAGAATCGCCCATTTCGCCTTCTAGCTCACCTTTTGGCACAAGAGCTGCCACAGAATCTATCACAATAATATCAATAGCACCAGATCGAATTAAGTTTTCGGTAATTTCGAGGGCTTGCTCACCATTATCAGGTTGGGAAATCAATAAATTTTCGGTCTGAATACCTAATTTTTCGGCATAAGAGCGGTCAAAAGCGTGTTCTGCATCTATAAAGGCTGCTATGCCACCCATTTTCTGGGCTTCTGCTATGGTGTGCATGGCTATGGTAGTTTTACCAGACGACTCAGGGCCATATATTTCTATCACTCTACCACGTGGTAGGCCACCTATGCCCAAAGCAATATCCAATCCCAACGAACCTGTAGAAACTACAGCCACATCGGCAATTTTGTCATCGCTCAGTTTCATTACTATGCCTTTGCCATATTCTTTTTCTAACTTATCTAAAGTAAGTTTTAGTGCTTTAAATTTTTCTGTATTATCGCTGCTCATCTTTCGGTTTTTAATATTGCAAGTATAGTTAAATAATAGCTAAGGTTTTACACAACTTGATTATTTTGATTTTCTAGCATTTTTTTATACAATAAATTTGGAATTAGTAAAGTAAACTCTGTCCATTGGCCAATTTCAGAATGTAATTTAATTTTTCCTTGTAATTTTTGTACAGTTTCATTGACTATATACAGGCCAAGGCCAGAACCTGAGCGTGTATTTGAAGCTCTAAAAAACATTTCAAAAACTTTTTTACAATATTCTGCATCTATTCCAATGCCATTGTCGTGTACTGAAATGGAGGCCAATTTGCTATTGGCCACTACTTTTACAGTTATTTCTGGATTTGGTTTATGAAAGTCTATATATTTTACACTGTTGGCTATCAAATTTCCAAGTACTACTCCAAGTCTTTTTTTGTCTGTAAAAAACGGAGATGTAGCACTCACATTTACTTTCATATCTATTTTTAAGTTATCAGAATAAGCATGTTGAGCAAAAATTTCTTTTATAATTTTTTCAAAATCAATATCATCAATAGATAACCCCATGCGAGCATTTTTTGAAATATTAAGAATATCTACAATATGGTTATCGAGTTTGAGGACAGCTTTCTCTTGAATTTCTATGTACTGAGTTAGTAGTTGCTTGTCGTCTTCGTCTTTCATCAATGCCAAAAGACCCATGATAGAAGTAAGTGGCGATCGCAAATCGTGTGAGGCTTTGTATACAAAACTATCTAATTCTGTGTTTGATTTGAGTAATTCTATATTTGAGTTATTTAGTTTCCTTACTAACGTATTTGATTTTTTTTCTATTTGATAATTTGTTTTGATCAAGGACATAACCAAAAGTATATTTAAAACAAAACTTATAAAAAAACTCAATGGAAGATCGTAAGAAATATATTTTTTAAAATCAAAATCGTTTTGCAAAAACAATGAATTATCAGTAACAAATACAAACAATATGCTTAAAAATATCAATAGCAATAAAAAAGTAATAATTATTTTATCAGTAAAACTAAAAAAAATAAACACTGATAAGGATAATGGAAACCATAAAAAATAACTACTTATGCCAGTGCCACCAATAGAAGCGTTGATTAATAACACAAAATTTGTTGCTATTATCATCACAATATTTGATTGTTTGAAATATCCCTTGACCATAAAAGACATACTAAAAAGCAATACAATTAAAAGCACAAAATCAGCAATTAAATTGAGTTTTGTGCCAATAAGTGAATCTAAGATGATGAATAAAATCAGTGCACAAATGCCAAATACCATGACTTGAAATGAAAGCAAAACTCTTCTTAATTCAGTTTTGAGGCTTGGATCATTTACAAAAAAGTGCCTTATTTTATACAAAAAGGTTTTCATTTTGTGAAAGTAACATATTTTGATTTAAAAAATATATTTATTTCCAAAATAAATAAAAAAAAATATGTTACAACATTAAATTATTATTATCATTTATTTGTAATAATTTATAAAATAAATATTTTAAAATAAAATCAAAACTTACTTTGCTTTTTATAATATAATATCAAAAAAAATTTACCTAGTTGGCAGCTTTTTTTATAGAAGTATTTGATAATCAAATTGTTAGTTGATTTTATCTATTAGTTTGTATACTACAAATTCTAATTGCTTTTAAAAATTAGAAAGTAAGATAAGAATCTGTAAGTCTCAAGAAAGATTCTAAAAAAAAGTGCAATCCCTTATTACTATTTTCTTGTTTAGGTAATCAATTTATGAAATACATAAAAACGCTACCTATTTTTTTAAAAGCCTAAATCAAAATCTGATTCTAGTCCACCGAATTAAAGAAGGATGTTTTTTGATAAAATGATATTTTAGAAATTATCAAAAAAGAGTAAGTTAAAAAGAATATCCAATTGATATGCCTAGAAAAGGGTAATAATTTGTAACCTTAATTGGCGAGTAACTATAATAAGACGAATAACCATTATTAACATAATAATTGTTGTAGGAATAGGTTGTCAATATAGTAAGATACGAGCGAAATAAAAATCCACCACCACTTTGTCTTCTATATCCTATTGTAGGTGTAAAATATAAATTTAATTCATCTCTATAAGATAAAAAATTTGAATTAGATGGATTATAAATGCCTCCTAAACCACCACCAAATTCAAAAAAATTCATCCCATCGCCAATATTATAAGTTGAAGTTATATTAAGAATGTTGGCAGAAATTAATGGCCCAAATCCAACCTTTGCAGTTAAAAAATTATTTTTTTTTGACACAAAAAATTTTCTTTCATAATTTATAGCTAAAGCAAACCCATTGCCGCCTAAATCAATAAAAATAGAATTTTTCCTTTTCAAAGGATTACAAATGGTAGAAATAGCATTGGCAACTACTGGTGTATTTGCAGTAGTAAAAATTTCTTTAGTTCCGTTTTCATATTTTATGAATAATATATTGGTTTTATATTCTACATACTCAGGACCATCTAAGTTATCTTTTCGTTTAAAAACAACATCTGTTGCATTTATTTTTAACACTTTTCCAAATATTTCCTCCCCATTTGTTTTTATGATTTGGTCTTGGCCTACCAACGAAAAAGTAATGAATACAGATAATACTGTTAGATATATTTTCATTATAAATTTATATATTAATTTTGTAAAAATAAGAAATAAAATAGAGAAACCTATATTTTGAAACTAAATGTCAAAAAACATCCCTATTTAAACGTAAAAACAATCTACAAATCTCTAATTTATATGTTGACAGTTTTTATAATTAAAAAATTATTTTATTTCTGCACCCTGCCATTTTTCACTCTGAGGATCAGAATCTAAGTATATATTTTTTGAGGCAATTATTCTTAGCCCAACTTGTATCAAATTTTACATAAAGCATTGATAATCAGTTGATTACGTTGGCCTATTTTTTATTGGGGGTTACACAAACTTTTTGTCTTATGAGGTATTATTACCCACATCAAACAAATTCTTCCATTTTCTTAGCAAACATTTTAACACCACTAGCATTAATCCCTCTAAAATGCCAATATTTAGTAAGATATTGTATTTTTACTTTTAATAAGAATGCTTTCACATTTTACATAAGTTTATTCTTTTACCTTTTTAGCTTTTATCAATTTTATATAGTAATATTTTGCAAAGATAAAAAATGACAATCTAACATCCAAACGCTTTGGGGGAACACAAATGAGTTTCAAATATATTCAAAAAAAATAACTAATTGATAATCAGGCACTTACTAACAGGGCAAACGCATTTAAAAATTTTTAACCCAACTTGTATTTACCCTACCCAAAAACCCTAAATTCTGACCTAATTTTTTAGTTTTTTCATCTATTTTAGTGTATTTTTCATTTATTTTCGATACCAATAATTTGTAAGTACCTGATTATCAATTAGTTATATTTTTTGAATATATTTGAAACTCATTTGTGTTCCCCCATAGCATTTGGATGTTAGATTGTCATTTTTTATCTTTGCAAAATATTACTATATAAAATTGATAAAAGCCAAAAAGGTAAAAGAATATACTTATGTAAAATGTGAAAGCATTTTTATTAAAAGTAAAAAAATACAATATATTACTAAATATTAGCATTTTAGAGGGATTATTGCTAGTCGTGTTAAAATGTTTGATAAGAAAATGGAAGAATTTGTTTGATGTGGGTAATAATACCTCTTAACTCAAAAAGTTTGTGTTACCCCAATAACAAATTTTACCAACATAATCAACTGATTATCAAGGCTTTATGAAAAATTTGATACAAGTTGGGTTAAATAAAATTATCTATTATTTTAATAACCCCACCCTAAATCCAATTTCTGTTTGATGCACAGAATCCAAAGGGAGGGACTTTGAATTCAATTATTCAAATGACACCTATTTTAGTAATATTTTATTTTTAAAATCTACAATATTTTAAATGCGTTTGCTCTGACTTACAAATTATTGTTATCGAAAATAAATCAAAAATACCCTAAAATATATGAAAAAAACAAAAAAATTAGGCCAAAATTTCGACTTTTGGGGTAAGGTAAATACAAGTTGGGTTAAAATAAAATCAAAACTTACTTTGCTTTATATAATATAATATCAAAAAAAATTTACCTAGTTGGCAGCTTTTTTTATAGAAGTATTTGATAATCAAATTGTTAGTTGATTTTATCAATTAGTTTGTATACTACAAATTCTAATTGCTTTTAAAAATTAGAAAGTAAGACATGGGACACAAATTGAATGAGTGTTAAAATATTTTTATCCAAATATGCTTTAAACTTAAAGATGAACCGTCTGTTCTAGCATGATTTGATGTGTATTGAGAATAATTTTCTGCTCGATTATTCAATTGCAGTTTTTCTAATTCACTCCATTTCAATTCTCCTATCCAATTATTAATTTTTAATTGCCAATTAGCAAAAGTATCATCTTCTACATAACCAATCATTCCACAATTAGGTAAATCTTTGCCATGATGATTGAGCTTAAACCTTTGAATCCCCCCATTTTCTTTGCCTCTATTACCAATTACATATTCTTTTTCTCTGTAATTGGGCAATTGAGCAGAAAGCCTTTTTGCTTCGATTGAATATGAAATTTGTCTTCCTTTAGAAAGATGTTTGGGTAATAATGCTATATCCACTCTTTTTTCTTGATTGGCATCTTGTGTGTGCAAATCACGAATTTCAGCATAAAAATCATATGATAAATGTTGAGCGAATTCATTTTTGTATTGATTCAAAATGACAATCAATTCTTGTGTTAAATCATTTTCATCATAATTTTTACCTAATAGTTCAGCTTTAAAGAAACTTATATTGGCAATAATCAAAGAGTAAATACTGTCAATTTCAGCAACTGGCAACCACCTTGCAATGACTTCTGTATTTGGATTTGAGGGAGTAGAATCAGCCAGCATTGAAAAAACGATGGTTTACAATGTCAGCAAAAGTTTTATCTGCATCACGATAAGCGATGGTATTGAGCCAATATTTGATTTGATTGGGCTTTATAAAAATAATTTCATTTTCTCTGTAAACCTTTATTATTCGTTTGATTTGCAAAGTTTCAGTGTTTATACCTTTTAATAATTCTGATATAGAAGCATTTGAATCAATATTTTGTATTTCAGGTTCTGTATTTTGATTTTCAGTATATTTGATAGAAACATATACATAATTATCACTAATTTTAGCTTCATTCAATACAAATCGTTTGCCATCTTTTTCGTAGATGGAATTTAGGACTAATGAGAAGGAGTTAGCGAAAGAGATAATATGTCGTTGGTTTTCAATTTTATTTAGAATAATTGATTTAACTCCTAATCTAATTTGATTTTGTTGAAACATTAGAACATCTGATATTACATTCTTTTCAAATTCAGTTAGTTTAATAGATGGCAATGAAAATGGAATCTTCAATAAATCTTTTTTCACAAATGAAGTATTTTTTGTAACCAATAACCTTCCACTTGTTGTACAAAGGTAAAACCCAATTATTTCTATATTTTTATCAATATAACTTTGAATTTCATTCAAAAATGAAATTTGGTTTGATTTGATACCAATAAAATTATTATTGAATGGAAAATACTCAGTTGATAATGAACTGTATATCTGAATAATTGATTTATGAAGCGAAATGTCCTCTTTTATTATTAAAACTGGAGGAAAAAAAGCTTTTTTTTGCCCCTTATTCTCAAATGAGTTAAAATAATTAAATTGAAGGTTACTTTTGTCAATGCCATTTTTTAACATTGCAGTTGTGGGGATACTGATTGGTGCTTCATTTTCACCCCCTATTCCTTCTTCACAAACTAATTCAAATACTTCATTTTTATCTTCCAGATATTTTTCTAGATTATCAAACTTTGAAAATTTATCAACCAATTGTTTTATCCTCCCACCTCCTAATAAGTTTATTTTCCAAATATAAGGATTATCTAGGGCTTCTTGCCTTGTTACAAAGTGTAAATCATATTCATCTAATTCAAAGAATAATTTATTATTAGCTGATTGCGACTGTTTTATTATAGCGTGAAGAATATTAGTATTACTGTTTGGGTTGGATTTCATTGTAAAAATTGCAACAGTAGGTACTCTAGCAACAGACCATAGCACTTCCGTCAAACAAGTAAAGTCTATAATTTGAACTACATTATGGGTTTTAAAAAAATTATATCTAAACTCTTTACTAGTACTATTATGTAAAATTTCAGATGATTTTACTATTAAACATTGCAATCCATTTATTTTCAGCACTCTCATAGAATCTCTCAAAAAACGCAAAGCAATTTTGGGTTCTCCTTTTATAGATTTTTTTTCTACTTTTTCTTTATCCTCTTTTTTATTTTCATTAAATGGAGGGTTGCCAATTACTAAATCAAATTTTTCAGTTGGATTGGCGACTATCCAATCAAAAAAATCAGATTCAAACAGATTAGTTTCTCTTAAATTATCAAAATGTAGTTCTGTCCATAATTTAGAAGGGTTACAAAAGTCACACAAAGAAAGAGAAAGGCTAAAAATTGCCAAATTAACAGCATCACCTTTAAGTTCTACACCATATATGTTGTTTTTAAGAATACTTTTTAAGGATTCAATCTCAATTTCTTGTTTATAATTATTTTTGATTCTATACCATTGAATTAATCGTTTAAATGCTATTACCAGAAACACACCAGAACCACAAGAAGGATCTAAAATTTTATAGTTTAAAGGATCTGGAATATTTTCAGCACTATTGATAGGCATACATTCATCTACCAAAAATTTAGCTAAGTGAGGGGGAGTAAATTCTGCATTTTTATTCTCAAAACCTAAAAATTGTTCATATAATCTGCTAAAAAGTTCTATTGGTAAATAAGTAAAAGAAAACTGTCTCCAGATATATTTTTGCTTATTTTTAAGATTGATTTCGCCTTCTAATAAATCAGCTAAAATACTTAAATCAGCTTTTGTAACTTCTGATATTGCATTTAAATCAGACCATTCAAAAATTCCTCCATTAAAACTATTCTTATTATTTAATTTATTGCATAAGTCTAAATACTGGCCATTTCTAAGTACATCACTCAATCCACTCGCGTTTGAAAACTCACTAAAGAAACCTTGAGGGCAAACTCTATTTCCATTTAAGTCTTCTCTTTCCTCAAGATACTTTATTAAAATTGATTGAACAATGAGGTTTTGAGCAACTTTTAGAGTTAGTTTGCCACATAATTTTTTATACGCCTCTTCAAGAAATAATATTAGAATTGATAGAGCGGAATTGTCATTTTTTGAAGAATTACTTTCCCAATACACGCCTGTATCAAACAATTCTGATTTATACTTTTTGAATCTTGTATCAACCTCATATATAAACTGTAAGTTCTGCTCTAAGTAACTTGGAGTAAGGTTATTTCTCTCATCTCTACTGGCTGGTTTTGTAGTATCAAAAATATCAATTGATGTTTTTCTAATGATATACACCAGTTGTACAGCTCCACTACTCCAAATTTTTGTATGTATATCAGCTAACTCAGATTGTGTTTTTTCTTGTATTGTGCAATCAAAAACATAAATGTGAGGAATTGAACTATTATCAATCTTTCTAAAATATACAGCTATTGCTCCTAAATTATCAGCTTTTTCTAATTCAAACCATTCTTGAGGAGAAATTGATGTTTCTTTATTGGTTAATTCATTTGTAAATAATAACCCATCGTGATTCTTCAAATCAAAAGCATCAAGTGCTTTTGAAAAAGAATTTTCAGAATAGGTATTTACTAAAGTTTGCATTGAATTGAAATATAACTGATATTGTAAAATAGCTTATGTTTTCCCACAATTTATCCACAATTTCTCTTAAAACTCAAAATGCCATCAAATTTGATGGCATTTTGAAAAATGAGATTTTATTTCCCCTACCTCGTAAAACTAGCCGCTACTCCTCCATCTACATTCATTATATTTCCTGTAGATTTAGAAAGATGTCCACCTACGAAGGCAAAAACACCATTGGCGATATCTTCTGCATAAACGATTTCGTTCATCAACGTACGTGAAGCATAGAAAGCTGGCAATTCAGCAACTGTAATTCCATAAGCTTTGGCTCTGCCTTCTGCCCAAGGTCCTTCCCATATTTTGGAACCACCAATGACAGCATCTGGGTTTACTACATTTACTCTAATTTTGTCTTTTCCTAGTTCGGCAGCTAGAAGTCTACTCATGTGAATTTGAGCACCTTTTGCTGTGCCATATCCAATATTGTTAGGTCCAGCAAACAAACCATTTTTAGATGCTATGTTTATAATATCGCCACCTAATTTTTGTTTACGCATTACATCAACACCTTTTTGGCTCATTAAGAATTGTCCTTTTACAAGCACATTATCTAACAAATCCCAATCTGCAATAGTAGTTTGCTCTATTGGTTTAGAAATAGCTAATCCAGCACAGTTTACAATAATATCAACTCCACCAAACGCTAAAGCTGCTTTTTTATAAGCATCTTCAATCATGTCTACTTTGCTTACGTCCAATAAAGTATCAGACACCACATCTTTTCCAAATAGTTTTACAAACTCATCTTTAGCTTCTTTTAACCATTCTGGGTTTAGGTCTGTAAGCATGATACAAGCTCCTTCTTCTGCTAGTTTTTTAGCAATAGCTTTACCAATTCCACCACCAGAACCAGTAACCAAAGCTACTTTTCTTGACAATGGTTTTTCTTTGGGCATACGTTGCAATTTTGCTTCTTCTAGCAACCAATATTCTATATCAAAAGCCTCTTGCTCTGGCAATCCTTGGTAAGTAGAAACCGCCTCAGCACCTTTCATTACATTGATAGCATTGATATAAAACTCGCCTGATACTCTGGCAGTTTGTCTATCTTTTGCAAAATTAAACATACCTACACCTGGGAATAAAATTACCACAGGGTTTGGGTCGCGAAGTGCAGGGCTATTATCGTGTTTGCAACGATTATAGTACCCAGTGTACATCTCTCTATATTCAGCAAATTGTTTTTCAATCACAGCTTTTACTTCTGCACTGTTTACATCTGCATCTGGAGCAATATTTAATACTAAGGGTTGAATTTTAGTTCTTAAAAAATGGTCTGGACAAGAAGTACCTACTTTTGCCAATCTGATGCAATCGTTAGAATTTACAAATTCCAATACTCTTTCGTCATCAGTAAAGCCACCTACCATTCTATTTACAGAACTTGCTAAGCCTCTTAATGTTGGAATAATTAACGCAGCTTGTTCTTTTCTTGCTTTAGGTTCTAATGACTGAATTTTTTGTCCGTTAAAGATTGGAGCTTTTTTGCCATAATGTTTGGCCAAAAATTCTGACGCTTCTTCAATGGTATTCAGTGTATTGATGTAACTTTCATAAGCTGTATCTCCCCAAGTGAAAAGTCCATGTCCACCTAAAATCAAACCTTTGGCTGTTGGGTTTTTCTTTTGGGCTGCTTCTAATTGTAAACCCAAATCGAAACCTGGTTTTTGCCAAGGAATCCAAATCATGGTATCTCCCCAAATTTCTTTCATTAATTTTTCGCCATCTTTGGCAGCAGCTATGGCTATCAAAGCATCTGGATGCAAATGGTCGATATGTTTGAACGGCAACAATCCATGCAGTGGCGTATCTATAGAAGGTGCTGCTGATTTTAAATTAAACAAGCAATAGTTGAATAATTCAACCATTTCATCTTCAAATTGTAAACCTCTGTACACAGATTTTAAGCTATGTAATTTTTCTACATATAATGAAGCACAACCAGCTTTTTTTAGTGTACCAATATCGCCTCCAGAGCCTTTTACCCACATTACCTCTGCCATTTTGCCTGTCAAGGGGTCTTTATCTTGAATTTTGCAAGAGGTGTTCCCGCCTGCATAATTGGTCAAACGTAAATCAGCTCCCAGCATATTGGAGCGATAAATAAATAAATCTACTTCATTTCCATTAAACAAGGCAGCTTTGGCATCATCCCATAAATAAGACACATATTTGTACTCAGCTTTTTTGGTGTATTTCATTGGTTTTTATATAAATTTTATAAGAATAAATTACAATTATTTAAGTTTCAAATGCAAATCTAGTGAATGAATTAAATATTAAAATTTTATTTTATAGATTAATTTGAAAAAAAAATAAAAAAATAAAAAACAAATAAACAGGAGTAATAAAAATATATTTTATCTCAATATCTCAATCCATCCTTTTACGCTTCTTTTGGTATATTTTAAAACATAATAATAAATACCATCTGTAACATTTTCGGGATTCCAGAAAATTGGTCTCTGATTGATTGTACAGATTTTTGTTCCCCAACGATTATATACTTCAAAATAACTAAATTTTTCCAAACAGTTGTCTTCTGGAAAGTTATCTATAACAAAAACATCGTTTTTGCCATCTCCATTGGGTGTTATGATGTTTGAAACTTCTATTTTTATAGAATCATCCATAGCCTCTAGCTTTACTTTGGTTGGAGTTTTTATCAACGACATACATGAACTATTGTAAGGAAGAGAGATTTCAAATGCAGAATTTATTATTTCAGAACATGCATCAATACAAAGTTCAAAAATACAAGAATCACTTTTTGATTTAAAATTATAAGAAGAAGGCCAAATACTAAAGCCATTTTTTGCAATAGAATTATTGAATACTATCTCAGGTTTGAGATCTGTGTCCAAAATACTTGATTTGGCTTTGAATTTGAAGCAATTTTTTTTGTTTTGATTTAATTCCTTAAATTCATTATTATTACTATACAAATTCGATTTTGGATCAAATACCTCAATAATTGTGTTTTCATTTTTTGGTAATATTTTTATATTTATTACTTTATCGTCAAATTTATATCCATTTCTACAATGATAAAAATTTGAGTTTATGTATATGTTATTGTCAATTTGTTGCATATCCTCGCAAGTAGGCACATATAAAAAGGAGCTTTCTATGTAATCTTTATTGGTTCTTTTATAAAAATCGGGCGTATTGAGATTTGTATAAAGCGATAATGTAGTACTGGTATAGCTTGGAGATGTTTTTACAAAATAATTAAACTTTAAGGTATCGCCTATATGCACCTGTTGCGTAATGTTATCGTTAACTAAATTTGTTGTAATTTTGGGACTGGTAGCATTTGCTTCTGTTACTTTATACTTAATATTTTTGTTCACTATATTGTTGTTATTCGAATAATAACACTGACCAATCAAATTATTCTGAGCAGAGATATAAATAGTGTTTTCACTACCTATGTCATAACAATCTGGAGTTAGTGTTAATATTCCTTTTTTTAAATTTGGCAGATTAATTAATACACTATTTTTAATTTTCCAAGATGGATTATAAGAAAAATATATATTTGAAACTCCATCAATAGAAGTAATATATTCGATTTCTAGCGTGTCATTAACTGCAACAGGGTATGTAACAGATTCGCTAAGATTTACAGACAAAAATGGAATAGGCACATCTGATGTTTTGCTAGGTACTACCAATTTTTTGGTTGTACTATCAGGTTTTGAACAATTATTGTTGTTGATAAGCAAAAAATCAAATATATAGGTAGAATCTTTACTTTTGGATGAATATATGCATCTATCAACATATACTTCAAAATAGACTGTATCTTTCAACTTTGTAGTTGTTGCAAAAGTTGGATTGACAGTCAAGGTAGAAGTATAATATTTAGAATAGTAAGAATTGTTCAAAACAAATTCTAGCTTTAATTGCTGCCCCAGGGTGTCAATTCCAACTACTGTAATGCAATTTCTTTCATAAATGTCAAAATTCAGGCCAGCTAGTGTAGGGGTAATTTTATTGGTCAGTGGGTCGAGATACAATAATTTTGGACTTGTATTGGCAGTAAAACAATTAGATGAAATAAGCTGATATTCACGAAAAGCACAACCCAGATATTGTCCTTTTCTATATTCCTCACATTTGATAGCAAGTACAAAAACCCCAATTTCAGAGGGTGTCAATGAAACTATTCCAGTAGCAGAATTGATAGAAATAACAGGATTGCTTGGCAAAATATAGTTCTTCGAAAATCTATTTAAAAGATTTATTTTTGTCAATAGGTTATTTCCAGTACTTAAAGTATCCAAAAACTCGTTGGGTACATCAATAGAATATACCAACGAATCTCCATCGGCATCTGTAGCCGAAAAATCATACGTTTGTGCTGTTGTAAGACAACCATACACCGTTTTGGTAGGATTGGCAAATTGTGGCGAACTATTAACAGTGGTCAGTGGGGGCAGTTCTACATAAAACACACTACTTACATACGAAGAATTTGAAATATTACCAATGATACTGTTTCTGCAGCAGCGATCCCATGAAATATAAAACCCACCAGCAGAATTATAAAGTGAGTTTGTAAGAGTAATAATTTTTGAATATGAATGTTTTACAGTTTTAAATTTAATAAACGAACATACACCTGCCTCTGTGGGTATAGTATCCGTTTGAGCATGTTTTACAGAAAATTGCTCTATATATTTATTATCTGATTTTCTTCTTATTTTAATAACAATTACAGAATCAAAAGCATCTAAATTGCCATTTAGGGCATCAAAATATAAATCTAGTTTTAGTGTAAATTTATTTCCTGCAATATTTTTTAAGTTTATATCTCCACCAATAATGTGCGATGCAAAAATATTTTTGCTATTGAAAAACAATAAAAAAATTAAGAAAAGGATTTTTTTGTGATAATTTTTCAATAAATATTTTTTAAATAAAAAAAGAAAAGCCCTGATAGCTTTTCATCAAATAAAAACACTCCTCTCCTTTTTGGAGTTTAAGCCATCTAGTATCATTTGTTTGGGGTTAGGCCAAATTCAATAATTGAATTGCAATTTAGGCTTTTCCATTAAAATAATTGTTTCAAAAGTAATTAAAAATTTAAAAAAGTCCTAAAAACTACTTAAATATGATTATAAAAGATTCTAAATTTACAATATGAATAAAAAAATACTAATTTTATGTGTAGTTTTAGCTATATAAGGATATATTTGCAACAATGCAATTAAAACATATAGAAGAAAAATTTTTTAAAACACTCATGATTTTAAGCCTGGTGTTAGTGGTAGGCTTATTGCTTTCGGTTGTTATGGCAGTTTTGATCAAAGGGTTACCCTCTTTGTCTTGGACCATGATTTCTCAATCTCCTGTTGGGGGATTTTATATGGGCAAGGGTGGCGGTGTGCTCAATGCTATTTTGGGTTCGCTTTATTTGGCTGCAGCCTCTACTTTTTTGGCTTTTGTGGTAGGTTTGCCTGTGGTTATTTATATCAATATTTATAAAAAAGCAAATTCTAAGTTTACAAGTTTTGTGCGACTTTCTTTGGATGTGCTTTGGGGCGTGCCATCAATCGTTTTTGGGGCTTTTGGCTTCACAGTTATGGTTTTTTTGGGTCTCAAAACCTCCCTTTTAGCAGGAGTTATTACACTTGCCATTATGATATTACCTGTAATTATCAGAGCCATGGACGAAATTTTCAAAACCATACCTACTGGAATGCTTGATGCCTCGTTTGCCTTGGGTGCCACACGATGGGAAACATCTATCAAAATTGCTGTAAAACAAGCTCTACCTGGCATTACCACAGCTATTTTATTGGCTTTTGGGCGAGCCATTGGCGATGCAGCATCTGTCATTTTTACAGCAGGATACACTGATAGGATACCTTATTCTGTACTAAAACCAGTGGGCTCTTTGCCATTGTCCATATTTTTTCAACTATCTGCACCTGTGGTAGAGGTTCAAAATAGAGCTTATGCCTCTGCTGTCATTCTTACTATTATTATCCTCATTATCAGCATATTATCTCGTATTTTGTATAGCAGATACGACAAACATAGAGTAAATGGCTAAATCAATAGAAATAGAAAATTTGAATGTTTTTTATGGCGAACGCCATGCCTTAAAAAATATAAATATGGTCATTCCTGAAAATAAAATAACAGCCATTATTGGGCCTTCAGGTTGCGGCAAAACTACATTATTGAAATGTTTTAATCGATTAATTGATAATTATGAAGGTGTAAAAGTTACAGGAAAACTATTTGTTGATGGCGAAAACATATTTGATCCAAGTGCCGAAATCACTCATATTCGTAAGAAAATGGGGCTAGTATCGCAAAGGCCTTTTCCATTGCCAATGTCTATTTTTGACAATATTGCTTATGGCCCAAAAATTCATGGCGAAACTGACAAAAAAAAACTGGCTCAGTTGGTAGAACAAAAACTAAAGGATGTAAGCCTTTGGGACGAGGTAAAAGACCGCCTAAAATCGCCAGCATCTAGGCTTTCTATTGGGCAACAACAACGCTTGTGCTTGGCACGTGGGCTTGCTGTGGAGCCACGCTTTATCCTTGGCGATGAACCCACATCTGCACTCGACCCCATTTCTAGCAAAAATATAGAAGAAAAATTTATCGCCCTCAAAAAAGACTATACTCTTATTGTAGTTACCCATAGTTTGCCACAAGCTCATCGCATAGCCGATTACATTATTTTTATGTACGATGGCGAAATTGTAGAACATGGCACTGCTTCTCAAATACTCGAAAACCCAACAATAGAGCGTACAAAAGAATACGTTTTTGGCAAAATAAGCTAAAAAAGGACAGATTATAAATATTTTAGTTCCACAAATTATTTAGTTTGCTATAAAAAAATAATACATAAAAGTAAGTTTATTTGAATATATATTTATTTAATAAAATTAATCATACAATATAAAATTACTTTTGATATTCATAAATTTTAAATATATTATAATAAATTATTACAATTTATTTATAAAAAATCAATTTCTTCAATTTTTTATTTCTACGTTCAAAGACTAACTCCATTTTATTTTTTTTTGTAAATATATCAAATGAATCAAAGTTTTATTAATTTGTGATTGAAACGAGAATTCAGTCCTATAAAGAACGTAAAATATGCATATAATTTTTTTTGAAGAGTTAAAAACACAACAATCTCTGCTTCCTTTTACGTTTACAAGGCCACACAGCCACATAAGATGTGGTATTTTTACGATTGCCGAAAAATGGCAAAATGCTTTTCTAAATAGTACTATTTCTTATCTGTGTATGGATAAAATGTTGGCTAAAAAATTCCCAACACATAATGAATCTTTAAATTTATATATCAATAGTGCCTTTCTTCCAAACCCAGCATGGGTAAAACATATTCATCAACTAAGCCCCAATAGTGGCCTAATGTATCAAAATAAGTTGGTAGCTTATTTGACAAATACCCGTTTCTCAATAGAAGAATTACAAGATTTAGAGACCAACAAATGTATGTCGATAACTGATCATATCAGTAAGATTACTAAAAAATGGCATATTTTTGAACTTAATGCAAGTGAAATTAAATCTGACATAACATATATAAAGTTACACAATAAGAACATAGGTGTAAACGACTCATTTTCAAAGTGTTATAATCCAGAAAATATTTTTGTTGAAGAAGGTGCTAAGGTATATGCCTCAGTCCTTAATGCTACCAATGGCCCAATTTATATAGGCAAAAATGCAGAAGTGCAAGAGGGTACACTTATTAGAGGCTCGTTTGCACTTTGCCAAGATTCGGTTACAAATATGGGTACAAAAATAAGAGGCGATGTTACGATAGGTCCAGGTGCTAAAGTGGGTGGCGAAATTAGCAATTCTGTCATTTTTGGATATTCAAACAAAGCACACGATGGTTTTTTGGGCAATTCTGTCATTGGAGAGTGGTGCAATTTAGGGGCCGATACCAATACATCAAACTTAAAAAATAATTATAGTCCTGTATCATTATATGATTATTCTACAAATCAGTTTGAAAACACAGAACTTCAGTTTTGCGGCCTCATGATGGGCGACCACTCCAAATGTAGCATCAACACTATGTTTAATACAGGCACTGTGGTAGGCGTAAATGCTAATATTTTTGGTGCTAATTTTCCGCCAAAACAGATACCATCTTACGCTTGGGGTGGCTCAGATGGTTTTGAAAAATATAATTTTGAAAAAGCCATAGAAGTGGCCAAAGTGGTATATCAACGTAGAAATAAGTTACTTACTGATATAGATATAGAAATACTAAAAAACATACATAATATTACTTAAATTTACCTTTTTATGGCTCTACACATTCACTCTTTTACTTTTAATTCATTACAAGAAAACACCTATATTGTGTACGATAATACCAAACAATGTGTTATCATAGATCCTGGTTGTGCTGATAAACAAGAACAACAAGAACTGGCACAATTCATTGATTTGAAGCAACTTACGCCCAAGTACTTGCTCAATACGCACTGCCATATCGACCATATATTGGGCAATTATTTTGTAAAAAATCATTACAAAATCAACCTTGTTATACATGCCAACGACCATCAAACATTACGCTCTGTCAAATTATATGCGGCCATGTATGGTTATCCTAATTATCAAGAAACAGAACCAGATATTTTTATTACAGAAGGCGAAAAAATTACTTTTGGCGACACCAGCCTAGATGTATTGTATGTGCCAGGCCATGCCCCTGGTCATATTGCTTTTGTGCATCATGAATCCAAAAATATATTTGCAGGCGATGTGCTTTTTTATAGAAGCATAGGTCGCACAGATTTGCCAGGTGGCCATCATGCTACTTTGATAGATAGTATTAAAAATAAATTATTTTCACTTTCCGAAAATTATACAGTACATCCTGGCCATGGACCACAAACAAATGTGTATGATGAGAAAAAGTTAAATCCATATCTCAAAAATAAATAAACTTAATTAATAGAATAAAGTCATTTTTTATACTTTATTAGTGCTTCTATAATTTACGAATTGTTAAAATTGAATTTACACTACTTGATATGTAAGATATGTTTTACAAACAACTAATACGAGCTAGAAAAAACTTCAGAAACAGCCAAGACATCAAAGGCGAACTTACTCGGCTTTGGTTTTCTATTTTCATTGGAGTATTTGCCACCATGGCTAGCCTTTCTTTAGCTATTTTTGATTTATACAATCACCGAACCATTATTTTTTGTGTAGATATAGTTACCACTTTTTGCTACATTATAGCTTTAGTTTTATTTTATTTTGGCCAAACAAGGCTTCCAAAATACATCATTTTTTTCTCAGGCTATATAGGAATCATCATAAATTCATCCTTTTTGGGAATCAATTCTGGTCTAACATATCTTTGGTTTCCTTACGTATGTGGTGTATTTATATTATTTGATATAAAAAAAATTAAAAAAATTATTACTTTATTAGCATTAATACTTTTGGCCATTGCTTTTTTGGAATATACCGAATACCAATTATTTCACGATACATCACTTTCTAAAATCAATACCAAATATTATACTTTTTTATGTTATTTAATAAGTATTGCTATCTTATCAATCTACATTTATACCCTGCACTATGCCAATGAAAGATATAAAAACAGAATTACAATAATTAATAAAAGCTTACGAAACAGCAACTCAAATCTAAGAAAAGTAAACCACGAATTGGATAGTTTTGTGTACAAAACTTCTCACGATTTGCGTGCTCCACTCACATCGCTACTTGGACTTATAGAAATAGCCAAAATCGAAAAAAACGTAGATACTATCAAACAATATCTTGTATTGTGCGAAAAATCAGTTTTTAAACTCGATTCTTTTATTATTGATATATTAAATATATCCAAAAACGAGCGTCAAGAAATTCAATCCAATGAAATTGATTTTGAAATTCTTATTTCAGAAATATTACTACAACTTGAGTATCTCGACAATAGTAATCGAATAGAAACTAAGATAATCATAAACGATAGTGATACATTTTTTTCTGACAAAAGAAGAATAAATATCGTACTTAACAATCTGATTACCAATGCCATTATTTATGCTGATTTATCAAAAGAAAAATCGTTTTTGGACATTAGAATAGTAATAAATAAAGGAAACTGTGTATTAACTTTTTTAGATAATGGCATTGGTATCAAACCACTTGATATAGAAAAAGTGTACCAAATGTTTTACAGAGCATCTGCCGCTGGCAATGGCTCTGGGCTTGGGCTGTATATTGTAAAAGAAACAGTTGCAAAACTGAATGGATCCATTGCTATCACATCTGAATATGGCCATTGGACTTCAATAAAAATTACACTCCCAAATTTAAAATAGTACCAAAAATAGTTTTTTTTATATTTACCTGTTTATCTAAAAAAAAAATTTAATATAAAAAACATAAAAATTACTTATTGATACATTCATTTTAAATAAATTATAGGATAAATTATAATCAAAAAAAGATTTTAATTAAGTTTGTATTTATAAATCAATGTTGTGATTTGCTTTGAGCAAATTATAGTATTTATTTTGTAAGTGAATAATTCGCAATTTTGAAATGTAAATCAAAGAATGAATGTTATTCTAGGCATTTTTTACATTTATAGGGGCTCTTGAAAATACATTTGTGGTTTTTGATGTTCATATTTGATATTTGTAAAAAATTCTAAAAATGCAATGATTTGATATTTTCAAAAAATTGTCAAGCGTAAATTATTGCACCAAAAACTTAAATTATCAGCAAAATGGCTTGGTTTAAAAGACAAGAGAAAGGAATAGTAACAGCTACCGAAGACAAAAAAGAAGCTCCAGATGGGCTTTGGTATCAGTGTCCGAATTGTAAAAAAATTCAACATATAAGAGAACATAGAGGCAATGCTTATACTTGTATAGAATGCAACTACCACGAACGCATGGATGCTGCACGCTATTTTGAGCTTCTTTTTGACGACAATGAGTTTACAGAATTGGACGAAAACATGATTTCTGGCGACCCACTTTCGTTTACTGACACCAAAAAATATACAGATAGAATAAAAGCTACAATCAAAAAAACTGGGCTAAAAGATGCCTTACGCTCTGGTTATGGCAAAATTAATAATTTGGATATTGTCATCGCTTGCATGGATTTTGGATTTATAGGGGGCTCTATGGGGTCGGTCGTTGGCGAAAAAATAGCACGTGCTATGGACAAGGCCATCGCCATGAAAGTGCCTTTTTTGATGATTTCAAAATCTGGAGGTGCTCGTATGATGGAGGCTGGATATTCGCTGATGCAAATGGCCAAAACCTCGGCCAAAATTGCTCTTATGGACAAAGCCAAAATTCCTTATATATCGCTCCTTACAGACCCTACTACTGGTGGTGTTACTGCATCTTATGCTATGTTGGGCGATTTTAATATTTCAGAACCCAATGCTCTCATTGGTTTTGCTGGCCCTCGTGTAATCAGAGAAACGATTGGCAAAGACCTGCCAGAGGGCTTCCAAAGTGCAGAGTTTTTGCTCGAACATGGTTTCTTAGATTTTATCGTTGATAGAAAAGATATGAAAGAAAAACTTACTGATTTGATAAAATTATTACAAAACTAAATACATAGTTTAATAGAAAAGCCCATTTAGCTGTTATTATGTCAAATTCAGTATGAATTAACAATTAAAAAAAGTCCGAAATGGCCTCTCCCTTTTATGGGGAGGGGTTGGCGTTGGGCTTTTTAAATCAAAATAACTAAACGGGCTTTTTTATAGTTTAAAATTATTTCAGTAATATTTTATATGTTTTATTTCGCATAATTTGTAAAATGTACTGCAATCATTTTATTTTTTTTAAAATTTAATATTTCATACTTAATACAACTTTTATCATAATCTAGGATTAGCATACTGGCATGAGAAAAATAAATATAGCAATTGATGGATTTTCTTCGTGCGGCAAAAGTAGCACTGCTAAGATTATTGCTAAACAACTGGGCTATGCTTACATAGATACTGGAGCTATGTATAGGGCCATAACACTCTATTTTACAGAACATTATATCAATAGCACAGACCCCATAGCTGTAAGCCATGCTTTAGAAAAAATAGAACTAAAATTTGTGCCAAACTTACAAACCAACCAATCAGAAATTTTTTTGAACGGCCTCAACGTAGAAACCGAAATACGCAAAATGTACATTGCCGAGCGCGTGAGCGAGGTAGCTGCCATAGTTGATGTTCGCAGAAATTTGGTGGCGCAGCAACAACGAATGGGCAAAAAAAAGGGAATTGTAATGGATGGACGTGATATTGGAACTATGGTTTTTCCAGATGCTGAGTTAAAAATTTTTATGACTGCTGATGTGCAAGTACGTGCAGAGAGAAGACAAAAAGAATTGTTTGAAAAAAACGAACTCGTAGAACTGCACAAAGTTATCGAAAATCTAAAACATCGAGACAATATAGACACCAACCGCTCAGAAGGCCCCCTCAGAAAAGCACAAGAAGCCCTCGAAATAGACACTACCTTTATTACCTTTGACGAACAAGTAGATATCATCATGGGTATGGCTTTGAGTAAGATTTATTTGGATTAGGTATTGATAATCAAAAATGAGAAATAGTTTTCACTTGCAAACTTATTGTAAAATAAGCCTATAAAATCCAATGTCGTTTGCATAAAAATCCTACCATCTTTCTATTTTGGAGAAAACCTAAGATAGAGGAAATAAAAAATGCTTATGTAAACTACATTATTATAAAGCCCAAAATTTCTTAATTGTTTTTTTCGAAATTTAATTCAACTAATATATAACCTTATTCCCTTTTAATCTCTTTCATTTTACTTTAAAAAGAAAGTTTTAAGCTTGGCTAGACGACTAAATAAACTAAATTTGAAATTTATTCTAAGAATATTTTTTTGTAGATATGCTCACCTGAATCTAAGTTTATTTTAACATAAACTAAACCTTTGTAATTAGTTTTGATTACTTTATTATCATGTGTTTCTGAATGCCCAAAATTATTATAAACAATAATTGAGGAAATATCTAAATTAGTTTCAATAAAGAAAACACCATTCTTACTTGGATTTGGAAAAACAGTTATAAGTTCGTCAAACTTTTTATGGTTGATTGTAGATGTAATAGTTGATACAACTGTAGAAACCGAACTATTAGCTCCATAAATATCAAAACTTTTGTTAGAACAATAACCCCCTAAACCAGAAGCTATAATAAAATTATTTTTGTAGTCGAAATCGTATAAAGAAAATGCTAAAATTGCATCATGAAATTTAGACCATGTTAGACCACCATCAAAAGTTCTGTATAAACTTGAGTTTATACTATTATTGTCAGTGGCTGATAATATTCCTGTAGATGTTGTAATAAATTTAACTTCATATATATTATCAAAGTTTAAACCTGAAATAGAAGTCCAAGTAACACCACCGTTGGTTGTTTTGTAAAGATGTGAATTTGAATTAGAAATCATAAAACCTATATTTTCAGTAATAAAGTCTATTTTATTTACAAAACTTGTAGTTTTAGCCAAATTTTGACCAGCAACACTTACCCAGTTTTGTCCACCATCAGTAGTTTGTGAAAGAATAGAGTAGTCTAAATCTACAGAAACTGCAAATGCAATCTTTGGAGAAATAAAACTTACATCTTTAAAATTATTTCCAACATTATGAGAAATATTTACCCAGTTTTCTCCACCATCAATAGTTTTACTTATTATTCCATTGTCAGTAAATATAAAACCAACACTAGTATTTACAAAATGAACTATTGATTCAGTAGAGAATAATCCAGAGATAGTACTAGAACTCCAAGTTAAACCAGCATTCAAAGTTTTACAAAGTATAACATTAAGGTCTGCATCATTGCCTATTGCATATCCAATAGTCGAAGTTACAAAACAAATATCTTCTATACCTGTTGTACCTCTATAAACCTCTTTCATAGTAACTCCCCCGTTCGTAGTCAAATACATAATTCCATACATAGAAAAACCAGAACCAAGCCCAAATCCACCCAAAACAGCACTACTTCCAGATGAAATGGCAACTGCCCTGATTTGACTAGAGGTAAAAGGATTAGAGTTATTTACCCACTGGGCTTTAAGTTCAAGAGTAAAAACAGAAAAAAATAAAAGAATAAAATTGTAAA
This sequence comes from Cytophagales bacterium, assembly GCA_013297755.1. GTDB lineage: Bacteria > Bacteroidota > Bacteroidia > Cytophagales > UBA9547 > REAG01. The sequence continues at coordinate 61,424 of JAAFIH010000025.1, forward strand.
ATTTCTTACTAACTATTTTTTGCATATAAAAAGTTTTTTTAAGTTATTGTGCAAAGTTAAAGTTCTATTTCATTTATGCAAAATTTGTAACCATTATTTTAAAAGGTCGTTTTTTTAAATTAAGTGCTTTCTAAGGTAAATAGTCAAACTTGTCTTTTGTCTATAAATTCTTTAACAAGTCTATTCTAAAATTTTAATTAATTTTTAATTATTACTTTAAAAAAATTGTTTTTTTTGTGATTTTACAAATTATTCTTTTATTCTATGTGTATAACAGTCAATTAAAAAAGTTTTAAGGTAAAAATATATTGTTTGTTAAAAATTGATTTATGTTAAGTTTTTTGAAAATATATTGAAAAATTTAAAATTTCTTTTTTGTACTCAACATAATCAACTTTATTAACTTACATAAATCCTCACTCAAAATAATAAAAATGTCATAACTTGATACATTTTAAACCAAGGATAATTTTAAATCATTAGTTTTTTGACTCATGCCCCAAAAAAAATTAAAATACTATTAAATTAAAGTGGCTTTAGTTTCAAATCTAAAAATTAATTTTACATTTACATCATCATTTTACAATGTATGTTTTAATTCATTATTTCCAAAAAAATATATAACTATTTATGGATTTTTCTTCAATATTATCAAACTTTCTATCAGCTCCAGTACTTTTCTTTTTTCTAGGTTTAATTGCCGTTTTGGTAAAATCAGATTTGGAGGTGCCACCAGCCATTGCCAAATATTTTTCGCTTTATTTATTGTTTGATATTGGTATCAAAGGCGGCCAAGAGCTATTCCATAGTGGATTCACGAGCGATATTTTAGTTATCATCTTGGCATGTATAGTGATGTCGTTGATAGTGCCTGTGGTGGCATTTTTTGTTTTAAAAATTAAACTAGACGCTTACAATGCAGGTGCCATAGCAGCTACTTATGGCTCTGTGAGTGCTGTTACGTTTGCCACTGCCCAAACTTATGTGGCCAACCAAGGCATAAATGCAGGTGGATATATGGTAGCAGGTATGGCCATTATGGAATCTCCAGCCATTATCATGGGGCTTTTGATGATAAGAATGAATGTAAAAAACGATAGCAATGAATTGAACGGCACTGCACACAAGAAATCTAGTTTGAAAGATGTAGTAAAAGAGGCCGTTTTTAATGGTTCGATAGTACTTTTGGTAGGAAGTTTATTGATAGGATACCTGGCTGGCGACAATGGCGAAAAAGAATTGCATGGTTTTGTAAAAGATATTTTCAAAGGAATGTTGGCACTATACTTATTGGATATGGGCTTGGTGGCTGGTAGCAGGATGTCGGCCCTCAAAAAATCTGGCTTGTTTTTAGTAGGATTTGCCATTATTACACCTTTGGTAAATGCTGCACTAGGTATTGGTATTTCTTACATGATTGGTATGTCGGTGGGCGATGCTTTCTTGTTTACTATTTTGTGTGCCAGTGCATCTTACATTGCTGTACCTGCAGCAATGCGTATGGCTGTGCCACAGGCAAATATGAGCTTATTGCTGCCTATGGCTTTGGCGGTTACGTTTCCTTTCAATATCATTTTAGGTATACCAACGTATTTGATGATTATAAAATCAATTTGGGGAGTTTAATCGTTTAGTTGCTTTATACAAAAGGATAGACGTTAGGGGTTGGTGTTGGTAAATACAAAAAATTTAACACCATCCCATTTTCAACATTAATATTTAGAATTTATGCTACATTGGATATATAACCCAACTCGAAAAGTAAAAAGAGCCTTTGACGAACTCGATCGTGAAAAAAAAGTGCACGATAGCGAACACAATGTCATACAAGATGTGCTACAAATGGCCAAAGAAAATGGATTGCGACCAAGCGACATCAAAAGTTTGGAACATGAAATAGATGCCGAACATTTAGTAACTCCAACCACTACTTTAGAACGCATCAATCAGCTGATTTATATGGAAAAAATAATGATGGCCGATTTGAACATGGACACTGCCGAACTTGATTTTTTGATAGAATTTGCCCGTTATATACAGCTTCCGTCAGATATTTGCCCATTGATTGTCAGAGATATATACTTTGATATGCGTGCCGAAAAAACTGATCCAGAAATTGTGGCAGATATTGTAAATGATTTTAAATTACTATAAATAAGTTTTGCTAAAACACATGAAAAAATATATAATCTCAGCAATATTATGTATTGCAATGATATTTCCTGCATTTTCAGAACATTTTAGGGAAAATGTTTATAATGCTATTGGCTGGTATGGCTACTTTGGCGACCATAAAATTGCCAAAAAATGGAGTATACACACCGAATATCAACTTCGTAGAACCGATTTTATTGCCTTCTGGCAACAGTCCTTAGCTCGATTTGGAGTCAATTATCATTTTACAGACCAAGTCATGTTTACCATTGGCTATGCACAAGCCCAAACATTTAGTTATGGAGAATTACCCATAGCAAAACTAGATCTACAAGGCAACGAGCAATCTTTCCCAGAACATCGAATTTATCAAGATATTTTGCTCAAAAACAACACTGGTAGATTTGAAATAAGCCATAGATTCAAATTGGAAGAGCGATTTTTGGGAAATATATATGATTCTAAAAACGATAGAATACCAGGAAAATGGAATTTTGTGATGCGTTTTCGCTATCGTGTACGCATAGCCATGCCCATCCAAGGCAATACCATTGATGATAACGAATTTTATATCCATGCTTTTGATGAAATTTTGATTGGAGCAGGCGAAAAAATCAAAAATAATATTTTCGACCAAAATCGATTTAATATTGGTGTGGGATATAAACTAAACAAAAATTGCAAATTTGAGATAGGTTATTTCAACCAAATAGTAATGAAACCAGCCTCACATCCTATCACAAAATTGCCTGTGGTAGAATCAAACAATGGATTTTTGGTAGGAATAACCTACAATATAGATTTCACAAGTTTGAAAAAGAAAGAGGAAACAAAGTAAGTTTTTAGAGCATAATCTAACAAAAATCGACTACTTGTAAGAGATCATTCTTATTGCATCCAATCGTCTTTGTTTGCAATGGTGGTGGCCAACAAAATCAATTTTTGCCATAGATTAAGTTCATCTCCAACAAAGGCAAAAATGACATAAATATTGGCAATAGTAGGGACAGGGCATGCCCTGTCCCTACTAGGCCATTTCCTTACCATACCTTGTCCTTATATCGTTCCAGAAAATCGGTTTATTATTGGCGAAGCCACTTTTGTTTTTATCCCCCCTTTTTTTGTTTTTTTAATTGCTACGCCTTTGGCGTTTTTGTTATTTTCGGGTTGAAAACCATAAGATATGGATTCGAGTTTGCAAAACTCGAATAGCGGAGGATCGCTAACTTGTTGAACAGCATTTTTGCTATTTTTTTTGGAAGAGCTGGGGTAGAATAGATATAATAGTGTTTTAGCGACTAATGTTGTAGTCGGGCTTCTAAAATGTATAATTATTCTGAAGTTTTGTTTTTAACTTTTGAACCAATAAAAGCGAAAATACTTGCCACTATTACACTACAAGCAATACTTGCTGATTGCGTTCCAAAACCAAAATAAAAACCAATACCACAGAGTACACATACCAATACAACAGATGCAAAAGCCCATCTTTGAGCATAAATACTTGACTTTTGCTCTTTAAAATTCATTTCATGCCTGTGCTTTTGTTCATTCAAAGCCATATCCATAAATTGTTGCGTAATTCCCGGTTTTATGGTTTCCAATTTAGCTAACTCCTCAGAACTAGGAATTGGCAATCTTTGAATGCTTATCGTTTGTTGAGCTAAAAAATGTGATTGTTGTGTGTTTGATGCAGCTTTAGTAGCTAATTTATCCATTTTTAGATTATTTTTTTAGCACTAGCATCAAAATCTCCGTATAATCTACCCCAATCGCTATTCAAATTTTCGGTATCAGATAATGAATCATAATTATTTTTTAAACTACGATTTATCAAATACCAAATACCAGCAAAAATTGAGATGAAGCCTAAAAATTGTAAGAAAACTGAAGAATCCTTTTTAGTAATCATCTTAAACAAATTTATTTGATTACAAACTTCATTAAAAAAAATATAATTTCAAATTTTAATAGTGTTTTTCATTTTAAAAAGTTTTGCACCTGTAATTTGTAGTGTTGGTATAACCTCAGACTATGTCGAAGTAGGGAACACGAAAAGTAGTTGTTTTTTTGTAAAAATAGATAGACTTTATTTGGTTGATTTGTTGGAGAAGAACTCCAACAAAGGCGAAAAACCCACCTAAAGCCCTGATAATGAGGCACTCTTTAGATGTGGATATGTGGAAAACTTTTTGAAAATATTTTTAAAAAAATAAAATTTACGGGTGTGGCGTAGCCACTTTTGTTTTTTTGCCCCCCTTTTTTTATTTTTTTTATTTTTTCGTGAACACGAAAAGTGGTTGTTTTTGATAAAAATAGATGGATTTTTTATTTGTGTATTATGTAGTTGAAAACTACTTTTATCTAAAATTCGTAGTCTCCTTCGCTTTTTGCCCTCGCACAAGACTACGAATAGCTGGATTGGTTGTTTTTGATAAAAATATAATGACTTTTTTTGTTTTATAGCAAATCTCAGATTTGCATACACCATGACGAAGTCAGAGACTTCGCCAAACTTTTAGCATTTTTTTATTTTTCGCTTAGCTGGGAAATCTGGTGGAAGATGCCGAATATCGGATTTTTTTTAGAAAGATGTGGAAGAGCTGGGTAACACTACCTCATTCTAAATTATCAAAAATTTTCCAATCAGAATCCTTATTGAGCCTTATAGCTTTTTGATTGCAATTCAAATCTGATATTAATAAAACACTAGAATCTAACTCAATTATCTCTTGTAGGGAAATAAGTTTATAATCTTCATCAACTAAATTTTTTTCAGAACCTGAAAACTGCCAAAATCCATCTTCGTAATGAAAAACATTTAATATAGGGGAATTAGTCTCTAAGACATACTTTGTTGTAATTACAGCAGTTCTTAAATCAGCTTTAAATGATTTCATCTCTAGTTAAATATTTTTATTTCTTTTCAACTTTATTGCTCTTTTTTAAGTTTTCTTCTTTAGAAATAAGACGCAAGTTTTTATTACTATTAGAGCCACCTTTTGACTTTGGATTTTCATGATCAACTTCAGCTTGTCTCATATCAGCTTTTTCGCCTTTGGTAATTTTTTTTGGCGGGTTAAGAGGTTTTCCGTCACCATCGCTAACCATTTGTCCATTATTCAACTGTTTATTTCTTTCCATAATTCTTTTCCTTTGTGCAGGAGTAGTTTCTAAACCATCTCCAACATTTTTAGGTTCTTTTAAATCAGAGTATTTTTCTGCATTTAAAACTGCATTTGGAGCTATTGTTGTAGCAACAGGAACTTTGAGAATAATAGTACCTGTTGCTCCGACAGGTGCTAAACTAGTACTTGGCTTACCACCACTACCAGAATATACAGAAGCTAATGCAGCTGCAACATTGCCAATGTTTCTTCCAAGTTCAAAATCACTTTCGCTACTTGCACCTGGATATTCTCCAGCTTTCATGCCTACTAATCCAAATGAAAAGGATTCAGTTACTCCAGACACAAATCCATTTATCACATCCCATGGACCTTCTCCATTTGCATCTATGTTTTTAATTGGGCTGTTTGCTGCAAAGCAATAGGTGGATTGGTCTACATAAATATTTGCTAGTGGGTCAACTGAATAAAAACGTCCAACTCTTGGGTCGTGAATCCTAGCCCCAAAATCTACACTATTTCCATTACCTTTAATCTCATTATCATTTTCTTTCCCATTAAACCCATACCTATACTCTACCCTAAAATCCCCTTGCTAAGTACTTTTTACTTTAGAACCCACAAATCCATAAAAACTTATAAATATATAACAAGCCAATGGTACATAAAATGCCACCTGAATATCGCTATACATATCAGAAACCAAACCCATCACTGGTGGCACTATGGCACCTCCTACTATGGCCATAATTAAGTAAGAAGAGCCTGATTTAGTAAAATGTCCTAATTCTTTTATTGCTAAAGTAAATATGGTTGGAAACATAGTAGAATTACAAAATCCTACCAAAATCATGGCATATAAGGCTACATTACCTGATGTATTGATGGCATAAGCCAATAACACTATGGCGGCCAAAGCATTGAAACCCAACCAAATGCGTGGATTCAATTTTGTAAGCAAAGCTGCCCCTAAAAAGCGACCAATCATAGCAAAAATCATGTAATAACTTATAAAATTTTTGGCTTCTAGTTCGTTGAGATTAGCAATATTGGGCAGTTTGGCAAATCCAATAATAAAACTACCTATGGCTACTTCGGCCCCTACATACAAAAATATTGATAAAACTCCCCATTTCAGATGGCTATATTGCCATACACTTGTGTTTTTATCGTTTATTAAATGATGATTTACCTCTTCTTCAGTTTCGTTTTCTATAATGGGCAAATTTGAAAAATAAATCATAATACCTATCAAAACTAGCACCACAGCTAAGGCAGTATAAGGCAAAATAACAGACTTGGCTTCAGAAATTTGGTAGGCCAGTTGCTCGGCTTCTGATAGCGATGTCCACTGCTCTGCCGTATATTCTATGCCCGAAAGTATCAACAATCCGCCCAAAAATGGCCCTAAAGAAGCTCCAAGAGAATTGATGGCTTGCGTAAAATTGAGCCTTGACGAGGCCGAGGCTGGGTTGCCAAGCAAAGCCACATAAGGATTGGCTGCTACCTGCAAAAGTGTGATTCCAGAGCCTAACACAAACAATCCAATCAAAAATATAGCATAAATGCGGGTAAGTGCTGCTGGTATAAATATAAGTGCCCCTACAAACATGAGCGACAAACCTACTATAATGCCCCACTTGTATCCTACTTTTTTGAGAATAGCTCCAGCAGGCAACGACATTATAAAATAGGCTCCAAAAAATGAAAATTGAACCAATGAACTTTGAAAATCGGTAAGATTACAGGCTTTTTTGAGATGTGGAATAAGTATATCGTTGATGTTTGTAACCAAAGCCCATATAAAAAACAACGATGCCAACACGGCCAACGCTGAAGTATAATTTTCGTTTTGATCTATTTTTGCTGTGGGTTGATGCGTACTGCCAATGGATGCCATTAAAGTTATATAATTATGGATATAATAAATTGTATATTTTCAAGATGTGCGAAATTAATATACATTTTTCAATTAAACTACTTATTTTTAAATAAATATAAATTAAATATTAATTTATTAATAAATTCTTACTTTTATATCAATTCAAACGCTTTTAAGATATTTTAAATAAAATTACCAATTATTTTGATTGCCTTACCCTACATCCAATTTTACAACCGCACATTGCTGGCACAAAACTTACGTTTTGCCCTATTACCGCAAACTCCAAAGGGAGTAACTTTATATTCAATAATTCAAAAAAAAAATCTATGTAGTAATATTATAATTTTTTAATATATAATTTTTTAGAATCCGTTTGCCCTGCAATTATATTTTAATGAATACTAAAAATCATTGTATTTATTATAAATCAATGTAGTTTAATCAAAAATCAGATTATCTTTCTGCTTTGGAGAAAGACTAAGATAGAGGCATTATAAATTCTTAAGTAAAAGATATGATAATATAAATAAAAATTATAATACTACCCTTGAGTGTTCAAAACTAAAATAGATTTTTAAACCAAATAAATAATTTTAACATTAAATTTGTGTTATAAATTGATGTAAAATGGCACGTAAACTAGCAAGTATTCAAAAAATAATCGCATTAGAACCTATCGAGGGAGCCGATGCAATAGAAAAAGCTACAGTGTTGGGCTGGCAGTTGGTAGTCAAAAAAGGCGAATATCAAGTAGGCGATTTGTGTGTGTATTGCGAAATAGATACTCTACTGCCCTCAAAACCCGAGTTTGAGTTTATGCGTCCTCGAGGTATGAGGGTGCGTACAATTCGTTTGCGTGGGCAAATATCGCAAGGCATTTGTTTTCCATTGGCTTTGTTGCCACCAGATTTTGATATAATTGAAGATGCAGATTGCACATCAGTTTTAGAAATAGAAAAATACGAAGCTCCAATACCAGCATCGCTTGCGGGCAAAGTTAAGGGTGCTTTTCCAAGTTTTATCCTCAAAACTGACGAAACTCGTGTGCAAGTGTTGCAATCTTTGTTAGACAAGTTTAAAGACCAAATTTTTTATATTACCGAAAAATTAGATGGCAGCTCTTGCACCTATTACATCAGAGATGGACAATTTGGCGTTTGTAGTCGCAATCTCGAATTGCTCGAAGACGATGAAAATACCCTCTGGAAAGTAGCTCGACAGCTTGATATAGAACAGAAATTACGCCATTTGGGCGGCAACTATGCCCTTCAAGGCGAATTAATTGGCGAGGGCATACAAAGTAACAAGTATAAACTAAGAGGTCAGAGTTTTAGAATCTACAATGTGTTTGATATTAATAAATTTCAATACCTAGATTATCCTTCTTTTTTAGAAATGGCTCACAAGTTGGAGCTTACTACTGTGCCCGTTTTGGATACCAATTATAAATTGCAAAACGATATTCCCACAATAGTAAAAATGTCTACCATCAAAAGCACACTTGCCCCAGAGGCCTGGGCCGAAGGCATAGTTTTGAGGCCTTTGCAGGAACTCAAAGACTTTGAAAATAGCAATTTATATGCAGGACGAGTTTCTTTTAAGGCCATCAATCCTGAGTTTTTGTTGAAATATGGCGAATAATATTCTTCGTTCTAATGCTCTCTTTGATTCTTTAAACGCAAAAATAGAAGACAGAAAATTAGAAAATAATTATAGAAAACTTACTTTAGAAAGTAATAAAAAAGATTTTTATTCAAATGACTATCTTGGTTTATCTCGAAACCAAGATTTGATTAATATTATTGACAAAACTTACCGTTCAGTTATTCTTCAAAACAAACTTGGTTCCACAGGCTCACGTTTAATTTCTGGCAATAATTCTTATTTTGAGGAAGCCGAAAATTATCTTGCCACTATTTTTGAAACAGAAGCTACGCTTATTTTCAACTCTGGATATGTGGCCAACTTAGCGGTTTTGTCGGCTTTGCCCCAAAAAAACGATGTCATTATCTATGATGAGCTAAGCCATGCAAGCATAAAAGATGGCATGAGATTGAGCCTAGCCGACCGATATTCGTTCAAACACAATAACATATCAGACCTCGAAAAAAAAATACAATTTGCATTATCAAAACCAAGTTTTGGCACTCAAAACACTCTTTTTGTAGTATCAGAAAGCGTTTTTAGCATGGATGGCGACACTGCACCACTAACAGAAATAGCCACTATTTGCCACAAATACCAAGCCCACTTTATCATAGACGAAGCCCACAGCACAGGTATTTTTGGCCACAATGGCAGTGGATTGGCCACTACACTGGCTCTGTCAAACAACAATATCACTCGAATACATACTTTTGGCAAAGCCCTTGGTTCGCATGGGGCTTGTGTGGCCTGCTCGGCATTGATAAAAGATTTTTTGATAAATTTTGCTCGCCCTTTTATATACACAACCGCCATGCCTGTACACAATGTAGTGTCTATCTTGGAAGGATTCAAATATATACACTTGCACCCAGAAATAGTTGAAATATTATTTGAAAATATTACTTATTTTAAACAAAAATTACCACCACATTTTTTGCCTATAGATTCACAAAGTGCTATTTTAATACTGGCTGGGCAAGACATTCAAAAAATAAAATTTTTATCTCAAAAACTATTAGAATCCAATTTTTTGGCCAAAGCCATACTATCGCCAACCGTAAAAAAAGGAAGCGAACGCATCAGAATTTGCATACACAGTTTTAATACAAAATCAGAAATAGACGAATTGGTACAAATAATAACAACAGTATGGTAGGTTCTGAAATGTATACACTTTTTAAATAAATGCTACCATATTTAAAAAGTAATTTTTAAATTATAATCATTTTTTTTAAAAACTTTTTTAATATTGCAATTCAAAAATAGCTTAAAATAATATAAATTAATCTTGGTAATATTCAAAAATAAGAGTTGATATTGGATATTTATCTTATTTACACCTTTAAGTGAATAGGTTATTATATAATTAAAATTCAATGTCTTTTACTTTAGCATTTTTTATTGCCATTATCCTAGTCATTCTCCAAATGAGAAAGATAATCTGATTTTAAAGTAAACGACATTGAATTATAAAATTCTAAAATAAACAAATTAATTTTGATAAAAATTAGAGATATATGTATACAGATGTAAAACCAAAAATAAGAACTACAAAAAAAATAGCTGAAATATCTTGGTTTTCGGCTCTTTGCAACGATGATACATCCTATCTTGGATATGTAGATGCTAAATTACAAAGTACATTCGACCATTGTTCAAAAATTGTAAAAACAGCAGATGGGTTAGGTTTTAAAAATATTTTATTGCCAAATTCTTACATTAAAGGGCAAGATACTATGATTTTTGCGGCTGCAATAGCTACAAAAGTCAAAAAAATCAATTTACTTACCGCCATTCGTTGTGGAGAGGAGCATCCACCAATGCTAGCAAGGGCAATTGCCTCGTTGGACCATATCCTGAAGGGGAGGCTTACTATCAATATCATCAATTCTGATTTGCCTGGTACAAAAGAAAGCAATGAAGTAAGATATGAAAAAAGTGGAGAAGTTATCGAAATTCTAAAACAAGCGTGGACAAGTGATAGAATAAATTTTCAAGGCAAATATTATCAATTTGATTTGCCAACAGACCCAGTAAAACCTTACCAAATCAATGGTGGACCCTTGCTATATTTTGGCGGAATTTCTGATGGTGCCAGAGAGCTGTGTGCCAAACACTGCGATATATTCTTGATGTGGCCAGAGCCAGAGGCCGATCTTGCCGCTACCATGCTAGACCTAAGCCAAAGAGCTTCTAAATACAATAGAACAATCGATTTTGGATTGCGTATACACGTCATTGTAAGAGAAACCGAAAGCCAGGCTAGGGCTTATGCCAAAAAACTAATGTCGAAATTTGATGCCAAAACTGCTCTAGAGCTCAAAAATAGGAGCTTAGATGCACACTCGTTTGGGGTCAAAAGACAAGATTTGAATCGAGAAAAACTTGCAGATGCAGACGATTTTATAGAACCTATGCTATGGACAGGCATAGGAAGAGCAAGGTCTGGCTGTGGAGCCGCCATAGTGGGTAATCCACAACAAGTACTTGAAAAAATAAATAAATACATGGATATGGGTTTTAGATCTTTTATATTTTCGGGTTATCCACATATAGACGAATGTAAGTATTTTGCAAAATTAGTTTTGCCTTATTTACCAAATGTGTCAATGCCCGAGGTTCAACAAAGACTTCCTTTAATCTAAAATAAGCATTACATTTTATATAAAAAAAATAAGTATTGATGGATAATCAAGAAATAATACAAAATATAAAAAATCTCAGTCAGTCGTTTTCATTACAAAGAAACGAACGCCAGAAAAGAAGAAAACTAAGTTCAGAAGATTTTGACTTAATTTCTAAAACTGGTTACTTAATGATGTCTGTACCCATCCAATATGGAGGCACTTGGATAAACATAGAGCAAAGTTTACCACAAATCTGTGAGGCTTTGCGGGTGCTTGCACAAGGCGATTCATCGGTTTCGCTGGTTTCGGCCATGCACCCTGCTGTTTTGTCAAATTGGTTGTGTCCATCGCCAATACCTAGTTTTTTACAAAATCAATGGGACAGCCAATGCAATGAAATTTTTTCAGAAATTAAAAGTGGGGCTCAGTGGGGCACTATCACATCTGAGCCTGGCAGTGGAGGCGATGTAAGCAAAACCATTGCTGATGCCATACCAGATGGAAATGGAAAATATTTGATCTCAGGCAAAAAACATTTTGGCAGTGGCTCTGGCGTTCTAACTAATATGATGACCTCTGCAATCCCAGAAGGGGACGACAAACCTGATTTATTTTATATAAATTACAAAAATGTACCCTGGGACAATTCAAAAGGTATAAAATTAGTGGCCGAGTGGGATGCACATGGCATGACAGCTACACAAAGTCATAGTATGGAATTTAAAAATTTTCCTGCCAAAAGAATAGTTTTCTCTGGAGAATACAATCCTAATAAATTGAGCCATGCTATAGGACCTTGTCTTTTTATAGCAGTCGTAATTGGTGTTGTAGATATTGCATTTGAAACAGCAAAATCAATCATATTGAAAAAAAACACCTCTATTAGAGCTTATGAAAAAGTAGAGTTTATAAAAGTAGAACAAGATTACTGGCTCATAAATAAAGCTTACGATGGGCTGATTCAAGAAATAAAAGCAGGTAGTGCAAATACAGTACAGTTGGCAAAGGCAAGTATGGCCGACCTTTCAGAGTCAATTCTAACCAGAATTTGCAGAATTATAGGTGGCAGCACCCTCTCACGAAATTCTCCCTTTGGTTTTTGGTGTCAAGATGTAAAAGCTCTAGGATTTTTGAGACCACCCTGGGCTTTGGCTTATGATGTAATGAATGACAAAATATTTCAAAAATAATTCAATATTATTTTATTATATCAAACCGAAAAATTAAAATTACATTCCTAAAATTTTTCTCCCACTTGGGGAGAAATTAAAAGAGGGGTATAATGTAAAATTGTAATATTTGTTTTTCGGTTCAATATAAATTACCATCAAATTTAATCAAAGCGTCAAAATACATCCAGGGAATTCTAATTTAAACTCCCAAAATCAACTCTCTATAACTATCTAATAATGAGGCAGTTTGTCTTTTTAAGGGCTTGGATTTATTTTTAGTTTTTTCGGCATCTAACATACTAAGTGCCATTT
>JAAFIH010000026.1 GCA_013297755.1 Cytophagales bacterium
ATCTAAAGTCTATCAAAAAAATAAGATACAACCATACCGAAAGTGTAATTACTGAAATCAATAAACAAACCCAAGAGCTTTTGAAAAAAATGAAATTATCTATTACCTAAACTTTTAGGGTTTGAGATTAAAGATGAATTAGGTAAAGAACTAGCTTCAAAATCTGATTTGGCATTGGTAAAATCAGAATTAAAATCTGAAATAAGACTTTATTTTGTGATTCTTCTTTCTGTGATGATTATCCTCAACAAAGATTCGATTTCTTTTATAGCTCAATTGATTGGATTAGTAAAATAGTTTTTTCAGCCAGAAGTTCCACTTTTCAAAAAAGTGGAACTTCTTTGTTTACAAGATACCATCGCTCCAGGCGATGGTATCTTTATCATAAAATTCATGCGTTAGCAAAAGCCCCCTTCGGGGGTTTGGGGGCTTTCCCAGAAGTTCCACTTTTCAAAAAAGTGGAACTTCATTGTTTACAAAGATACCATCAATCCAAGCGATGGTATCTTTATCATAAAAATCATGCGTTAGCAAAAGCCAACTTCGGGGGTTTGGGGGCTTTCTAGCTCTGGGGTTTTGGGGCTTCTTTGTTTACAAAGATACCATCGCTCCAAGCGATGGTATCTTAATCATAAAATTCATGCGTTAGCAAAAGCCCCCTTCGGGGGTTTGGGGGCATCTATCAAAAGCCCCCTTCGGGGTTCTGTGCATCGAACAGAAGTACTTTCAGGGGGCATTCTAGCTTGGGGTTTTGGGGGCTTTCCCAGAAGTTCCACTTTTCAAAAAAGTGGAACTTCTAAAAAAAAAAAACAAAAAAAATATTATCTTTTTCAACTCTTTTTGTTTTTGTAAATTTTATCCCTAATATTACATCTAAATTTAAACTAAAAAAACATAAATCTTCAACTTATGCAAAATTCAACATTCTCATCCATCCCAAAAAGCCCCCAAACCCTCGAAGGCAAAATTGCGACATCGCAGCAATTTTTAAAACATCGAATTACCCATGCGTCAGCCTCAAAAACAAAAAAAAGTCCTATCTCAAGTCCCTCTCCTTTTGGAGAGGGATTTAGGGTGGGTTTTTTTCATGCGTCAGCCCCAAAAACTAAAAAAAGTCCTATCTCAAGTCCCTCTCCTTTTGGAGAGGGATTTAGGGTGAGGTCTTTTTCTACACCATCAAACCTCTTTTCAACTTCTAAAAACAAAAACATGAAACATTCATTCTCCATTCTCCATTCTGCAATCTCAATTATTTTCCTCCTCCTTACCCACCTCACCCATGCCCAACGCACCTTTGCCCCTCAAGTTACCTACGCTACAGGTACTAATCCTCGCAGCGTAGCCATAGGCGACCTTACAGGCGATGGCAGAGCAGATTTAGCAGTTGTGAATCGGTCTAGCAATACCGTAAGTGTATATACCAACACTGGCAGCGGCAGCTTTGCCCCACAGGTAACCTACGCCACAGGTTCTTTTCCACGCAGCGTAGCGATAGGCGACCTAAATGGCGATGGCAGGGCCGATTTGGCAGTAGCGAATAGTAGTAGCAATACCGTAAGTGTATTGACCAACACAGGCAGCGGCAGCTTTGCCCCCCAAGTAACCTACGCCACAGGTTCTAATCCGTACAGCGTAGCGATAGGCGACCTTACAGGCGATGGCAGAGCAGATTTGGCAGTAGCTAATTATGGTAGCAATACTGTAAGTGTTTTGACCAACACAGGCAGCGGCAGCTTTGCCCCCCAAGTAACCTACGCCACAGGTTCTAGTCCATACAGCGTTTCGATAGGAAATCTAAATAACGATAGTTATTTGGATTTAGCAGTAGCTAATTTTAGTAGCAATACAGTAAGTATATTAACAGGTACTGGCACAGGTAGCTTTGGCACAAGGGTGGATTATGCTACTGGTATTAATCCTCGCAGCGTAACATTTGGCGATTTAAATAACGATAGTCATCTAGATTTATGCATATCATCAGGGACAAGTAGTCAAATTAATTTAGTATCAGTTTTAACAAATACAGGTGGTGGAATATTCAATAGTAAAATTGATTACATTACAGATTATGACCAAGAAAATGTAGCAATTGGTGATATAAATAACGATAACAAACTTGATTTGATTGTAGCAGCAACTCCATTTAATAATGCAGTTCAATCTACTGCTGTAATTGGTCTAATTAATGATGGTTTTGGTCAATTCACAATAAATAAATTTCCTTACTTAAATACTGGGCCAAGAAGTGTATTTATTGGCGACTTGAACAGCGACAATAAAGCTGATCTAATTACAGCGAATCAAGGTAGCAATACTATAAGTGTATTGTTGGCACAAGATTTGCAGTTTATTGGTGGGTTTTCAGTTGCAAACCAAGTATATGGCAATACATTTGCTTTTAATGCAACAGCTACTAGTGGCTTGCCGGTGAGCTACAGCAGTTCAAATCCTAGTATTATAAATATAGTAGGCTCTGCTGCTACTGCTACAGGTGTGGGAGTAGTTACAGTTACCGCTTTTCAAAGTGGCAATGGTAGCTTTTTGGGTGTAACTACTACTGGCGTGCTTACTGTAACCAAAGCCAACCTTGCAGTACAAGGCAATAATGCCACCAAAGTGTATGGCTCTCCAAATCCAGCTTTTACCAGTTCTGTTTCTGGTTTGGTGTTGGGCAATACTGTAAATATAACTTACAGCACCACCGCTACACCTAGTAGCAATGTGGGCAATTATCCTATCAATATAAGTTTAACAGGGGCAGCCTTGGCAAATTATAATCTCTCCATTGTTAATTCTCAACTCTCCATTACTCCTGCCAATCAAAGTGTCACTTTATCACCCATTTCCAATATCACTCTTATAGGTTTACCAGTAGTTATTACAGTATCAGGTAGTGCAAGTTCTGGTTTGCCAGTGTCGCTTTCTTCAAGTCCTGCTTTGGCTATCAATGGTTTAGTGCTTACTGTTACCAGTGCAGGTATCTATACCATTACGGGTACACAAGCTGGAAATGGCAATTACTATGCTGCTAATCCAGTAAGTGTAATTTTTCAAGCTATCGTACTTCCTACAATTAGTGGCAACAACTATGGCATAGGCAATACCAATCCTGTAGAGGCTTGTACCGCCAATAAATTTACATATTCTATTATTGCATCCAATACTGTGCCAAGTGGTATTATTGGCTACGAAATTCGTATCCCTTATAATCCTATACTCGTTCAGCCTACTGGTATAAACACATTTGGTGAGGTACTTACTAATACAGGGGCTCCTTTGCGTATTTTTACAACCGTTACAACTATTTCTGGTCAGGTTTTCTATGTTGTCAATCTGTTTGCAAATTTCACATTTACAGGTGTTATAGCATCAGGTGTTGGTACTATCCTAAATGTTGAGTTTGCACTTCAGTCTGCTATAAGTCCACAAGTATTGAGTTTGACTGGAGTTATTTCAGAATCGACCATTTTAACAAGCACAAACCTAACTAGTCTAACACCAAATGTGCTTAATATTATTCCAAATGACATAAATAAAGTGAGAGGTACTTTATTGGGATATAGCCTAAACAATAAGCCAATACAAAGTTTGGGAGCATCAAAAACAGTGTTGTTTGGTGCATTAGGTTCTGTTTTGGGTAGTTCGTTACAAACATTGTCTGGTAATACATTTTCTGTTAGTCTTCCTGTGGGTTCTGATGGAATTGGTATAGTTCGTAATTTTGATGATGGGGCAATTGTAAATCCTGTCATCAACAGCAACGATGCATTAATAACGCAACGCATAGTAAACGGTATGCCACCATTTAATGTAACATCTCCAACAATATTGCAATTAATAGCCGCTGATGTTAATTCTGATGGCAGAGTACAGTTATCAGATTGGATATTGATTCAACAGCGTGCTATAAATACGATTGGTACATTTCCAAACTCACCTGATTGGAAATTTATAGAAACCACTCGTTTAATAACATTTACAGGACAAAATAATTTTAATTTTCCTTTAGCAAATGCTATTGTTTCAGTATCGCAAGTAAATAATGCCAATGGATGTAGTGATTTTGGAGATAGGGCAGTAACAGGTGTTTTGGTAGGGGATGTTGATGGAAATTGGAATACAGCTACTCATAGTAATACCTTTAGAACAGAAGGCGAAACAGAAGTGGTATATAAATTTACAGAATCTGTTGTCGATGATTCTGCAAACGAAGTAAAAGTGCCAGTTTATGTTGCCTATTCAGAAGCACTAAGTGCAATTGATGTTGATTTAGACTATGACGAAACTAATTTTGAGATAAAAAATGTAGAATTACCTCAATCACAAAGTCCTAGCAATTGTTCGATGCAGTACAATGATTTTCAAAATAAACGACTATTGATTTCAAGTCTTTCATTTGAATCTTTTGATATATCAAATCCTGTACTTTACATTACATTCAAAGGAAAAACAACATTTACAGGAGCTGACTTCAAAGAAGTAAATTCATATCTAGCAGGTAATAAGGTTAGTTCTCGTTTAGAACTTGCTTCACAAACGAATGCTATTAAAATAGATTCAAATCCATCGAAGCCACTTTCTGTTTTGCCAAATCCAAACAAGGGAAGTTTTGTTATTTTCACTTCCTCAAACAAAAGCCTAATAGAAATTTATAATTCAATAGGTATGCTTGTTAAAAGTATCATATCGCCAAATGATAAAGAAAATGTATCTGAATTGCCTTCAGGAATGTATTTAATAAAAGTTGGCAAAGAGACCATAAAAGTTATTGTAGAGTAGGAACACGCCTTTTGGCGAGTTCTTTTAGCGATGGCATCCCTTTTTTTAGGGATGCCATCGCTGTATACAGAAGTTCCACTATTCAAAAAAGTGGAACTTCTTTGTTTACAAAGATACCATCGCTCCAAGTGATGGTATCTTTATCATAAAATTCATGCGTTAGCAAAAGCCCCCTTCTGGGTTCTGTGCATCGAACAGAAGTACTTTCAGGGGGCATTCTAGCTCGGGGGTTTGGGGGCTTACTTGGTAAGTTTATATTCTCAAAAAATAAATTTTAATTCTTTTTTATTTCTATTTCTTTTTTTAATTTTGAAGCTAAAATACGGAAATGGCACAAAGCATCACTTTAGAAACTTATATTTCTCTTGAAAAAGAATTTGGCAAAGCAATTGCAGAGAAAGTAAGCAAATTGATAGATTTTTCTTTTGCCCAAGCCGACAAAAAAGTTGAAGATATAGCTACTCAAAAAAAGCTCCAAATCAAAGATGAATTGAGCAAAGAATTGGCCTCAAAGGGGGATTTGGCTGTTTTGGAATCAAAATTATTGTTAGAAATAGAATTAGTTAATAGCAAAATTGAAAAAGTAGAATCTAAACTTGACAAAAAAATGACAATTTATTTTCTGGTTTTACTTTCTGTGATGATACTCCTCAACAAAGATTCGCTTACTTTTATAGCTCAATTGATTGGATTAGTAAAATAGTTTTTACAAATTAGATTTTCAAAGTTTCAAAAACTTGGAAAGTCTAAATACAAAAAAAAATCGTATCTAAAATGCAAATTTAGATTAATATCATTTATTTTGTCATAATAATATACAAATATGGCACAAACGAATCAATTACCATATTTCATTAGAGAAGAAATTTTTAAAGATTTGCCAAAAGAAAAGGCATCCCATTTATCCGATTTAATTGAAAAATCTATTGACACCGTATTTTCTAGTGCAAAAGATATTGCTATTCAAAAAAAATTAGAAATTAAAGATGAATTAGGCAAAGAACTAGCTTCAAAATCTGATTTGGCATTGGTAAAATCAGAACTAAAATCTGAAATAAGACTTTATTTTGTGATTCTTCTTTCTGTGATGATTATCCTCAACAAAGATTCGATTTCTTTTATAGCTCAATTGATTGGATTAGTAAAATAATTTTATAGTCAGAAGTTCCACTTTTCAAAAAAGTGGAACTTCTTTGTTTGCAAAGATACCATCGCTCCAAGCGATGGTATCTTTATCATAAAATTCATGCGTTAGCAAAAGCCCCCTTCGGGGGTTTGGGGGCTTTCTAGCTCTGGGGTTTTGGGGCTTCTTTGTTTACAAAGATACCATCGCTCCAAGCGATGGTATCTTAATCATAAAATTCATGCGTTAGCAAAAGCCCCCTTCGGGGGTTTGGGGGCTTTCTAGCTCTGGGGTTTGGGGGCTTTCCCAGAAGTTCCACTTTTCAAAAAAGTGGAACTTCTTTGTTTGCAAAGATACCATCGCTCCAAGCGATGGTGTATCTTTATCATAAAATTCATGCGTTAGCAAAAGCCCCCTTCGGGGTTCTGTGCATCGAACAGAAGTACTTTCAGGGGGCTTTCTAGCTCGGGGGTTTGGGGGCATAATAAAAAATAATCCAAGCGATCTTATCTTTAGTTTTCAACCTCGCTTTCTAATCTTCAATTATTTATCAATTTTTATTTACAATTCATTTTTTTATATTTGCAAATATTAATTTTCAAATCATTTTATAAATCATGGAATTACCTAAGTTTTTGGTCTGCGACAATACTGATTATCCAGATGATATTTTTATTTTACATATAGATTTTCCACGTTTTATCATCAATCTAAAAGACGATGAGGTAGAATTACTTGAATCTACCGAGGAGCTATCACAAGAAGAATTGGATAACAAAATGACCGAATTGATAGATATGGCCAATGATTTTTATGATCGTGAATCAGAAAGATACGAGGCTGAAGATTAGTTTTTTGAATTATTTTTCTTTGATATGAAAAAAATAGCCCTATTTCCTGGTAGTTTCGACCCCTTTACCAATGGTCATTATGATATTGTAAATCGAGGATTGCTTATTTTTGACCAAATTATAATAGCCATTGGCCACAATACTACCAAAAAACGCTATTTTGAGGTTGCTAAAATAGCATCTGAATTAAAAAAAGTTTTCGCTCACAAACCTCAAATTTCGGTAACTACTTACGAAGAACTGACTACTGATGTGGCCAAAAAACATAATGCTACTTTTTTATTAAGAGGATTGAGAAATAGCACTGATTTTGAGTACGAAAAAAGCATTGATCAAATCAACAAAGATTTATATCCAGAACTAGAAACTGTTTTTTTGATGACAAAACCCGAAAATATGGCCATCAGCTCAACTATAGTACGTGAATTACATAAATTTGGTGCAGATATTACTAAATATGTACCAATCTCGTTTACTTAAAAATCATATAAACTTTCTCTTTTGGAGAAAGACTAAGATAGAGGCAATAAAAAATGCTGAAGTAAACGACATTGAAATATGTGCCTATAAATCTATAAAAGTTCTAAAATATCTTGTTTTTTGGGTACTGCATTGTGGCTCCATTTGCCAAGCACAGTTCCATTTTTGAGTAATATAATCCCAGGAATTGATCTAATCATAGTTTTGATAACTACACCATCGGCATAGTAATAAGGTATAGCCAAATTGTGATTGTGTCTAAAGTCTTCAAAACTTTGGCGGTCGCTTGATGTTATGGCCACAACTTCGATATCTGAATTGGCCAATGATTTGATCAATTCATTGATTTGAGCTATATGCGATGTATTGGCTTTTAGGGTATTAAGAATAACGATAAAAAGTTTTTTACCTTCAAAACTTTTTTGAGTATAATCTCCATCATCGTTCCAAAGGCTAAAATCAGTAATTTTTGGTGATGCACACTCAGGATTGGTCAGTTTCATTTCTTTAAATTGATATGTACTATCGCTTGGATATTGAGCAAAAACTTCGTCTTTGCCATTTTTCGACATAATATATTGATAGATAGGTGCACAAGCTGGTTTCATCAAAGTAGGTATATTATTGCCCACTTTATAGGCTCTAAAATCCCATACGTTGAGGTAGGCTATGCAATATAAAGCAAAGGCAAAAGATAAAAATGTGAAAGTTCCTACCAAAATATCGCCTTTGCTATTATCAAAACCAGCAGAAAGTTGATTTCTATAAAAAAATAAAGGCAATATAAATACCAATAATACTATGTCTTTGGTAAAAGAAGTCCATGGTTTGAGTTTTAGAAAATCACCAAAACAACCACAATCGGTAACTTTGTTGAAAAATGCAGAGTAAAATGTAAGAAAAGTAAAAAATAAAATAAGTAATAAAAGTAAAGTTGTAGTCCATTTCATTCTGTAATAAAATAGTAAAGCAAAACCCAGAGCCACCTCGGCCACACACATTAGAATAGATAAATATAGTGCAGTTGGCACCATAAAGTGAGTACCAAAAACTTCAAAATACTCTTCTAGCTTGATTTGTGTACCAACAGGATCGTTCAATTTAATGATACCAGAAAATATAAAAAGACACCCAACAAAAATACGGCAAAAGGTTAGAAATAATTTCATTTTAGAGCTAGTGATTTTATTTTTTGTTGCAAATATATGTATTAAATTTTCAAAAAAAGCAATATTATAACTTTAATTCATCAATTTTGTCGTGTGCCATCAAATACATAACCCCTTCTTTGAGCGAATAAAACGACACTCTAAGTCGTTGCATAAAAAAAGTTTGTATAATATAATCCATCATCACACAAGCCACCACAATCATATCTACACGCATGGGCGACATACCTTTGATAGATCTACGTTGGTCTACATTTTTAGTAATAATTTTATAAAATATTTCTCCAAAATAATGCAAAGGCAAGTCATATTCTGTACCATGATATAAATCAATTTCAAGTTGATGGTCGGCAATAAAAATTTCGCAAAGGGTATCAAACGACCCAGATGAGCCTATGAGTACTTTGGGATGATATATTTCTATGGCTTCTTTGAGTGGTTTGAGTGCCAAAGATAAATATTGTTGCATTTCAACAATACTTGATTGTAAAATAGGGTCTGTGGTTTGATATTTGTCGAAAAGTCGCTGTGCACCAATTTCAAAACTTTGTTTCCAAAAAATTTTATCATTATTGCAAATGATAAATTCTACGCTGCCCCCACCAATATCCATCAAAAGAGAGGGTTCAAAACCTATATTTAGGGCTGCTTTTACGCCATAAAAAATCAGTTCAGCTTCTTTTTCGCCTTGTATAATTTGAACTTTTATACCAGAAGTTTCATAAATAGCAGTAGCCAGTTTTTCGCCATTTTTGGCATTTCTAAATGCACTTGTGGCAATGGCTGTTACGTTATTTTCGTCTATACGATGACTATCAATTACTTTTTTGAAATCTATTAGGGTTTGTATGGCACGTCCGCAGGCATCTTCAGTGATGATATTGTTTTGAATACCACCAGCCCCAATTTTGACAGATGCTCGCAAATGTTCCAAAATATGGTATTTAGATTGTTTAATTTCTGTAATAAGAAGGTTAAAAGTATTGGTGCCCAAATCTAGCACTGCATATTTTCCCTCTTTCATATTTTTTGTTAATTTATTTGCAAATTAATATATTTGAAAGCAATTTTCAAATATTACGCTATCAAAAAAGGAATTAGATTTGAGTATTTAGTAATATTTGTAATTAAAAAATCGAATAAATAGCCAAAATGTTTAGCCAAGAAGTTAAAATCAGGGTTCGCTATGCCGAAACCGACCAAATGGGATATGTGTATTATGGCAACTATGCTACCTACTTTGAAGTAGCTCGAGTAGAGGCCTTGCGTGCCTTAGGCATGAGCTACAAAGCCCTAGAAGAATCAGGAGTGATGTTGCCAGTGTTGGAATACACCTGCAAATATTTGAAGCCAGCCAAATATGATGACGAACTGACCATAAAAGTAACCATAAAATCAGTACCAACTGCACGTATTTTTTTTGAATACGAAGTTTTCAATCAATACAACGAATTGATAACCACTGCAGCCACAACTTTGGTGTTTATCATGGCTGCTAGTAAGCGTCCTTGTGCTGCCCCAGAGGCATTTTTGGAAAAACTAAAAAAATATTTTAATAACAATCAATAAAAAAATGAAATAAATTTTGATTGTAAATATTAATTCTTAATTTTGCAATCCCAAATCAAAAAAGCGGTTTTGGTATATCAATATAAGTTTTTGTAAACTGTTGTTTACGAAGCGAAAGCAGACAAATATTGGTTCGGTAGTTCAGTTGGTTAGAATACATGCCTGTCACGCATGGGGTCGCGGGTTCGAGTCCCGTCCGAACCGCTTTAAGTGTTGATTATCAATTTTTTACAAAAATTGAAATTGACAAATAAATTCACAAAAAAAGCCTTACACATCAAATACGTAAGGCTTTTTTTATCAGTTTACTTTCCTTATAATCTACATTTTTATTTTTTAGCCATTCCCTGATATGATAGTTGCTTGTTTGTTTTCAACTTTCATTTCTATTCCTGTAATACTTGGAATAACATAAGGCAAAAGTTTTACAACTATCTCAAGCCTTTCTTTTGGTTCTAGTTTTTTTAGTTGGTTTGGCATGGTATCACTTTTATAAATTAATGTACCAATGTCGTTAGCTTAAGAATCAGATTGTCATTTTCCTTTGAAGAAAGACTTAGATTCAGGCATTAAAAATACTTATATAAAGGACATTGATTAGTAATCTATAATTCCATTACCAAAACTAACTTTACCTTTTTTTTGAACACTGATGTCAATGTATTAAATTGTACTTTATTTATAAATCATTTTTTTGTTTTTGAAAAATTTATTACATAAAGTCCTATGATTGACGGCATTAAAATATTGATAATCCAAAGCAACATACTCGCCAGTACAACGGCTTGTAAATCTGTGTTTGTTTTATCAAAAAAATACATGGCAGTGGCTTCTCTTACACCAAGCTCGTTGAAAAAATTTAATGTTGGTAATATTGATTTGACAAAAAATGTAAGCCAAACATTAAATATTACTTCTATTTTTGTAATATCTACACCAAATACAAACAAAAGCAACAAATACTGACATGTAAAAACCCCATACCTAAACCAAGATAAAAGTAAGTTTATAACATGATCAAACCAAGTTAATTGATTAAAAAAATAAATTGAACCATTAAAATTGAAGTATTTTTGAAACCAAGAATTAATTTTTAAAGGCGAAATTTTGAGAAATAAGGTAATAAAAATAAAACTTGATAAAGTGATGATACATATTATTATAATAGGATTAAATAAAGTTGAATGAATTGGCTTGAGGTACCAAAAACAAATATATGCTAAAGTTCCAAAGAATACAGTAATTAGAAATTGTGCAGTGCGACTCAAAAATAAAATGGTTATTGATTGAGATTGAAATTGGTCAGATAAGTAATATTTTTTTGAAAAAATATCTCCAATAATTTGTGGAGTAAATAAGCCAATACTTACCGATGCTGCAACTGATTTTAATACATCACTAAATTTGATTTTTTCTAGTTTTATTGCGAAATAATATATTTTGAGTGCTTCTAAACTCCAATTGGCCAAAACTAAAAATGTGGCTAGAATTAAAATTAAAATTTCAAAACTACCAAAATGATTAAAATAAGTTCCAAAAAAACTTTCAAATGTATATTTTTTGTTATCAAATACACTATATATATATGTAAAACAAAATAAATTTATAGATAATTTTGTGAATAGTATAATTTTGTTTTTCGATAAATACACTTGTATGTTAGATTTTTTAAAAAATATGAATTTAAAATATATTCTCTACTTATTTATTACTTGGGTTTTAGCTAAATAAATAAAAATTTTGCAAATACTGAAGTAATTTATTTTATTTGAACAATTTTAATTAAATATAATATGAAAATGAAGTCTTTTGTTTTGGTGGCAAGTTTTATTGCTATTTTTTTGCCTCTAATTGTGCAAGCTCAAAACCCTAAACGAACTGCCAAATTAAGAAGCGAAGACCGAAAAAGAGCCAAACAAATGTCACAATCCAAACATCAATATGTTCCTTTAGACAGAGATACAGATTTAGATGGGGTTTTAGACATCAATGATAAATGCCCCTACATGGGCGAGCGAGGAAAAGTAACCCCTTTTGGTTGCCCAGAAGACAAAGATTTGGACGGTATTTTTGATAGTGAGGATGCTTGTATTGACAAAGCTGGTCCTAAAGAAAATCATGGTTGCCCCTGGGCTGATACAGATGGTGATGGCGTTTTTGATAAAGATGACGAATGCCTTACAGTAAAAGGGCCTCCTGAATTTCATGGCTGCCCAGATCAAGATTCTGATGGAATACCTGATTTGTTGGACAACTGCCCTAAAGAAAAAGGTACTTGGGCCCTCAAAGGATGTCCACCGCAAGATACCGACAAAGATGGAACGCCAGATGTGGATGATTTATGTCCTCTAACCGCAGGAATTGCAGAACTCAAGGGGTGTCCACCACTAAAACCTGAAGAAAAAGAGGCTCTCAAAAGAGCATTCGACAATTTATTATTTGAAACAGGTAGCGATGTAATTATAGAAAGTTCTTACTCTTCGCTTAACGATTTGGCCAAAGTAATGATGAACAATCCTGGCATGAAATTGCACCTTGAGGGACATACAGACGATGTTGGTCTTGCTGAATCTAATATGATTTTGTCTAGAAAAAGAGCTGGTGCAGTAGAAAAATATTTAGAAGATAGAAGTATCTCGGCTACTCGAATTACATCTGAAGGATTTGGACAAACTCGACCCAAAATGCCTAATAATTCGGATGGAAATCGTAAAATTAATCGTAGGGTTGAAATGATTTTGAAATACGAATAACGTAATATTTGTATGATTCGGTCATTTTGATTTAAAATTAGATTTCAGCCTTGACAAAGAAAAAACCATCAGAAAAAGAAAAAAAAGTGTTCCAAAAAAGAGTAGTTTATATACTCGTTTTTGGTATTACTTTTGTGTTTTTGAGCTTTTATAGCTACCAAATGTTGTTTACCGATAATATTTTGGTTGATAAGCCAAACAAAGTTTTATATATCAAAAAGAACGCTACATTTGCTGAAGTCAAAGATTCTCTAGAAGCTAGTTTTTTGCATGATAGACTTTCTTTTATGTTTTTATCTAAATTATTAGGTTATCGAGAAAACGTAATTCCTGGTAGATACGAACTTAAATCTAACATGAATAATTATCAATTATTCAAAAAAATACTAAAAGGGCGACAAGATCCACTTTCTTTGGTGCTAACCCCCACACGCACCAAAGAAGATTTGGCTCTAAAAATATCTTATAAAATTTGGGTAAGCAAAGATTCTGTGCTTCGATTGCTCAACGATCCAACTGTTGCAGTCAAATATGGATTTAATGACACCAATTTTGTAGCCATGTTTTTGCCTAATACCTACGAAATATACTGGACATGGTCTCCTTTAGATGTTTTTGATGTTTTTCAAAAGGAATACCAAAATTATTGGAACAAAGACAGGCTCACAAAAGCTAGAGAAATAGGATTAACCCCTGTCAATGCTTCGATTATGGCCTCTATTGTAGAGGCTGAAACCTACAAAAATGAAGAGAAGCCCAAAATTGCAGGTGTGTATATGAATAGATACAATGCCAATCAACGATTGCAAGCCGATCCCACCTTAATTTTTGCAACTCAAGATTTTTCTGCAAAACGAGTAACAGAATATCATCGATATTTTAAATCTCCTTACAATACATACATGAAAAAAGGCCTACCACCAGGCCCCATAAATACACCATCTTTGGCATCTATTGATGCAGTTTTGAATTACGAAAGACATGATTATTACTTTTTTTGTGCTAACCCAGAACTCAATGGGTATCATTTGTTCAGTAAAAATTTTGAAGAACACTTAGAAGTAGGCCGAAAATACTGGGCTTCGCTAGACAAAGCTGGTATACACTGAAGCCTGATAATAATGCCGTTAAATTAATCTAACGGCCATATTTATAAGTAATTATTTATGTCAAACTTTTAATAGTTTTTTGAGGTTTTAGTAATAACCTTAAACAAACTGATAATAAACTATTTACATTCAATAATTTAAAATTAAAAAATAATATATTAAAGTTTAAACAAAATAAGTAAAAGTTACATTAAATAATTAATGTCTTTTACTCAAGAATCAGATTATCTTTCGCCTTTTGATAAAGACCAAGAGAAAAGTAAAAAAATACTTAAGTAAACTACTTTTATTTTAAAATATAAATTCTTACTAATTTAATTTATTTTTTAACTATATCAAATAGCTTTTTTTCTATACAATATTACATATTCTTGGCTTTGAGGTTGGCGATTAGCATCTGCATCAAAATAAAAATTACTTTGTCCCTGTGCAGCTACATCTACCAATCCAACTATATTGTAGTTTTGTTGGGCATACTTACTATACCATTCAAAAATATCCATAGGCGAGCCTTGCTGGATAAGCCAAGATGTTCTAACATTGCAATAAATTAAGAATTCTGGTTTGTTTTTTTCTATTTCTGCTATCATTTCGGCCTGCATTTTTTTATTAAATGGTTGATTTTCCATCAACCCATAAGTATAAATGTGTCCTGTGGCAGATTTTCTATCAGCATATAAGGCTATTTGAGGCTCAGAGCCCAAAACAGCAATCATATCACTATCTTTAGAATTTCGTGTAATATAATTTGCAATTTCTACAGACTCTACAAATGGATTTGTACCATATATCATTTTGCAAAGTGGGGCAGGTTTTGTTTTACTAAAATAAATCTTACCTTTTGCTACTACTCCTATAGTAAGAAAAACTAAAACCGCTAATGGTACAAATTTAAGACTTTTTATTTTTAGTAAATTTGCAATAGAATCAGACGCAATACCAACAAGTATAGCAACAGCTGGTAATAAAACTATAAAATAATGTTGCCTAAAATAAAAACCTGGACATACTGAAGCTACTCCCATAATGGCAAAAAGTGTAAAAGTGATTTTTTGGGTTAATGAATATTTTGTTACCCATAAAGAAATTACACCAACGAATGCTAATAACCAAAAAAACATAAATTCATCCCAAATAGGCTTAAATGTCATACCAAGTAGCATTTTACCTTGTTCCCAATCCACTCCACCTGCATATTTTGAAGCATATTCTACTGTCCAAAACCAAAATGTATCAAAATTTCCACCCATTAACATCAACAATAAAACAGTTAGGTATGGTAAGAAAACACCTAAAGAATAAATAGATGAATGTACTATAAGTTCTTTAAAAACATTACTTTTATTAAGAATATGATAGGAAATAAAAATAATACCTCCAAAAATAATAAAAAATACTACTTGTTGTTTCATCAAAAAGGCCATTCCAAAGGCTACTCCAGTAAGAAAAGCCCATTTATAAGTATTTTTTTCTAAATATTTACTCCAAAAAAACAAGGCAAGTGTGATGTAAAACGCTGCAAAATGAGTAGCATGGGCCGCAAAACCTAACATATTGACACTAAACGCCATGATTCCATAAGTAAGGGCAGCAGATAAACCTGCAATAGGGGAGATTAATTTTTTTAGACTAAAAAACAGCAATGTCATCGTTCCTGCGTTCATTAAAAGTAGTCCCAAATGTATGCCAGTGTATGATTTTCCAAAAAATAACATCATAAAAGCATACATAAAATAGGTACCAGGTAGTTTCATATTATAGGCATCTTTGTATGGTAAAATACCATCTAAGAGTAACTTTCCCATGTATCCATATTCGCCTTCATCTCGCTCCAAGGGCATATCTACCAACCTATATCTTAATAGAGCAATAGCTGCTAATATAATTCCAAGTAAGATATAGTAAATTTTATCTGAATTTATTTCATTTTGTAAAGGCAACGATATAGGTTTTGGCTGCTCTTTGGATATGTTTTTGGCCATTTATGAATTAATTTTCAACAAATAAACCTATTAAATCCTAAAAATCAAAATTGTAAAAGAAATTTGAAGAATTTATTAAGTATTCAATATTTAGGAAAAAAAGTTGAAGTTTTTATAATTAAAAAAGTCTTGTAGAAACTACAAGACCTTAAATTAAAATCAAACTAAAACACAACTAAACTTTACTAACTATGTCAATGATACATAGTTAGCATATCTTTGAGCTCTTTGCGAGCAATATGAATTCTATTTTTAACAGTTCCAATGGGTATCTGTAATTTATCTGCAATCTCAAAATATTTAAAACCTCTAAAATACATTATAAATGGATCTTTATATTCAGCATCCAAAATATTAATTGCTTTATTTATATCTTCCATAGCAAAATTTGTAGTAGCATAATTAACAGCCACATAATTGCTAGAGTTTATAAAATGTAAATTTTCGGTTGTATCAATAAAAGTATTACGTTTTATCATTTTTTGATAATTGGTAATAAATGTATTTTTCATAATTGTATACATCCAAGCTTTTAAGTTTGTGCCTTCTTCAAATTTTTCTCTATGAGTAAAAGCCTTAATCAAAGTATCTTGCAACAAATCTTTGGCATCATCCAAATCTTTAGTAAGACGCATTGCAAAAGGCTTCAATGCCTTAGCTATTGTACTCAAATTGGCATTGAATTCTGTCTGTGTCATACTTACTTGTTTTGTTTTCTTTTCTTGATACAAATATACAAATAAGATTAATATCTACAAACTTTTGTTTAATTATTTTTCAAAAAAGTTAAACAAAAATATTTTTATTTATGTAAAACCCTCATTTTCAGCAATATAAGAATTTATTGTCGTTAAACAAAATTTTATTTTATTTATTTAATAGTTACACTTTTTATTTATTTTTTCAGTTTTATGATACAGTATTGGTTTTATTTTTTAAAATATCAATGGCTGTATAGACTGCTGCTCTAAACGAATGTTCGTTGGCCAAGTTTTTTCCTGCAATATCATAGGCAGTTCCATGATCTGGAGAGGTGCGAATGGCTTTTAATCCAGCTGTATAATTTACCCCATCTTCAAAAGCCAACATCTTGAAGGGAATCAATCCCTGGTCGTGGTACATGGCCAATACTGCATCAAACGATGTATAAGTTTTGGCAGCAAAAAAACCATCTGCTGGGTAAGGTCCAAATACTAAATTGCCTTTATTTTTATGTTCCTCTATCAATGGTTTAATGATTTCTATGTCTTCTTTTCCAATTAATCCAGCATCTCCAGCATGTGGATTGAGGCCTAAAATTGCGATTTTGGGTTTTGTTATTCCAAAATCTTTTTTTAAAGATTGCAACATGATTTGCAAACGTGCTTCAATTTTTTCTTTTGTAATATCTTTTCTTACATCTTGTAGTGGCACGTGCATAGATACAACCGCAATTTTTAGATTTTCGCTTACCATAAACATCAGAACCTCTGGAGCGGCAAATGCAGATTGCAAATATTCTGTATGTCCTACAAAATTAAAATCCACATTTTGGATATTTTTTTTATTAATAGGAGCCGTAACCATAGCATCGATAAAACCATTTTTTAGATCTTCGGTACATTTTTGTAAAGATAAAAAAGCACATTTACCAGCAGTTTCGGTAACCAAACCAGGTTCTAGGTTGTAGTCTTCAGTCCAACAGTCAAGTATATTTATTTTTTTTTGCTGTGCATCTCCTATTTCATTGATACTGACAAAACCTATATCTTCAGACATGATGCACAGTTTTCGGTATTTTTTCAACAACGATGTTGAAGCATATATCACAGGTGTAAAAAATTTCAAAATCTCACCATCGTTGATAGTTTTGAGGATAACTTCTGGACCTATGCCATTATAATCGCCTAGTGTAATTCCAATGATAGGTTTGTGTTGCTTTGATTCCATGTTTTAAATAATTATTACAAATTACGTATAAATATTTTTATTATTGACTAAATTTAATTTAGATTTAAAAAATATAATAATCAATAATCAATAATCAATAATCAATAATCAATAATCAATAATCAATAATCAATAATCAATAATCAATAATCATGCATCTAGATCAACTTCGAGAATATTGTTTAGCAAAACCTCACACCACTGAATCATTGCCTTTTGATAACAAGACTTTGGTTTTCAAAGTCCTGTCCAAAATATTTGTTATTACAGATATAGAGTCTGAGATTTTAACTTTTGCTGCCAAATGTGATCCAGAAAAAGCCATAGAATTACGCCAACAATATGATTGGGTGCAACCTGGCTACCATCTTAGCAAAAAACATTGGAATACTTTAACCTATAATGGCACCAACTCCAAAATACTAAAAGATCTCATCGACCATTCTTACCAACAAGTTTTGGCATCCATGACAAAAAAAGAAAAACTATTGATGCAATAATTAATTTCAACTAACGATAATACAAATTTTTAAAAAGTAATTTACACAAAAAAACCGTTCAAATATTTGAACGGTTTTTTTGTGTAATCAATAATCAATAATCAATAATCAATAATCAATTAATATTTGTAAATGAAAGCCATACCAATAGTAGTTTGGTGATCAATTCCTTTACCAGTATTATCTTTATACTGACCTCTACCTGGAGCAGCATCTACTCTAAATTCTGGTTTCAAGATTACGTGTCCATCTGACAATGTAATGGGTAATGTAACAGTAAGGGCATTATTAATAGTACCAATTAAATTATTTCTAGCTCCACTTTTGTTGTTAAAATGCTCATATCTTACACCTATTCCTAAGAAATCTGTAATTTTATAATTTGCATAAAAGGCAGCTCCACCCCAGTCGTGTTTCTTTTTGAAAATTGTGCCATTTCCGCCTGTTGGGTTTAACACATCTTGTTCGTAATTAATCATACCATAAGCAGCATTTAAGCCTATATATAATTTGTCGGTAGCTTGTAAACCAATGTTAAGATCAAATAAGTTTCTAGTATAAGGTACAACAGTAACTGGTGAAATAGCATTTAAATTTGTACTATTAAATCCAGACAAACCCTGTCCATCATTAGATGGTTTACCTGTAGATGATGATGCAATTCTTGCTTGATCATCTCCATATCCACCAATCCAGTTCAAATACATACCAAATTTAGAAGAAGGATTGATAGCGATTACACCTATCAAAGATTTTTGAGTTTTGTAATCTACTAAGTTATCCCAGTTGTTTACAACACCACCAGTTATTCTTAACCAATCAGTAGCTATAAACTGAATTTTTGCTCCAATATGGTAGAAAGGACCATTATTAAACAAATTTGAAAGCGAATAATTGTAGTTATTTGGAGCATCTACACCTTCATATCCAATATGTGTAGCAAATTGACCTACTGTAAAGTTCAATTTTTTAGACAAATTGTATTTAAAGTAAGCTTGCTTGATTGCAACTGAATTACCACCAATTCCAAAGTCTAAATTTCCAAAGTTTGCAAGTCTGGCATAAGGACCAAAAACTAAATCCATTACCAATTCAGAATTTCTGTTAGTATAAGCAAATCTAGTTTGTACCAAACCTAAAGCAAATTGATTGTTTTTAACATCAAAAGGTCTGTTTTGTAATTCAGTAACAGCACTTTCATTTTGAAATTTGTAATTGTAATAAGAATCAATATAACCGTTGAGGGTAAATTTGCCTGCGGTTTTGGTTGAGTCTTGTGCAAAAGCTAAGCCAGAAGCTAATAATCCAGCAGCTAATGAGTAAATTGTCTTTTTCATAAGATAGGTTTTAAGGGTTGAAAATTAATTTAAGTTAATAAAATCTTATTGCAAACATAATTATTAAAAGTTACAATACAATTATTTTTAAAGAAATTGTAGATTTTTTTTTAAAAATAATTAAACATAAGTATGTAAATAGCTGATTATCAGAGGTTTATCTAATTATATTTTTATTAAACTTTTTTATATAATTAACGTAACTTAGGCAGAAATCATTGTTTATTTATATAATTACCTTTAAAATAATCCTTTCTAAATAAAGATTGTATCAAAAAAATACAATTTGAGTTGAATTTTAAACCTAATTTAAAGAATAATACGATTTTTGTAAAAAAGCCACAAATGCACGAATTTTAATCAATACACAAAAAGCCCAACTCCCTTATCCCATATGGAGGGGGTTGGGGATTTTTTTTTAATTTTAATGCTTACGCATTTATTAAGCTACTAATGTACGAGTGTATTTAGATAAAGCCACAAATGCACAAACTTAATTTTTATAGTTTTAATGTAAATATGTATATCTTACATTAAAATAGCACATGTAAAGTAGCAATTTATTGAAGCTAATTAACAAAAAAAGAGGCATAAGCCTCTTTTTGATGTATGGATTGAGTCAATTAAGCCTCGTTATGATTTCCAAATTTATTGTTTTTGTAAACTGCATCTTTCCATTGCTCACGGTTGATGATAGAAGGCTTGATAAAGGCTTGTCTTCTACGAAGTTCTTTTAAAACACCAGTTTTTTCAAACTTTTTCTTAAAGCGTTTTAATGCTTTATCTATATTTTCGTTTTCTTTAATATTTATTAATAACATATATTTGAAATTATGCGTTTTCTACTACTTTTTCTTCTGATACACCTTCTTTTTCTTCAATAGCTGCATCTTTATCCATTTTTCTTTCTTGCAAACCTTCTTCTATTGCTTTAGTAATACAAGATACTATTACAGATATAGATTTGTAAGCATCGTCATTTCCAGGAATTGGATAATCAATAGCATTTGGATCAGAATTGGTATCAACTATACCAAAAACTGGAATACCCAATTTTTTGGCTTCGGCTACTGCAAGATGTTCTTTTTTAACATCTACTATAAATAAGGCTGCTGGAATACGGGTTTGGTCTGCTATACCACCAAGTACTTTTTGAAGTTTATCTTTCTCACGGCTCAACATCAATCTTTCTTTTTTGCTGATGTTGGCATAAATATCTTCTTTACCCATACGATCAAGGGTAGACATTTTTTTGAGTGATTTACGAACTGTAGTGAAGTTGGTAAGCATACCGCCCAACCATCTTTCGGTTACATAAAGCATTTTTAATTTTTCGGCTTCGGTCGAAACAATTTCTTTAGCTTGTTTTTTTGTAGCAACAAACATTATTTTTTTGCCCGATTTTACTATACCTTTCATTGCTTGACAAGCATCCTCCAAGCAAGTTACAGTTTTATTAAGATCAATGATATGAATACCATTTTTCTCCATAAAAATATAAGGAGCCATTTTAGGATTCCATTTACTTGTAAGATGTCCGAAGTGAACACCTGCGTCTAACAAATCTTTATATTCAATTTTTGCCATATTCTTTTTAAATATCTATATATGTGTAATAAATTACCTTTTAACCCACTGAAATCTTCTACGAGCTTTTTTGCGACCTGGTTTCTTACGTTCAACCATTCTCGAATCACGTGTCATAAATCCTTCTTTTTTAAGTACAGATTTGTCTTCTGCTGCGTTGTCTACTAGAGCTCTTGCAATGGCAAGTCTTATAGCCTCGGCCTGTCCAGTGATACCGCCACCATCTACATTGATGTTTATATCAAACATAGCTAGTTTTTGCGTAAGTACAAGGGGTTGATTTACTATAATTCTTTTGATTTCTGAAGGAAAATATTGGTCTAATACTTTGCCATTTACAGTGATACTGCCTGCTCCTGGTTGCATATACAAGCGAGCTACTGAAGTCTTTCTTCTACCTATTGTATTGATTACTGACATTATGAAAGGGATATTGTTTGAGGATTTTGTGCTGCGTGTGGATGTGAAGAACCTTCATACACATATAAATTAGTAAAAAGTTGTCTGCCCAATCTTGTTTTTGGCAACATTCTCCTTACAGCTAATTCGATTAATTTTCTAGGGTCTTTGTTTAATATTTCTTGAGGCGAAGCAAATCTTTGTCCACCTGGATAACCTGTATAGCGTGTATGAACTCTATCAGTTAATTTTTTGCCTGTTAATCTTACTTTTTCGGCATTGATAACTATGACATTATCTCCACAATCTACAAAAGGTGTGTATGATGGTTTTCTTTTACCTCTTAGTACCATGGCAATATTGCTACTCATTCTTCCTAGAATGGCTGCTTCTGCATCTACAAGTACCCAATTTTTATCAGAGGTCTTGTTGTTTACGTACGTTGTTTTATAACTTTGTATATCCACTTGTTTTATTTCTATTAGAAACTAATTCTTCAAAAAGGACTGCAAATGTAGTAATTGTTTTTTGATTTGCAATATTTCTTTTATTTATTTTTTTGTTTTTCTATATTTTTATCAACATTTTCATTTTTATAGGTATCAACCAACCCATTTGCAAATATCTTTTCATTTTTAAATGACTATTTCTAAGCCTTTTACTGAAAGTATTGTATTTTCAAATTCTTGTTTTGCTTCATCCAAAAATGGTTCTATGTTGTTGTATCTGGCCGAAAAATGTCCAATGATTAATTGATTTACTTTTGCTTTTTTGGCTATTATAGCTGCTTGTTGGGCTGTGCTATGATATGTGGCGGTTGCCCTAGAGGAATGTTCGTTGGTAAATGTGGCTTCGTGGTACAATAAATCTACATGATTGATGTATTGTATAATATTTTCATCAAAAATGGTATCGCTACAATAGGCAAATGTTTTGGGAAGGGGTGCTGGAGTAGTGTAATCGCTATTTTTATAAAGTAATTGGCCGTTAGTATCCCATACATCATGCCCTTTTTTGAGCGTTTGAATATCAGCTATTTTGATATTTGAGGGTAATTTATCTTTTATAATTTTGTTTTCTTGGTTTGTTTCTTTGATTAAAAAGCCAGTGGTAGGTATTCGGTGGCTTAGTGGAAAGGCCATCAAGGCTATATCTTTGTTTTCAAATATTTTATAATATTTATCAGTGTTTGTTTCAATTATAATGAGTTCAAAATGTAAGGTAGTGTTTTGGTATTGAAATTGTAAGGATAAAATTTCTTTTAACCCAGGTGGTGCCACTATGGTTAGTTCTTTTTCACGCCCCCACGAGTTTAGGGTTGAAATCAAGCTAAAAACACCTGCATAGTGGTCGCCATGAAGATGCGTTATTAATATATGTGTTAATTTATTAAAATTGATATGAAACTCCAACAATTTATATTGTGTACCTTCTCCACAATCAATAAGATAATATTTATTTTTGTGTTCAACAATCACTGAAGAGGGGCTTCGTTCTAGTGAGGGCGATGCTGATCCATTGCCAAGTACTTTTATTTTCATTCCACAAAATTAATATCTTTTATTTTACTTGTTTATAAAGTATTTATTTTTTTTAAAATTATTGAATTAATGGTTAGTGGTTAGTGGTTAATTGTTAATGGTTAATTGTTAATTGTTAATTGTTAATTGTTAATTGTTAATTGTTAATTGTTAATGGTTAATTGTTAATGGTTAATTGTTAAAGGTTATAACTTATAACTTATAACTTATTGATAATTTTACAATCAGTGGTTTTTAGCTTCAATTTGATTATAATCCTTACAAAGAATATTTTTATTTGTACATGTTTAAATAAAATGTTTGTTCTTTTTTGAAAATTAAATTACATCTTTATTATTAAAAAAATTAATTCTTTTTATGTTTTTTTATTGATATTCAATCAGTTATATAAAAATAAATTTGTATATTTTTAATTTATTACATCTATTTAAAAAATTGATATGTTTTTTTTTGGGAAGTCAATAAACTTAATTTAATTTTGAGCGTAAGAAATCAACAATATTAAATATATCCCCAATATGACAAATGCTACTAAATTGAATGCCGTAATGTTGATAGATGATAATGAAATAGATAATCTTATTAATCAAAAAATGATTGAGTCTGTCAATCTATCAAATAATATTTTTATTCATTCTGGTGCCAAAAGTGCGTTAGAATATTTAAGAAATATAGAAAAAATAAAGGTTGGGGTCGAAAATTTTTTGCCAGAGCTTATATTTTTAGATATTGATATGCCATTGATGGATGGATTTCAGTTTATTGACGAGTTTGATAAATTATCAGAAAATACAAAATCGTTTTGTAATATTGTATTACTTACATCCTCGCTAGACCCCAAAGATGTTTCAAAATCAAAGAAAAATAATCATGTATTAAAGTACTTAAATAAGCCACTTTCGCAAGATAGTTTACGTAAATTAATAGAAACTTAGTTTTTTTTTGATTTATTTTTTTGACTTTTTTTTGTTTTTTTTTAATATGTACTAACTACATAGCTCTACATATTTATTTTTCTGTTATTTTTACCATTTAATAATGGTAAAAACAATAAATTGATATATGATAGCGTTTTTAGAAGGAATAATTGTAGAACTTAATCCTGCTTTGGTGGTAGTGAATGTGCAGGGTGTAGGCTACGAGGTTAGGGTTTCGGTGCGTACATACACTCAACTAAAAGGGCAAACTAAGTGTAAATTGAATACTTTTTTGAGTATAAAAGAAGATGCACATACGTTGTTTGGTTTTTTTGACTTAGAGGAAAAGAAAAGTTTTTTAGATTTAATATCCATTTCGGGAGTAGGCCCAGGCACTGCACTTACAGTGTTGTCATCTTTAAGTTTTGATGAGTTGAACACTGCTATTTTGAAAGAGGATTTAAAAACAATTCAATCTATCAAGGGTATTGGATTGAAAACAGCCCAAAGAATTATATTAGAATTAAAAGATAAAGTCAAAAAAGATGGAATTGTTGGATTATCTCAAAATATTAACCTAAATTCGCACTCTGCCATGCGTCAGGATGCTTTGGCGGCACTTGTGTCGCTTGGAATACCTAAAGCATCGGCCGAACGCACCATAGACACTATACTCAAAACGCATGATTCTACCATTACTACAGAACAAATTATAAAAATTGCATTAAAATCTGCGTAATCTATTTTTGATTGAGTACGAGTAAATTTTATTTTAGTAATTGGATTTTTTTGAGAGGTTTTTGCCTTTTTTTGATATTGACTTTTTCGATAAAGTTGAGCAGTCAGTCTTTGTCTGATTCTACCCAAAACAAGAAATATGTTCCATCAAAACGACCAACCTACAAGCCAAAAGATAGGTATGGCGATGCTTATATGGATAAACAAGGCAAATCTCCGTTCTATGATATAAAACTAAAAAATTCAAAAACAGATGTAGAGATAGACGAAAGTGGGAAATTTTATCGTGTAAACGAAAAAATGAATGGTACAGATGTGCGTAATCCCTCAGAAATGACTTACGAACAATACAAAGCCTACCAAAAAAAGCAAACGATAAAAAACTTTTATTCTCAAAAATCTAAAGAAAAAGAAGAGAAAGGACCCGAAACAGCCAAAAGTAGATCGTTGGTACCAAGAATATACATGAACCCAAGTTTGGATAGAATCTTTGGTGGCAATTATATAGATGTAAAACTCAATGGCTCTGTTCTGATAGATTTTGGATATCGCATATCGAGTGTGGATAATCCTGCTACGCCTGTCAATTTGAGAACCATAGGTCAGTTTATTTTTGATCAAAATATTGCTATGAATGCCCAGGGCAAAATTGGCGAAAAATTAAAACTTACCATAAATCAAGATACAAAATCGCAATTTGATTTTGACAATACCATTAAAATAGAATATACATCAACAGAAACAGAAATTATCCAAAAAATAGAGGCAGGAAATGTAAGTTTACCATTGAATAATAGCTTGATTACAGGAGCTCAAAATTTGTTTGGATTAAAAGCTACTTTGAAATTTGGCCGCCTTACGGCCATAGCAGTGGCCGCCCAACAACGTGGCCGTGCTGATGAGATAAAAGTAGATGGGGGAGCACAAGTAAGAAAATTTGAAATCAGAGCAAGCGAATACCAAGATAATCAACATTATTTTTTGGCACATTTTTTTAGAGACAAATATGAAGAAGCCTTAGCTACTATGCCATTTGTAAACTCAGGAGTGATGATAACGAGGGTAGAAGTATGGGTTACAAATAGAGATAATACCACCCAGGGGCTCAGAAATATAGCTGCATTGATGGATTTAGGAGAAAATAAATTTTATAATAAAGCTGATATTTTTCCTGCTTTTGACAATTTGCCTGTCGCCAGAAACAATGCCAACTCTTTGAGTAGATTGATAAATGATAACAACATTTTGAGTAGAAATGCTGATAATCTAAACAATTTGCTTTCGGGACAAGGTTTTGAAAATGGAAACGACTTTGAATTAGTAAGAAATGCTAAGTTGTTAGATCCATCGAGGTATCGATTTCATCCTCAATTAGGATATATTTCGCTCAATTCGCCCCTAAGTAGAGATGATGTAATGGCAGTGGCCTTTGAATATTCGTATCGTGGAGTTACTTATAGGGTAGGGGAGTTTTCGGGAGATAACGGCTTGCAAACTAATGAGCAAAATTCGGCTCTTTATGTCAAATTATTACGACCCAGCACCATTCGTACTGATGTACCTATGTGGGATTTGCAAATGAAAAACATTTACTCTATAGGTAGTACTCAAATTTCTAAAGAAAATTTCCAATTTAGAATTACTTATAGAGACGACAAAACCCAGCTAAATAATCCAGTTTTGAAATTTGGTGGAACACCAGAAATCGAAAATTTCAAAGGAATAAATGTAGGAGGCATTGATGGTAAGCCATTGATACAAGTCATGAAATTGGATCAGTTGAATATGAGCAACGACCCACAGCCAGATGGTAATTTTGATTTTGTAGAAAGCGTAGCTAATCAAACTAGCCTAGCCCCTGTACCTACGCCTGGTACACAGCCAAGTTTATCTAATACAGGTACACCAGGCACTGCTGGTGCAACAACAGACCCAACCAACCCAAATAATGCAGCCCAAAGTAATGCTATCAATAATCAAAGTACCAACAAAATGACCAGTGTAACGATAGACCCTGGCTTTGGTAGAGTAATATTTCCAGTATTAGAGCCCTTTGGGCGAACCCTAAGGCAAGGTTTAGGAAACGATACCCTAAGGCAGCCTGAGTTGGTAGGCAAATATGTGTATGACGAGATTTATAGAAAAACAAAATCTGATGTACTACAAATTGCTGGCAAGAATAAGTATTTTTTGGTAGGTCAGTTGCAATCTTCGTCTTCGGATGTGATACAGTTTGCAAGTTTTGGTGGAAATATTGATCCAAAATTTGTGAATGTTTTTTCTGGGTCTAACAGATTGACTGAAAACCAAGATTATATATTACAAGCCGATTTAGGGCAAGTCAAAATTATAAATCCTACTTACTTGATGTCGGGCCAACAAGTAAGAGTTACTTACGATAAATCAGATTTGTTTCAGGTTCGCCAAAGGGCTTTTTGGGGTACAAGGCTTGATTATAAAGTAAGCAAGGACATAGCCTTTGGGGGTACTTTTCTTAATTTGAGCGAACGACCCATGATTACTAGGGTAAGTATTGGCGATGAGCCTGTGAGCAACTCTATCATTGGTTTGGACGGAACCTATAAACGAGAAAGCGGTTTTATTACCAAAATGTTGGATAAATTGCCTGTGTATAATACCAAAGAAAAATCTACAATACAGGCCCAAGGAGAGTTTGCAAAATTATTTACTGGTTCGCCAGAGTTGGTAAATAAAGGTGGCAAACCCAATTATTTTATAGATGATTTTGAATTTAGTCAACAACCTACCAATTTGGGAGCTTCGCCCCAAACTAATTGGCGGGTGTCTTCGGCTCCAAAAGATTTGCAAGGCGATAATTATAATCCATTGACAAATAAATTGGCCGTTTACGACAATAGAGCAAGATTGGCTTGGTACACCATTGATAATTCATTTTACAGAGGTGGAGGCAATGTGCCAGATAATATTACATCAGAAGACAAAAAAAATCATTATATACGTGCAGTTTCGCCACAGGCTCTGTACCCTGGAAGACAAGCTACACAAATTCCTATCAACGAACAAACTTTTGATATGGCCTATTTCCCACACGAAAAAGGACAATACAATTATAATGCAGATGTAGATAACAATGGTTTATTGAAAAATCCTCGAAGAAGTTGGGGGGGAATTACGAGAGCTATCAATAATCAAGATACTGATTTTGATAACATAAATTACCAATACCTAGAATTTTGGATGATGGATCCGTTTGAAAAAGATGCCAATGGAAAGGTTTTGGATGGAAGATTTAATGCCAATAACAATACTGGAGGGCAATTGCAGTTTCATTTGGGTAGTGTGTCCGAGGATGTAATAAAAGATGGAAGACAAAATTTTGAGCAAGGTTTGCCAGTACCCAACGTGCCACTCAATACACCAACACCAGATGCTGA
Organism: Cytophagales bacterium; assembly: GCA_013297755.1. Classification (GTDB taxonomy): domain Bacteria; phylum Bacteroidota; class Bacteroidia; order Cytophagales; family UBA9547; genus REAG01. The sequence goes on from JAAFIH010000026.1 coordinate 28,180, forward strand.
TGTTACTGATTTTGGCAGGGCTACAAATCAGCAATATCTTACTAATTCGTTTTCGACCCAACCAGGAGCTAGAGAAGCCCAAGATATAGGACTGGATGGGATTGATAACAGCCAAGAAAGAGAGAAATTTCAAACTTATTTGAATCAACTGCCCCCAGAGGCCAGAAATCAAGCACAAAACGATCCTTCAAATGATGATTTTAAGCATTATCTAAACGAAACCTATAACGAGAAAAATGCAAAAATATTGGAGCGTTACAAGCTCTTCAATGGGATGGAAAACAACTCTCAAAACAACACAGGTGCTTCTTTTAATGCCTCAAACTATACCTCTGCCGACAACGAAGATTTGAACCTGAACCAAACATTGAACGAAACAGAAGAATATTTTAAATATACCATCAATATAAAACCTGGCGAATTGAAAGTAGGAAGCAATTTTATAATCAATGAAGTAAACGAATTTTATGACGACAATGGCGATGGCGAAATAAGTGATGCAGATGGTGGTAAGGCGGTGAAATGGTATCAATTTAGGATTCCACTTAGAGAAGGATTTGAGCGAATAGGTAATATTAAGAATTTTAAATCAATGCGATTTATGCGAACTATTCTTACTGATTGGCAGCAGCCAGTGGTACTTCGTATGTCGCAGTTGCAATTGGTAGCCAGTAGTTGGCGTCAATACACTGACGATTTATCGACCAATGATTTGAAAGAAGTAATAGAACCCAATGATAAAGTTTTTACTATTTCTGAAGTAAATATAGAAGAAAATTTGATTGGTAGCGAAAAAAATAGCCCCTACACACTGCCACCTAATTTTCAGAGAGACAGAGATTTGAGCACAACCATTACCAGAGAATTAAACGAACATTCGCTAAGATTATGTGTGGATAATTTGGCCGAAAACGATGCTAGAGGTGCTTTTAAAGTATATAGCACTGGCTCTACAGGGCTCAATTTGCTCAATTATGATAGAATAAAAATGTTTGTGCATGCCGAATCGCCCGATTATAGAACTATAAAACCTGGCGATGCTACTATTTTTATGCGACTGGGTACCGATTTGAACGAAAATTATTACGAGGTAGAAATCCCTTTAGATTTTACGGATAATTCAAAATTTGTAGGCCAAAATGGACAAACGCTTACTTTGGAACAAAAATTTGAAATTTGGAAAAAAGATAATTGGTTTGATTTTAAGTTAGAAGAGTTGAGCGACAAAAAACTATTGAGAGATACCACCAAAAGTACAGACCGATTTCAACGATTTTTTGCAGGCACACTAAAAGACTCTACAGGTCTTAATACTACAAATCAAAAACTATACATTAGAGGTAATCCCACATACTCCAATATACAAGCCATAATGATTGGGATTCGTAATCCCAAAGGTGGGTCTGATAAATTGCCCAAATCATTGTGCGTATGGGCCAATGAATTGAGATTGTCGGGTTTTCTGAATTCTGATGGGTGGGCTGCCACAGGGCGTGTCAATATCAAATTGGCCGATTTGGGCAATGTAAGTGCTACTACCAAATATGCCACAGCAGGTTTTGGTGGATTAGAGCAAAAAATATCACAACGCCTACAAGAAACTACCCACGATTATGGTGCCACAGGTAATATTGCAGTAGATAAATTATTGCCCTTTAATGAAAAAGTTATTGGTTTAAAATTGCCTTTGTATGTAAGTATTGATAAAAAAACTATTACACCAAAATATGATCCACTCAGGCCAGATGTGAAAACCGATAAATCACTCGATTACAGGCCAGATTCTGTAAGAAGTGAGTATGCTAAATTGATAGAAGACCAAACATTGAGGCGAAGCATTAGTTTGACAAATATACAAAAAGTAAAAGTAAAACCAGGTGCCAAAAAACATATATATGATATAGAGAATTTATCGGCCACGCTGGCTTACAACGATATAAATAGGTCTAATGTAAACATACAAGGGTATAATCAGAAAAATTATAAAGCAGGTATTGGTTATAATTATGGACTTAAAAGTTCAAATATACAACCACTGAAGAATGTGAATGGACCCTTCAAATCCGATTATTTAAAACTAATCAAAGAGATTAATTTTTCGCTTTTGCCAAGCAATATTACTTTTCGTGGAGATTTGGATAGAACCATTACACGTACCCAAATGAGCAATGGCATAGAAACAGGCGAACACGATATTTTGGGGATTAGGCCCACATACGAAAAAAGGTTTTTGTTCAATAGAACTTATGCTTTGATGTGGAATTTTACCAAAAGTATTAGTTTTAACTATTCGGCCACCGCCAACGCCCTAGTAGACGAGCCACGTGGAGAAATTAATAATGATACCATCAGGGCTGGATTTACCAAACGAGATTCTGTGATGTATAACCTGACCAGAGGTGGGCGTACCAAAACATTTATCCAGAATGTAAGAATTAATTATAGATTGCCGTTGGATAAATTTCCATTGACCAGTTTTTTGTCGGCAGATGCTTCTTATAATGCAGGTTATAATTGGAATGCTGGAGCAGTGGGCATATCAGATTCTTTGGGAAATACAGCCCAAAACAACCGAGATTTGACATTGAACGCACGTGCAGATTTGCAAAAAATATACTCAAAAATACCTTTTTTGGCAAAAATGAATCAGGCATCGGCACCGCCACCTCCGCCACCATTGCCCACCGACACCTCTAAAAAGAAACTGCCACCGCCACCACCCCAACTCAAAGGTTTAAAATTTGTGATGCGATTGCTCATGATGGTAAAATCGGTCAATGCAACCTATCAACAAACAGAGGGAACTGTATTGCCTGGCTATAAAGGTCGCCCTAGAATTTTGGGTATGGATGATAAAAAAAATAATGGAAGCCTGTATACCGAATTTATACCATTTATTGTTGGCAGCCAAGACGATAATATATATAAAGAGGTAGATTTTGCTTCAAAATATATGTCAAGAGGCCAATTATTAAGTAATTTTGTAACACAAAACAAATCTATAAACATCACTGGGCGAGCCACCATAGAGCCATTCAAAGAGTTTAGAATACAGCTAGATGCTAAAGTAACAAATGCTTTTTCTTACCAAGAATTGTATAAATACAATGCAGATCAATCATCAAGAGCCAGAAATGAAGGATTAAGAGATAGTGTTATTTTTGAGTCATTGGCACCCACACGTTCAGGTAGTTATAGTATTTCTTACTTATCGATTGGAACATTTTTTGTAAGAGACAACCCTGATAATACCAATGAAACTTTTTCGGAATTTGAGCGAAACAGAGATATTTTTCGAGAACGATTGTCAGAAGAGAATCCAATAAAATCTTACAGCTATACTATCAACAGCCAAGAAGTATTGATACCCTCTTTTTTGGCGGCTTATGCAGGCAAAGACCCCAAAAAAAGCTCAGTTTCAGCATTTCCTCGCATCCCACTGCCCAACTGGCGTTTGGATTATGCAGGGTTACCCACTTTATTTCCAGGGATTAAAAAAATATTTCCTACCATCAGTATCACACACGCCTACACATCTACATATAATGTGGCAAATTATGTGAGCAATGGCTTATACTATGGCCCCGAAACGATTAAAAAATCTTCACCATTAGAATACCAATATGCCTCAGTTGCAGATTCAAATGGATTTTTTAGGCCCATCAATAATATATCATCAGTGTCGATTGTAGAACGATTTGCACCACTTTTGGGCGTAAATCTTAAAACAAAAAATAATATGAATTTTAGAGCCGAATACAAAACAGATCGAAATGTAATGTTGAGTATCAGCAACAATCAAATAACAGACAATAGAAACGAGGAATTTGTGTTTGGTTTTGGTTATACCAAAGGCAATATGAAACTACCATTTTTGTATCGTGGTCGAGAGATTGTAATCAAAAACGATGTACAATTTAGGGTAGATATATCGAGGCGAGAATCTGGCATAGTGCAAAGAAAAATAGATGGAAAACCCCTCTTAACCCAGGGTTTGATAACTTATCAAGTAACCCCCAATATTGGTTATCAGCTAAATCAAAGGCTCAATATTCAAATTTATTGTGAATATAGACTAAATCAACCCAAGCAAACTAATCTTTTTAAATCTTCATCATTTCAGTTTGGCGTAAGATTTAGATTTAGCTTATCTTAGTTTTTAGTAATATATTTTTTTTAAATACAATAATATCATGTTTTTTTTCTAAAATAATATTTACTATATTTTGTGTATAAAATATATTTTTATAAATTTGATTCCTACAATATTTATGAAGTAAATCCTTTTTATAGATTAGTTATCTAGTTTTGGAAGTAACAAATAATAATATACCTTAATTTAAATACACTTAACATGAAAACACTCTCAAAAATCATATTTTTAGTATCATTTATGATGCTATTTACTTTCTGTAACTCCAATGCACAAACCACAAAAGCAAAATTCAAAGTGTATGGCAACTGTGACATGTGTAAAAAAACCATAGAAACAGCTTTGGATGTAAAAGGTGTGAAAGCCGCCAATTGGAGTACAGAAACCAAAATGATAGAAATTAGCTATCAATCAGATAAAATCTCAGAAGACAAATTGCACGAACTCATAGCTGCTTCTGGCTACGACACCGAAAAGCAAAAAGGCGATGACAAAGCCTATAGCAATTTGCCTGGTTGCTGCCAATACTCACGAAAATAACCATTTATTTGTTTAAGATTTGACAAATTTCAAAAAGTTGTCAAATCTAAGATTGGAATATTTATGTAGATATGAAATTTTCTTTAAAATATTTTGAAAATATTTTGAAAATATTTTGTGGATTTGAAAATATATGTTACTTTTGTGGCATGAATACGTATATAACTATGTAAGTATCCAAAAGATACTACATATCAACTTAATATACCTTCCAGGCTTTAGCAATAAAGCACACTTGGGGGGTTTTTTCTTTTATAGCCCACCTTAATATGCTTTGGAATGAAGCCTTATACCAAGAAACCACTTTTATATTCAGAGCAAATACAACTACTTAAAAGTAGAGGATTAGTCATTTCTAATGAGCAAGAGGCTGTAAATTATTTGAGCCAAATAAGCTATTATCGCCTTAGTGCTTATTTTGTTCCATTTCAAAACACAAAAGATGTTTTCAATCCTAATACTTCGTTTGAGCAAGTTTTAGATTTGTATTTGTTTGATAGAGAATTGCGTCTTTTGGTCTTTGATGCTATCGAATGGATAGAAATTGCTATCAGGACACAATTAATTTATACACTTTCGACCCAATATGCAGATGGTCATTGGCAAGATAATCCAGATCTTTTTAGACCATTATTTACAAATCCCAAAACGGGTCGTATTACAGATATTTATGCAGAAATGCAATCTACAATACTCAAAAGTATATCGGCAAAACATCCTGAAGTTTTTATAAAACACTATAAATCAACGTATTGTGAACCCAAAAATCCACCAAGTTGGATGTGTATAGAGTTGCTAACCCTGGGCGAACTTTCTAGGCTTTTTGCAGCTATCAAACATAATGCAGACAAACAAAATATTGCTGTATTTTTTGGATTGCATCACAGTATTTTTTCTTCTTGGTTGCATACATTGGTTTATGTACGCAATATTTGTGCCCACCATAGTAGGCTTTGGAATAGAGAATTTGCTATAAAACCTGATGTATTGCAAAAACCCAAAAATGCTTGGTTACAAAAAGCATTTGATAGTAATAATCATCGAACTTTTTATTTTTTGAGTATTTTAAAATACTTACTTCATGCTGCAAATCCAACAAATCATTTTAAACAAAAATTAGAATCATTATTTTTAAAATATCCTAGTGTGCCTATTCAATTTATGGGAATACCAACAACAGATGGCAAAAAATCACTTATAAATTGGAAAAATGAGGATTTATGGATATAAATAAGGTTTTTATAAAACATCATAAAAGCATGGAAAAAATAGTAATACTATTATTTTTGATTATTTCAAACCACCATCTGGAAAATTATTATGTGATTTTAACTTAAAAAACGTAGACTCTGTATTGGTTAAACATTTTAAAAAAGTTTCTAAAGAAATTGGTTATGATTTTCTTCCACCAGAGCAACTTTTAAACGAGTTAGGTTATGGATTTATGGGAATAAAATTATTAGATAAATCTTATCAATGCCTAAAATTAAACATAGAGTTATATCCCCAAAGTTATAATGTATATGATACTATGGGAGAATACTATAAAACGATTGGAGAAAAAGAAAAAGCAATCGAAATGTTTGAAAAATCGCTAGCAATAAAAGAAAATGGGTATATAAGAGATAAAATAAAGGATTTGAAACAGAAATAATATGTTTTATTAATGTAGATCAGCAAAAAATTAAAAATTTATTGCTCTATTGATTTATATTCTTGCAGTTTTTAGTTGTTTTATTAATACCATATTTTAATAAAATATACGTATAGGAGCATTAAAGTGGCTTATACTTTAAGATGAAATTATTTACCCAAAAATTTTATAACTCTTTTATGAAATTTTATAAAATATGGTACGTTTTATATATGTATATTTGTAGAATAAAAATTTAGTGTTTTGAAAAAAATAGTTTCCATATCGCTTTTACTTACATACCTTGCTTTTAGCATAGGTATAAACCTAAGTAAGCACTATTGTGGAGGCAAACTCATTTCAGTAAAGCTATCTAGTCAGCAAGAAAAATCTTGTAGCATGTGTGGAGGCAAACCTATGAAAGGTTGCTGCAAAGACATTAGCTCATGTTTCAAAATCGATAATGATCATCAGCATTCTGCAAAAACAGCTATTGATCTTCCTGCTTTTTCAATTAATTTCAATCACATCTTTCCTGAATTTCAACTTTCGAGCCTTTGGAGTAATGTCGTAGTAATTTGCTATGATTTTAACCCTGATATTCCAAAGTGGAATAATGATAAAATTACTTTTTTCTGTACCTATCTTATTTGAGCCTACTGTATTCTTCGCACAGAATTTAATTCAATTTCTCAAATAAAATCCATTTAAAAATGAAAACTATCAAAATTTCTGCAATAGCAGGGGTTTTGGCTATGGGCTTGATTTCATGTAAAAATCATAACATGAATAATCCTACACCAATCCCTGAACTCAATATCAATTATCCAGCTGCTTATGTTGTAAACGGACAAAGCAATGATGTATATGTGATTGATTTAGCAACCAATACAGTAAAAGAAGTAATCAAACTAGGTGAAATGGCAGATGCCTCTCACGATGGCATGAATATGAGTACTGGCATTTCTTGGCCACATCATATTTACTTAAATCCTTCTAAAACCATACTTTCAATTGGAGTTCCTGGCATGGATTTAAGTGCAGGACACAGTGGCGGAATGGCAGGGATGAAAGGAAATATTGCTTTAGTAGTTGCCACTAAAGGAAAGATTACCAAAATAATAGAACTGCCTGTAATGAACCACAATGCAGCTTTCTCAAAAGATGGAAGCGAAATTTGGACAGCACAAATGGAAGAATCAGGTAAAGTGTTGGTATATGATGCCAATAATTATGCCTTGAAAAAAACTATTGCTGTTGGTGGACAACCTGCAGAGGTTACATTTTCTTATGATGGAAGTATGGCTTTTGCTGCCAATGGGCACGATAGCACTGTAACAATTATCAATGCTTCTACCAAACAAATTATGGCGACTCTCAAAGTTGGTGCAGACCCTGTAGGGGCTTGGACGGGTTCTGATGGTAATATGTATGTAGATAATGAAGAAGGGAAATCTATTTCAATTATCAATGTAGCTACCATGTCAGTAACAGGTACAATAGATTTGGGATTTATGCCAGGTTTTGCAGCCTATAATAGTAAAATGAATGAGCTCTGGGTTACCGACCCCGACAATAGCAAAGTGCATTATTGGATGTTTGACAACACTATGAAAATGTGGATGCATGGCTCAGCTTTTGAAACAGGAAAAGGAGCGCATGCCATAGCCTTTACAAAAGATGAAATGACTGCTTATGTTACCAACCAAACAGCCAATACAGTGTCAGTTGTTGATGTGATGAGTCATAAAGAAACAAAAGAAATTCCAGTAGGTACTAAGCCTAATGGAATTGTAATTAAAGAGTAAACTATTTTATCCATTTATTTAAAATTCAATAATTTATGAAAACTGTAAAAACAATCGCCTTGATGTTATTGACATCAATAATTATGTGGGCAAACGCTCCACAGCATGTAGAAACCATCACATTTAAAGTATGGGGAAATTGTGAAATGTGTAAAGCTCGAATTGAAAATGCACTTAAAATAAAGGGTGTAAAAAAGGGAGAATGGAACGTAGATACCAAAATAGCTTCAGTTACATTTGATATCCACACCATTAAATCAGATGCTATTCACAAAGCAATTGCAGCTGTAGGTTACGATACAGAACAGGTAAGAGCCCAAGACAAAATGTATAAAAAACTACCTGGTTGTTGCCAATACGATAGAGCTCTTAAAAAATAATCTTAAAAGGCTATACCCCACAGGGCAAACGCATTTAAAAATATTATAGTTTATAATAATAAAATATTACTTTAAAAATAATATTTTAAGAAATATTAGTATCAAAAGTCCCTCCCTTTTGGATTCTGTGGCATTGTAACAGAAATTGGGTTGGGGTGGGGCTAAAAAAAAAGGTATTTATTTTAAAAAAAATCTTAGATTCGTTTGCCCTGATACCCCAAATTTGTCTATATATATTTATATCCATTACAGGGGTGTTTGCCCAAAATTATAAAGCACCTAAAATAGACGTATCAGGTATTTCAAAACTAGAGATGGTGTACAAATTGGGACAATTACAACAAGAAGCCACTGAAACTTCATGTATTTGTTGTCTGATACTTATTTTGGTAAAAACTTTACAGTTTGTCCACCTTCAAATGGAATTTGTGAGGTAAATGATGATAAAGGCAACGTGGTTTTATTAATCCATGAAAATTACAAAGCCCTGGCTGCTTGTGCTTTTCATTGTCTACAAATGAAAAAAGAAGGTAAAGAAATGAAAATTAAGTAGTATCAATTTATGGGAGTTTCAGAAAATGAAACTCCCTATTTATTCTAAAAATGGAAAATACTAAAATTAATATCAAAAACATGGTTTGCTCTAGGTGCATAATGGCAGTAGAAAGCGTTTTGTTAAGCATGGAATTAGTAGATTTCAAAGTGGCTTTAGGCGAAGTAAACCTCAAAAATGAACTTTCAAGTACTCAAAGGCTTCAATTACAGAATGAGCTTTTAAGGCTTGGATTTGCATTAATTGATGATAAGAAATCAATGACTATTGAGCGTACAAAAAACCTCCTTATTGACTTAATTCAAAATAGAAACAATAATATACATGTTAATTATTCTCAATTTTTATCAAAAGAACTAGGGCTTGACTACAGTTATTTGAGTAATCTATTTTCTTCTATCGAGAATATTACAATCGAAAAATACATTATTTTACAAAAGATAGAAAGGGTAAAAGAATTGATGATGTACGATGAATATTCTTTGAATCAAATTGCAGATTTGTTGAACTACAGTAGTGTACAGGCTCTTTCTGGTCAATTTAAAAAGATAACTGGGTTTTCTCCAGCTTATTATAAGAAGCTGAAAGAAAACAAAAGAAAAGCACTTGGATAAAGCATATATTTTATAACACAAACCCAAAGAAATGCCAAAAAAATTAAGCAAAAAAACTTTTGTGAATAATTAAAAAGCTGTTATCTCCTCAAAAAACGGAATTATTCTCATAAATTAACCCAAAGAGGAAGGAATCAATTTAAATAATACAATTAATCGAATATTACTAAAAATAGGGACTTTGTCAATTAAAGTTCGCAGTACCTTTTTACACATTCAAAATCAAATTAAAAATGAAAAAATTACTTACCTTAGTTTTTATATTATCAACCTTTTGCTTGTTTTGTCAATCAAAAATTGTTCGTGGAGTAGTTATGGAAGAATCACAAAAAGGTGTATTTTTTCCTTTAGTGGGTACCCCTGTATATTGGCTTGGCAACCCAAGTTTGGGAGCAGTAACTGACACAAGTGGTGTATTTACGATTGCCATGCAACCTGAATATAACAAACTCATTGTCAGTTATTTGGGTTATAAATCAGACACTATTTTAGTAAAAGGAACTGAAAAACTGAGAATAATTTTGGCTTCTCAAAACTCAAAAGAATTATCAGAAGTAGAAATTACAGAACGCATAAGTAGCAGTTCTATCAATGCTTTGAGTGCATTAAACACCAAAATAATGACTGAAAAAGAGCTTTTTAAAGCTGCCTGTTGCAATTTGAGCGAAAGTTTTGAAACCAATCCCTCGGTAGATGTCAATTTTGCAGATGCTGTTACAGGTGCAAAACAAATTTCAATGCTGGGGCTTTCGGGTATTTATACCCAAATCACTACAGAAAACATGCCAGATATTCGTGGCTTGGGAAGTGCTTATGGCTTGAGCTATATTCCTGGACCTTGGATAGAATCTATACAAGTTACCAAAGGCATTGGCTCTGTGGCAAATGGCTACGAAAGTATAACAGGGCAAATAAATATCGAACTCAAAAAACCAGAAATTACCGTAAAAAAAGGAGAAAAAGTGTATGCCAATACCTACGTAAATTCGTTTGGTAGGGTAGAAGCAAATTTAAACATAGCCACAAAAATCAACCAAAAATGGAGTACAGCCACCCTTTTGCATGGCGATAATATGCAAACAGTTATGGATTTTAATAAAGATAATTTTATGGATATGCCTATGGGTAGGCAAATAAATGCAATTAATAGATGGAAATATGAAAACAAAAATTGGGTGGTGCAATTTGGTGGAAAATTACTTTTGGACGAACGATTTGGTGGGCAATATCAATATAATGATTCATTAAGTCAGCATATTGGACACCAAAAGGTAAATTTACCAGAACTTTATAAAATCGAAAACCTTACCCAAAGAGGAGAACTATTTAGTAAGATAGGATATGTATTTCCAAATAAAAAATATAAAAGTATGGGTTTGCAGATCAGCTTTTTAGAACATAATCAAAACCAAAGTTTTGGTGGAGGATTATATAAAGGAAATCAACAAAATGTGTATGCTAATTTTATTTATCAATCTATAATAGGAAACACTAATCACAAATGTAGGATTGGAACTAGTTTTATTGAAGATAAATATTTTGAATATTTTAAATCAAATGGCATTTCAAATACAAAATATAGTCCACTAAAAAGAACCGAAATTGTACCAGGAGTATTTGGGGAATACACATGGGTGATTTCGCCAAAACTTACTGTCATTTGTGGGCTTCGTGCAGATTATCACAACTATTTTGGACTACAAATATCTCCTCGCCTACATGGGAAATATGACCTATCCGAAAAAACGCATATTCGTTTTTCAGGAGGTAGAGGCTTTCGTACTGCCAATATTATTGCAGATAATTTTGGGTATTTTATATCAGGTCGAACGGATTTCTTTACAGGAAATTATGAAATTGACAAATATCCTTACGGAATTTCAACTCCTGAAATTGCATGGAATTATGGATTGAGTTTTGTCCAAGATTTCAGATTAAATTACAGAAAAGGTAATATTACACTAGATTTTTATCGTACAGATTTTGAAAAACAAGTAGTTGCTGATATTATTTCTGATTATACCAAAATCCAATATTATGTATTGAGCGGACAAAGTTATGCCAATAGTTTTCAGGCAGAATTTAATTACGAATTGGCTAAAAGATTAGATATTCGCTTGGCTTATCGTTTTTATGATGTGCAAACCAAATATATTTCTGGTTGGCAACAACGACCTTTTATATCAAAACATCGTTTTTTTGTAAATGCAAGCTATGAAACCCGTTCTAAATTCAAATTTGATGCCACTCTCAATTGGAATGGACCAAAATTATTACCACAAACTGTAGAATATGCCCAAAAATATTCTCCTGATTTTATTACTGTTAATGCACAACTCAGCAAATCGTTTGGTTCTGAGCAAAAACATTGGTTTGATATGTACATAGGTGGCGAAAACTTGACAGGTTTTCGACAAGATTTGGCAATTATAAATGCCCAAAATCCTTTTAATCAAGGCTTTGATGCTGCTCAAATTTGGGCTCCAATCACAGGAGCTATGATTTATGTTGGCGGTAGATATAAATGGAAATAACTTTTTTAGATTTTTAATATTAATAAATTATTACTTTTTTTTATCTAAAAATCCAGTTAATACCAATTTTATGTTTATATTTCTACCCATGTTGAATACCCCTCTACGCCCTGTTAGTGGGTTTATATCCAAATATTTGAGCCTACTTTGATGTGATTGGTAGGTTTGGTCAAAAATATTATTAACTGATAAAAATATTGAAACAATATTACTTTTTTTATTAATTACAATTTCTGAACCAACACCCAAATTTAACAGTGCATAAGCTGGAGTTGCAGTTTCTGTTTGATTTGCTTTCAAATACTGGTTTTGAGCTTGGGTAGTTTCAAGCTCTAGACTTGCGTAAGAATTTTTTAAAAATTTACCCATTTTATCTTTTGTAAATTTTATTTGCGAAAGCCACCTTGGAGCAGGCATAAAAGGCAAATATCGTGCAGAATCACTATTATTGCTCAAATTTTGAGCCCTAACAATAGAAAAATTTTGTGTAAAACTTATCCATCTAGCATTTTCGGGACTGATAGTAGCCACTGCTTCGCCCCCAAACAAAATGGCATTTCCTTGCACATACTGAAAAGTAGGCACTGCACTCAAAGGATTTACTAAGCTATCGCCCCCAAATTTTGACAATATTTTTTGGCTAAAAGTATAATTTGAAATACTGTTTTGAAATAAATTGACATCAAAATAAAAGTTTTTGTTTTCGTAAGTCATACCAATATCTGATTGAAAAGAAGTTTCAGATTTCTGATTAATATTACCATATTCATATCTAAAAGTGCCAGAATGTTCGCCATTAGATGCAATCTCTGGCACTGTTGGGGCTCTAAATCCACGAGCTAAATTTGTTTTGAAAAGTAATTTGTCTGATACAAAAAATACCAAACCCACACTTCCTGTAAAGTTATTAAAATCTTTGTTAAACCCCGAAAATCTTACAGTAGAGTTGGGGCTATTTGTAGATTGAAATTTGCCATTATCATCTACAAAAAGTTTATCTATTTGCAAATTTCTACTATCAACCCTAAGGCCACCGCTAAGGTGCCATCGATTAAATTTTTGTTTAGAGAAAATAAATATTCCATTATCACGCATTTGATAATTAGGATAAAGCACTTCAGCACCTTTGTTGGTTTGGGTTTGATACATTCCATTACTGCCAATAGTGATTTCAGTATTTTGACTTGAAATAGGATGCCATTTGAGGTCGTAATAGAGTGTTTGCAAATGAAAATATAAAGTAGGAATATTTGGTTGAAATATATCGCCATATTCCTTGCGGTGATTTTGAGCCATTGAAATAATAGCTTGCAAGGTAGTTTTGCCAAGATATAAGTAATTATTCCAAGAAATTTTTTGATTAGTAAGGTTTTGAGACGATGATGGATTTATTTCTCTTGTATTTAACTCATCGTCTGAAAGTGTTTTTTCTATGATTTGTTGGTTGGATTGTAACATTTGCGTTTTAAATTTACCAATACTGTCTCTTGTGCCTTCTATAATATTTACTTTGTTGTTGAAACTCGACAAATAGACATGAGAATATCCCCATTTTCTTTGCAATCCTATCATACCATTGATATTATGTTCGTTAAAATTTGAACCAAATACAGCACCATCATATTTATTTTGGTAATTATTTGCGTTTTTGTGAGATAATCTCATTCGCCAAACTATTCCTTTTTGATGGCCTGTAACCATACCAGTAATACCATACATTTGATTGTTGGTTTGGTAATTTAATAGAGTTTTTGCTTGTATTTTTCCTTCTTCGATAATTCTTGGCGAAAACAGCGACATCACTCCACCAAGTCCATCAGATCCATACATCAAACTGCCTGCACCTCGTATGATTTCGTATCTATCTATCGAATACTCATCTACTTGTATGGCGTGTTCTTCGCCCCATTGGTTGTCCTCTTGCCGCACTCCATCGTGCATGGTAATCACTCGATTGAATCCTAACCCACGAATCATAGGTTTTGATAGCTGACTTCCAGTAGTTACTTGACTCATACCTGGTTGTTTGGCAATAGCATCAGTCAGATTTGTGGCATTTCCTTGAAGCCACTGTAGATGCGAAAATGTGCTAATTGCCAATGGACTTTCTTTGATGATAGTACGACTGTTGGCTCCACTCACTATGACTTCGTCCAAAGATTGAGCCGAGTTTTCCATAGTGTAATTTACTGAATATGAGCTATCTATGGTTATTTTATCAACAATAGTTTTGTGAGAAACATATTTTATTTCTAATGTAATATTACCTTTTGAAATATTTGAAAATACAAAATTTCCATCAATATCAGTTGTAGTGATTTTGTTTAATTCAATCAAATATATAGTAGCACCTATGATAGGTTCTTTGTTTTCGATATGTACAATATTACCTTTAAGTACATATTGAGAGTAAGATATGCAACAATTTACTAAAAAAATACATACCAAATTTACTTTAGACATTTGTGTTTTACTTATTTTAAACAAAAAAAGGTCTGAAAATAAATGCAGACCTTTTAATTTTTTAATTTTTTATTAAATATTACTCAATTTTTTTATTTATTTTCATTTTTGTATATAAATTATTAATTTGAGTTTTAAGTTTGGCATCTTTGCTTACATCGTAAGATTTTTCTAAATATGGAATAGCAGATTTATACAAATCATCTCTTTTGGGCTCAAGTGATTTGCCTGTTGTATTGTAGTCTTTTAGTGTCATGGCATTGATTTTTTTGTTCAAATTATCGCCTTCATCCAAACAAATAAATCCCATCATATAGTTTGAGCCTTCGTTAGTAGGGTCTATTTCGAGTGATTTTTGGAAATTTTCTTTTGCTTTTACACCATCGTTGCTTTGTTTGTAGAGTATTCCAAGGTTGTAAAGATACATGGCAGCATTTTTGGAATCATTTTTTATGGCATCGTTTAATTTTGTAATAGCCTCATCTTTTTTGCCTGCATCTAATGCTTGATTGATTTCTTCGGCCATAAAATAGCTATCTGTTGGGTACAAAGCCCTAGCTTCGGCCAATACTTTAGCAGTATTTTCTTTGTCTTTTAGTTCTTCTTTCAGTATATAATATAGTTGGCTGTAATTCTTTTTGGCTTTGTTGCCCATACCAATAAATTTGGTAAGAGCATCTTTGGCATATACATAATCTTTGGCTTGTATGGCTATATTGGCACCAGTAATTACAGAAGAGGTATCATTTGGGTTTACCATAGAGGCCAAAGTCATAAAATTGAGTGCAGCTGGATAGTCTTGTTCGTTGTACTTTTCTATTCCATTATTAAATGTGGTAGCACGTACTCCTTCCAATCGGCTGGGGATTTGTTTGGCAAATTCTCCATTAGGTTTATCTAGCGAAAGCGATTTGTTGTATGCTTCTGCAATAATTTTGATAGCGTTTGATTTTGATTCAAGTTTTGTAACAGAAGTATCTTTGCTAAATGCTATGGCTTCGTAAATATTACCTTTATAAAACCAACCTTTGGCATCTGTGGCCGATTTTTCTTTGGCCATATATTTATCAATATTTTCTTTGGCTTGACGTATTTGGCCATCTTGCATAAAAAGAATGGCATTTGTTAATTGTGCATAACTTGTGGCAACTGCACAAGCAACTAATAAAACTGAGATTGTTTTTTTCATTTTGATTGTTTGTAAATTTTGTTGTTTTTAATTGTTTTAAATTCCAAATTGATGCAATAATTCAGGTGTTAAAGGTTTTCCACTTGATACTTCTTTGAAAATGCGTTCATACAACGATATTTTTTCTTGTTGCGATTTTAATGTTATCACAATTTGGCTTTGCTCTTCGTTCACTTTTGCTACATAAGTGCGTCTGTCCCATAGTATAAGACCAAAAATAGATATAAATCCTGCAAGTACACTTGTAGATAAAATTAGAATCATGGTTGTTGAGGTCGTTTTGAAATCATCAATTTGTTTTCTAGTATCATCAATTTGTTTTCTAGTGTCATCAATTTGTAATCTTATTTCATTTATTTGAGTTTGCATCATTTCAAATTTCTCGTCAGATCGCTTAAAACCCTCTTGCATTTGAACTTGAATACGAATAATATTTTCTCTATCTGCCTGAGTAAAGCCGTTTTGAGCCAAGGTTGATATCGAAAAAATACAAATAAATGTACAAATTACATTTTTCATATCACAAAGATACACACATATTTTAAATTTAAAATAAAAGAGTAAAATTTTAAGTAATTAATATTTCAATATTTTATTACTAATTTTCCATCAGCCAAGCCTTAATAAAATTATCTAAGTTGCCATCCATTACTGCTTGCACATCAGAAGTTTCTACCCCTGTACGAGCGTCTTTTACTAATTTGTATGGGTGCATCACATAATTTCTAATCTGCGAACCCCATTCTATTTTCTTTTTTGTGCCTTCAATTTTATCTCTTTCTGCATTTTGTTTGTCGAGTTCTAATTGATACAATTTTGATTTTAGCATCTGCATCGCCATTTCTCTGTTGGCATTTTGCGATCTTTCTACTTGGCAAACTACCACTATACCTGTTGGTTTATGGGTAAGTTGAACTTTTGTTTCTACTTTATTTACATTTTGCCCACCTGCTCCACCAGATCTTGAGGTATGCAATTCGATGTCAGCAGGATTGATTTCTATTTTTATGGTATTGTCGGCAATGGGATAAACAAATACAGACGAGAATGAAGTGTGTCTTCGAGCATTGGAATCGAACGGAGATATTCTTACTAATCTATGGACGCCAATCTCAGCTTTGAGGTATCCATAGGCAAAAGGCCCCACAAACTCTATCGTACATGATTTTATACCTGCACCATCGCCATCTTGTCGATCGATTTCTCTAATTTTGTATCCATTTCGCTCACCATACATGATGTACATTCGCATGAGCATCTCAGACCAATCTTGACTTTCGGTGCCGCCTGCACCAGAATTTATTTCCAATACGGCTCCCATTTGGTCTTCTTCGGCATTGAGCATACGTTTTAGCTCCAATTGTTCTAGTAATATTTCTAGTACATCTATTTCTTTTTGAACTTCATTTTCTGTTGCTTCACCAGCTTCTAAAAACTCAATCAATACCTCAACTTCGGCTTTTTGTTTCAGAATTTCTGTAAATGGGTCTGTCCACATTTTATACATTCTAATGCCTTTGAGTACTTCTTCGGCTTTTTGCGAATTGTCCCAAAAATCGGGTGCTGTTGTGTTTCGTTCTTGTTCTTTGATTAGTTCTAGTTTGATGTCGTAGTCAAAGATACCTCCCCAAAGCCTCAATACGGCTATTCAGATTTTTTGTCTGATCTAAATTCATAAATATTTTTTTTACAAAAATATACTATTTTTTCGATTTTTACATTTTGTTTATTAATGATTGCTATTTTTGACAAAGGGTTCTATTTTATATAAGCCTTTTTTAGCACTAATTTTTTCAGAATTTAAAATTGGATAAAGCATCTTTTGACTTAATTTAAAAAGTCATAATTTTTGGTAATAAATTTTTTAGTTAAAATAGTATGTTAAACCAAACAAAATTTTTTAATAATAGTATATGATATATCATTTATTGACTTTTATAGTTTTTATTTGAGATATTTTTTTAAAGAACACAACTTAATTTAGTTTCTTAGATGTATTATAATTTCAAAATTTTAAATAGTTTTACCCTTACCATACTTTTTTGGATTATTTTTCATATTTGTTTTTATGCTTTTTTTTTGCATTATAACTCTTTTGACTTTTGTGTTTCAGTTTTACCCTATACCCTTTTAGTTTTTTTTATTGGTCTTCTATTTATTTATTTTATGATCAATAATATTAAAATATTAAAAAAAATAGATCTTGAAAAATCAAAATTTGAATTTATCTTTAATAGTTCGGTTGATGCACTTTTTATAGTTGATAAAACTAAACTTTTAATTATTGATTGCAACAAGAGGGCAGTAGAATTATTTGAGGCCAACCAAAAAGCTGATTTGATTGGTTTTGATGGCACAAAATTACATTTTGAACCACTCTCTGAGTCTGAAAGAATAGAAATAAAATACAAAAATGATAAAGAACAGAATTTAGATTATGAATTTCAATATATTACTTTTAAAAATAAAATATTTTGGGGGCATTTAATTTCAACACCTATATTGATTGAAAATAAAATATGTAATTTAGTAAGAATTTCTGATATTTCAAGTAGAAAATCGACTGAATTGAAATTAATTTCTGCTAACGAAGACTTAAAAATTGCCAATGAAGAGCTTGATAGCTTTGTATATAGGGCATCGCACGATTTGAGGTCGCCTCTGACTTCTATTTTGGGTCTTTTAAATGTAACTGTTGTCGAAAATACAGATTCAAACGCTATAAAATATGTACCTTTGATGCAACAAAGTGTTCAAAAATTACTTCATGTAATAGATGATTTAATTCTTTATTCACGCAATTCAAGGATAGAAATTAAACCTGAAAATATCAATTTTAAAGAGATTATTAACACACAAATATCTAATTTAAATCACTTGATTAATGCCAATAAAATTACTTTTAATATTCATATAAACCCTACTGAAATAGCATTCAAATCTGATGTTTTGAGAATATATATTCTTTTTAGTAACCTTATTTCAAATGCAATAAAATATCACGACTCAAGTAAGATAAATCAATTTATAAATATAGATATAAATTACAACGATATAGAAGCTAATATTGTTATTTCTGATAATGGTTCTGGTATACCTAGCGACCATATTAGTAAGATATTTAATATGTTTTACAGAGCAAATATTACGTCAACAGGTTCTGGTTTAGGGCTTTATATCGTAAAAGGTGTGATAGAGAAACTAGGCGGCAAAATAGAAGTAGAATCTGTTTACAAACAAAGCACAACTTTTAAAATATTAATACCAAATATTACTCATATTGTCAATGAATAAAATACCTGTAAGCATCGTTACTGGATTTTTGGGAGCTGGTAAAACCACACTTTTAAATCATATTATTAAGAATAATCCAAATAAAAAGTTAGCTATCATCGAAAACGAAATAGGTTCTATTTCCATAGATTCTGATTTGATAGTAAAGTCAGAAAATGGTATCTTTGAATTATCTAATGGATGTGTTTGTTGTACACTAAATGGAGAATTGCTAGAAATTCTTACAAAATTAATCAACAGTTCTAGCCAAATATCTCATGTAGTAATAGAAACTACTGGCATAGCTGACCCAGGCCCAGTAGCGTTTAGCTTTTTGGCTGATTTAAAAATTCAATCTGCTTTCAAATTAGATTCAATTATTACGTTAGTTGATGGGCCAAGAATCGAACAATTATTGATAGAAACTATTGAAGCCAATAAACAAATCATACAAGCAGATTTGGTTTTAATTAATAAATCGGCTTTAATGGACGATTATCAAAAAGATGTAGTAAAAAATATAATTACAAAAATAAACACGCAAGCTCAAATATTATTTACAGATTATGCCAAAATAAATGACTCAGATTTTTTTGATAGAAATAGTTTCGATTCATATAAAATTATAGAAAAAGTAATTTCAGAGAAAAAATCTTTTAAAATTAGTTCTTCAATTTCTACATCACAAACAAATACATCTTTATTACAAAAACAAGGCATGTCTGCTGCTATACATAGTAATATTTTTAGTTATTCATTTACTTTTGAAGAAAGTTTAGATGTAATAAGATTTGATATTTGGCTAAACGCTATGCTTCAGGGCGATTTGTGCAAATTTTATCGTGTAAAAGGAATTTTGCAAATCGAAGAATTTGAAGAAAAAGTAATATTACAATCTGTTGGCGACAAATTTATAACTGAATCTGGCGGTAGTTGGAATACAGAAGAACCCAAAGTTTCTAAAATTGTATTTATAGGCAAAAACTTACATTATCAAACGCTTGAAAATGGATTAAAACTTTGTTTTTATAATGAAAATCAACCCTTGCCAGACGAAAATTTTTATGCTGCTGTCATGACCAACCAAGTGGATATGTTTTTGGCCAACAATGCAACCTAAAGTTAATCTACAAATTTGAAGCAAAATTCAATTTTTTTAATATTTTTGTATGATATCAAGTAAATTTTCAAATGAGTTTTAGTTTTCATACAGATAAACCACGTTATTTTGAACATCAATATTCTAATTCAAAATCGTACATAATACCATTTATACAAAAATCGTTTGAAATTAAAAATACACATAAAGTATTAGAAATTGGTTGTGCAGAGGGTGGTGTTTTAAAAGCCTTTACAGACCTTGGTTGTCATTGTATAGGTGTAGAATTGAGCGAAAGTAAAGTAATAAATGCTAATATATTTATGAAAAATGAAGTTGATAATAATTTGATTAGATTTATAAATAAAAATATTTATGATTTAGATTTTAATACTGAATTTGCCAGCTATTTTGATATTATTATTTTAAAAGATACTATCGAACACATTCACGACCAGCAAAAAATAATTTCTTACTTGCCTCAAATCCTAAAAAACGATGGAGTGATTTTTTTTGGTTTCCCGCCTTGGTATATGCCTTGGGGTGGCCATCAACAGATTTGCAAATCTAAATTTCTCTGTTTTTTGCCTTATTTTCATGTTTTGCCAGTTTTTTTATATAAATCAATTTTAAAATTATTTGGAGAAACCAACCAAAAAATAAATGATTTGTTGGAAATAAAACAAACAGCTATTTCGACTATTCAATTTGAAAAATATGTTAAAAAAGCAAATATGAATTTTTCTTCAAAATTAATGTACCTGATAAATCCAATTTATTTGCATAAATTTGGATGGAAACCAAGAGTACAACTTAAATTAATATCTAAAATTCCATTTCTGAATGATTTTTTAAGTACAACAGTTTTTTATTTAATTAAAAAATAATATTTTTAATGTATGAATAAATCAACTAGGTTTTTAGTTATTGTTTTAATTTCTTTGTTTTTAGGGCTTATAATAGGGGTTTTCTTACCAAAATTAGCTCAAGAATTTCAGATTTTAAGTGATATTTTCTTACGATTAATCAAGATGCTCATGGCACCATTGGTTTTTTCTACCTTGGTCATTGGTATTGCAAAACTAGGCAATGTGAGTGCTGTTGGTAGAATTGGGATCAAAACAATGGCTTATTTTTATGCAGCTACTTTTGTGTCTTTATTACTAGGGTTGATTTTTGTGAATTTTTTACAGCCTGGTACGCATATAATTATGGCAGAAACAAGTTCAACTGCATTACCTGTACTTCAAAATAATACAGATTTAAAAAGTTTTATTTTTAGAATTTTTCCTACAAGCATTGTAGATGCTATGGCTAAAAACGAAATCCTACCCATAGTAATATTTTCTATTTTCTTTGGCATAGCTTTGGGAGCAGTAGGCGATAAAGGAAAGCCTGTAACTATTTTGTTTGAATCTGTTGCTGAAATTATGTTTAAAATTACTAATTATGTGATGTTATTTGCACCTTTTGCTATTTTTGGAGCCATTGCATCAATAGTAGGCAAGCAAGGTATTGGTATTTTGAAAGGCTATGGATATTTAATTTTTAGTTTTTATTCGTGTTTATTGTTTTTTGGTTTTGTAATATTACCTATTGTTTGTTATTTTTTTAAAATAAATTTTATTACTTTATTTTCCCACATCAAAGAGCCTGTGATTTTGGCATTTAGTACTGCTACTTCTGAAAGTGCTTATCCCAAAACACTCATTGCATTAGATAAATTTGGCTGTAATTCAAAAATTTCGGGGTTTGTGTTGCCTTTAGGATATTCGTTTAACCTCGATGGCTCTATGATGTATATGACATTTGCAACAGTTTTTATAGCTCAATCTTACCAATTAAATTTTGATTTTGCATCTCAGTTTTCTATGATGTTAGTTTTATTGTTGGCTAGCAAAGGTGTGGCTGGTGTTCCAAGAGCTTCACTTGTAGTAATATCTGGGCTGTTGGATACTTTCAAAATTCCTGCCGAAGGTTTACTTTTATTACTAGGTATAGATCATGTATTGGATATGGGCAGGTCTGGTATCAACGTCATGGGAAATGCAGTTGCTAGTTGTGTAGTTGATAAATTAGAGTTAAATAAAAGTTAGTTTTGTCATTTTTTTATAAAATAATCAGCCCATTTCCTTTCAAATTTTTTATTGTATTGCTTTCTAAAAACTGCTCTGTTAATAATTTTGAAAAATTATATGTAGATTCTAACATTGAAATTGAGATTGGGTTATATTTTTTTTCAGTAATAATTTCAATTATTTCTTTATAAATTATTTCAAAATTTAATCTTACATTTGATTTTTTGTTTATTATTAAAATCATTTCTTTTGAAGTTTTATTTTTTTGACTCACTTCAGTTGTAAATGCTACCTTACCACCAATCCATACCATTTTAGCATTCGTTTGAATTTTTTTGTCTTCATTTAATAGTAAGATTTTTTCAATATAATTTTGTTTAATTGAAGTTTTTGGTGTAAAAAAATCAAACCATCTGTGTAAAGGTAGATCATAACCAATGCCGTACATATAGTTAAACAAAGATTTTTTTAATCCATCACTAAACAAATCATGGTTGCAACCTGTCAAATCATTGTATTCTATATCATTGTTTGCAAAAGTACCTACTACATTTGAGTTCTTTTTTACATTAAATTTTTCGGGAAACATACCAACTGGGCTGTGAGCTGTCATGGCAAATTGGTGCCAAAAACCAGATTGAAGTACGCCATTGGAGAATAATTGGCGTACAATTTCCATAGAATCAATCGTTTCTTGTATCGTTTGGGTAGGGAATCCATACATTAAATAAGCATGAACCATGATACCTGATTGCGTAAAATTGTTTGCCACTCTAGCCACTTGAGCTACAGTAACACCTTTTTCGATTAATTCTAAAAGTCTATCAGAGGCCACTTCTAAGCCACCAGAAACTGCAATACAACCTGATTCGGCCAGTAATCTACACAAATCAATGGTAAAACTTTTTTCAAATCTTATGTTTGTCCACCAAACTACAGTAAGATTTCTTTTTAAAATTTCTAAAGCTACCTCTTTCATCAAAGCTGGTGGAGCTGCCTCGTCTACAAAATGAAAACCTGTTTGGCCAGTTTGTATCATGATTTGTTCAATTCTATCAACTATTACTTTTGCAGTAGTAAATTCGTAAGATTTGATATAATCTAGTGAAATATCGCAAAATGTACATTTTCCCCAATAGCAACCATGTGCCAGTGTCAATTTATTCCATCGACCATCGCTCCATAATCTGTGCATAGGGTTTACAATTTCTATGACAGATATGTATTCGTTGAGTTTTAAATTACTATAATCTGGAGTTCCTACATCTTTTTGCTTAAAATCAGGCATTTCTGAACCATTTTTATAGATAACATTGTCGTTTTCTAAAACAAAGGTTCTTTTTAATTTTTCTATATTTCTTATTTTTTCTACATATTGAAAAAGACACAAAATAGGTGCTTCGCCATCGTCAAGAGTAATAAAATCTATATAATCAAATACATTTTTATCTGAAATAGATCTTAGTTCTGTATTGGCAAAACCACCACCTAAAGCAACTTTTATATCAATAATTTTTTTTTTTATAAACTGACCACATTTGAGAGTGCTATACAAATTGCCTGGAAAAGGAACCGTAAATGCAACTATTTTTGGTTTATAAGTATTTATTTTTTCATTTAATATTTTTAAAGTGATAGCATCAATGTAAGTATTTTCATTATTTAATGCAGATTTTAGTTCCTCAAATGTAGAAGCCGAACGTCCTAATTTTTCAGCATATCTACTAAATCCAAAGTGTGGATCTACAGCTTCAATAATTAAATCAGAAATATCTTCGAGGTATAATGTTGCCAAATGACGCGCTTTGTCTTGAATTCCCATTGTTCCAAATGCCCACTCTAGGTCTTCTAACTGAGAAAAACGAGATGCTTGAGGCAGAAAATTTCCTTCACAAATAAGATGAGCAAGGTTTGGATTTTTATTTTGTAGAAAATGTATGATTGGTTCTATTGTTTTGATATAGTCGTGTCGAAGGTTTATAATTCTGGTAGCATTGTCAGAATATATTTTATTTTTTGATGTAATATATTCAAAAATATTTTTAAATCCTTCGGTTGAAAATATCTCCAATATTACTTCTAACCCTATATCTATTTGGTAAGAGGTTATATTTTTTGTATTCAAAAATCCTTTAATGTAGGCTGTGGCAGGGTAGGGGGTGTTTAATTGTGTAAATGGGGGTGTGATTAACAAAAATTTTACTTCATGGTTTTCCATACCTATTTCAATCAAATTGATTCTAATAATTTATTTTCTAAAAGAACTAATTTTGCTTTTTCAGTTCCATTGTATTGAAATACAACATACGATTTTTGATTTGTTATTTCATTATTTTGGATAAATTTTTCTATCTCAAAATTTATTTCTATGATTATAAATCTATATAAGTGGTGGTCGAGTCCATGTTTTTCAATTATTTTGTGTTTTTCGTTTTTACTAATCTCTTCAATATATCGAATTTGAGGTTTAATTTTGGCTTGTAAGTAATAATCTATCGAAATAAGTTGAAGCAAAACTGTATCATTTGGATAGTTTATTTTTGAAAAATTGTATAAATTATCGTATACATCGTTGAGAGAATGTTTATGGAAATCATTTTTTTCTTTAAAATAATTTCCTAAATATAGTAAGAAATCAAAAATACTATAAGTAGTACCTACATATTTTAATGTATGAATGGCTCTTTTTTTATTCCAATATATTTCTAAAGATTCCTCTAGATATGTTATTTGTAGAAGTTGATTTTTGGATAAATACTTACTTTCAATCATTTGGTAGGGTGGCTCTGGATCGTAGATATAGCCATGTTTTTCTTGTTTTAAACGCATGGGTGTACCTTTCAAAAATTTCAAAAACCCAAGCTGAAGTTCTGGTGGATGCAATTTAAAAACCTCTTCTATACTATATTTTATGTCTTCCCATTCGTCTAGGGGCAAGCCAACAATCAAATCAAGGTGCATTTCAATAATATAATCTAATTGTTTGATAATATTACTTGTTTTATCAAAATTTTGCTTTCTATTAATTTGTAAATTTGCTTTTTGATTTACAGTTTGTATTCCAATCTCAAACCTCATCAAACCTTTTGGAACATTTTTTTGGATGTAAGTAATAATATCAGGATGTACTATATCAGCAGTAATTTCAAACTGAAATACTTGTCCTGGCTTATAATTGGCAAGTATAAATTCAAAAATTTCTATTGTAAATGTTTTTTTTACATTGAAAGTTCGGTCTAGAAATTTAATTGTTCGTCCATGTTGCATCAAATATAAAAGGTGTGCTTTGATATCATCCATTGGCAAATATCGCATATTATTATCGAGGCTTGCCAAGCAAAATTCGCATTTGTAAGGACATCCTCGAGAACTTTCTATATAACATACTTTATTATATAGTTCTTGGGGCGAATCATTGATGTAAGGATTTATGCCTTTATATAAGTTTAAGTCAAAAGTTTCGGTTAGTGGTAATAAATTGATTTTATTGTTTTTTTTGTAAATTAAATTACCAATATTTTCTATATTAGGATAATTATTCAAAAAATTTGAAAATGGTATTTCGCCTTCTCCAATAATGATATAATCCACCTCATCTTTATTTATTATATCATCGTATTCGTAGCTTACTTCAGGGCCACCTAGTAATATTTTAATATTATTATTTATTTTTTTTATTTCTCTAGCAACAGCCAATGTTTGAGAAATATTCCATATATAGCAACTAAAAGCAATTATTTCATTATCTAAAACAGCATTCGCTATATCAATTGGATTTTCTTTGATAGTAAATTCTTTCCAAGTTAATTCTTTATGGTGTTTGTTTAATTCATATAACATACGTATCGCTAAATTGATATGAATATATTTTGCATTTAACGTAGTAAGTAATATTTTCATTAAAATAATATTATAATTTTATTTTTAAGATTTTAATATCCAAATACATCTTTTAATTCTAAGGTTTTTACTTTGCCTATTTTTTCTAGGGTTTTAAAATCAATTTTGTCTTTATGACCTATGATTAATAATTTGTATGGTTTATCTTTTATGTAATTTTTTTGGAAATTTTCAATATCTTCAAAAGTTAATTTTTGAATTTTAGCAAAATCTTCAGGTCTTTGGTCTTTATCAAGTTTCATTTTTTCTATAAATTCTTTGCTGTATAAAACCCCTGTTTTGGTAATTCTGTCAGTTCTATATTCATTGAGTTTGGCTTCTTTGGCATTGGCAAAAGAAATGTCAGATTTCGGCATTGTAGCAAGAAGTGAAAGCATAGCTGGTATGGCTTCAGTCATTTTGTCGGCTTGTGTACCTATATATGAACTATTG
The DNA here is from genome assembly GCA_013297755.1 of Cytophagales bacterium. GTDB lineage: Bacteria > Bacteroidota > Bacteroidia > Cytophagales > UBA9547 > REAG01. Next base: position 54,829 of record JAAFIH010000026.1, read on the forward strand.
TAGTTGCTGTAATTGAGGTCGCCCGAAATTCTATAATTTGAGCTGCATCCATAAGCCAAAGCTTTGCTTTCTCTTATTTCTTGAAAAACAATAGAGTTCATGCTTCCTCCAAAATATTCGTTGTAGAGCGATGCAGTGGCATTCATATTTTTGTCGTAAGGCACTGATTTTGAGAGGAATACCATTTCGGCTTGTACCATATCGTAATGCACAAAAAGTACTTCGTTTTGCAAAAATGATTCTTCTTTATAGATTGTTTTTGGTGGTGCTTTTTTCAACACATCTGCCACTTTGTGTTGTAATGAAACACTTGGTGCTATTTTTTGTAAGTCTTCAGGGCCATAATACCATACTTGGTGTTCATAATTTTTTAGCGATTTTATTAATGATATTAAATTTTGTGATGTAGTAGTTTTGAGATCCTTTTCAGTAAGAATTTTTGTGAAAGGGTTTAAAGCTCCAAATTTTGCATAACTTCCTAATCCTGCTTTTAGTATGGTAGATTTATCTAATTTGGCATCTGATCTTTGTTTTAAAATTCCTTTTATCATTTCTTTTAGGGCTTTTTCATCTGATTTAGGATTGGCTAATAATTGTTCTAGCAGGGTAGTAGCTGCAACTCTATTTTCTTCTAAACCAGTAAGAATTATTGTAATTTTATCGTCTGAAATTGAAATAGAGTAATCGCAACCCAATTCATAGAATTTTGATTTGAGTGTTGTAGCATTTATTTTGTCTGTACCTAAATAATTTAAGTATCCAATAGCTAACTCCATTTTTGGAAATTGATTTTTTCCAAACGGATACTTATAATGTAATTCAAATAGTTTATTTTCCTCATTTTTCTTATACCATACATCTAGTCCACTTTTCAAATTCCATGTTTGCATATCTCTTTCGAAGTTTAAAAAAACTGGTTCAATGTTAGGAGGAGATTGACTAGCAATTTTCTTTAAAAACTCAGATTGGGTTTCTCTATTGACAGGAACTGGAGTTATTTTGGGTTTTATTACTTTGGTTATAGATGTATCTTTACCAGTTTTTTTGTATATTACGGCATAATTATTACCAAAATAAGTATTTGCAAGAGTAATAATTTCTTTTTTATTGATTGCAGCCATAGCATCAAGGCCAGCTATATAATTACTCCATGATATGCCTTTTATAAAAGCATCAACCATATAATCAGCTCTTGTTTCGTTGCTTTCGAGGCCACGCATCATGGCAATTTTCTCGTTGTTAATGATAGCTTTCAGTAATTTTTCATCAAATTTACCTTGTTTTATACTATCAATTTGTGCAAGGATTAAATTTTTAACTTCTTCTAAAGTTTGTCCCTCACGAGGATTTGCCGAAATAAAAACCCCAGAATAATCTTTCATTCTATATGGAAAAGCACTAACTCCAAGTACTTTTTGGGTTTGTACTAAATTTAAGTCCATCAAACCAGCTTTGCCATTTGATAAAATTCTGCTAAACATTTCCATAATCAGAGCGTCTTTTGATTCAGCACCAGGAAATCTGTATCCCATAAAAAGCATTTCTTGTGAAGGGCCAAATACAGTTTTCTGTATGGGAGATTCTATTTTTGTTTCTTGGTAAGGTTTAAAATCTGGTATTGGTTTTGCTATTTTAGCTCCCCAAAATTGGTCTATTGTTTGTATTGTGGTTGTTGGGTCGAGGTCGCCACTCATGCAAATAGCCATATTGTTTGGTACATAATAGGTGTAAAAATATTTTTTAATTTCAGTTATCGATGGGTTTTGGAGATGTTCTACTGTGCCAATCGTAGTTTGCGATCCATATTGATGATTGGGCCATAGGCTTGCAAAAGTTTTTTCGATAACCTTACTCATGTCATTGTCTAAGCCACGATTTTTTTCTTCATAAACTGCTTCTAATTCTGTATGAAAAAGGCGAGGGGTTAGTTCTCCAAATCTTTCGGCCTCTAATTTCGCCCATCTTTCTATTTCATTGCTGGGTATTTCGTTTACATAGACCGTTTGTTCTACCCAAGTGTAAGCATTGGTGCCTTTTGCACCCAATAAACTTACTATTTTGTCGTATTCGTTGGCAATGGCAAATTTGGCTGCTACACCAGATATACTATCAATTTTGGCGTACATTTTTTTTCTTTCTGAAGTATCTTTTATGGTTCTATACTTTTCGTAAAGTGCTTCTATTTGCTCTAATATAGGTTTTTCTTTTTCCCAGTTAGCGGCTCCAATCTTAGAAGTACCCTTAAAAACCATGTGTTCGAGGTAATGGGCAAGGCCAGTAGTATTGGCTGGGTCGTTTTTGCTACCAGCACGCACAGCAATATATGTTTGAATTTTAGGCGTATTTTTATACACTGATAAATATACTTTAAGTCCATTTCCTAGAGTATACATTCTGGTATTAGTAGGGTCGTTGGCCACTATTTCGTAAGAATATCCACCTTCAGTTTGGGTAGATGTTTGGTAATTTTGTGCTAAAATGGCGACTGAAATTACAGTTGAAATTATAAATGTAAATTTTTTCATTTTTTTGTTTATTTTATTTTTTTGAATTTTCATCAAGTCTTCTATTCATCTCATTTAAAAATGCGATTATTGCAAAATCATCTTGCCTCGATTTTTTAAATTTTTGTAATAGTTCTGGAAATTCTTCTAAGGCCATTTCTACATATTTTACTTTTAATGGCAACACTGCACCCTTTCTTAAATCCATAAAAAATTTAGCTTCTATTTTCATATTTGATGATGCTAATGCCCCCAAAAGTCCAAACGCAGAAGTCATAGCAACTTTACCCATCATGTCATTTATCTTGTCATCTATTATTATTAATGTACCATTTAGTTTAGCTTTTCCAAATTGATAACCCATTTTTTTATTATTTCTAGGTTCGTAATTTCCATAGCACATCGAATTTATATAAATATCAATTCCATCTGAGAAGGCGAAAATTTTTCTAACTTCTTTAATTTTCAAGCTATCTTTAATACTTGCATTAATTTCAGTATATTCAACCTTATCAAAAAAAGTTTTGTTTTTATTTGTTTCATTATGCAATAAATCAGCTGAAGTATTAAAAATGCCTTTTTTTATACATTTGCATTTGGCTATTGTGGAATCTTTATTATATTTTTTTTCTAAATATTTTTCATTCAAATATTTTTGTGGATTTAATTTATTAAAATTATTTAAGCCAATTTCAATTGCTTCAGCTATTCTTTTACTATGGCCAGAGGTGGCATCAAATGTATTTTTTGTGGTAGAAATATCTTGCTCGTCAAGTATAACATAGCTACTATCTATTGTTTTGGCTATATAAAAATCTAAATCAACTAATCCTATTTCTTCAAATGCTGATGTACGTTCATCTATCCATAAAGAATTTATTATTATTACTAGTTCGTTAGATTTATTAGAATTTAGATTAGAGTTTGTAATTAATGTTCCAAATTCATTTGGTAAATTGTTTTCAAAATCTGCAGGAAATCTTTTATTAGCTAATCCTTTTTGAACACTACCAATCAAAAATCTATTTAATCTTTGATCTAGTATTTTTGTAATAGAATAGTTGAAATCATTGATTATGATTTTTTCTTTTGACATGGAAATTTTATGAATAATATCTTTTGAGTTTCCATAAAAACTTAGAAATGTAAAAGTTATAAGTGATATTACTTTCATTTTTTTAAATAATTTTGTAAGATTTTATTTTAATTTTATCAATTTGTTTAAAATATATAAACTCTAGATTTCAATTTCAATTATTTTTTTGAATGTAAAGATTAATCCTTATAGAATATATAGTACAAGTCCTAAAAAAGGGGGCTTAGATAACGAAATCTATAGTTTTAGAAAAATTAAAACTTATAACTTATAACTTATAACTAATAACTCATAATGATTCTCCTAATCTTCAAAAATATTACCTAATCCACCAAGAATACTTCCCCCTTCTCGGCCACTATTGCCACCACTTGGCGACAGTACAGAAACTAATTTTGATATAGGCATAGACTGAAGCCAAACTTTGCCAGTGCCTCTGAGAGTAGCCAAAAACAAGCCCTCTCCACCAAAAACCATCGATTTGAGGTTACCTGCTTTTTGTATATCAAAATCTATTTGTGGTTCAAATGCTACAACACAACCAGTGTCTACTCTTAGGGTTTCGTTGTTGAGTTGTCGTTCTATGATAGTGCCGCCTGCATGAATAAAAGCCATGCCATCGCCTTCTAGTTTTTCGAGGATAAAACCCTCGCCACCAAAAAAACCTGCACCCATTTTTTTATTAAACGTGATAGATATTTTTGTACCATAAGCAGCACACAAAAAAGCATCTTTTTGGCAAATAATAGTGCCACCAAGTTTTTGAAGATTCAATGGAATAATTGTGCCTGGGTATGGAGCCGAAAAAGCAACATGTTTTTTACCATACCCTTTGTTTGTGAAATGGGTCATAAACAACGATTCGCCTGTGAGCATCCGAGATCCTGCTGTCATCAATTTGCCAAAAAAACCTTGATTTGGGTTGCTGCCATCGCCCATTTTGGCTTCAAAATCGATGTTTTCTTCCATATAACACATAGCACCAGCTTCGGCCACTATAGTTTCGTGTGGGTCGAGTTCTATTTCTACTAGCTGTATGCCTTCTCCAATTATTTTGTAATCAACTTCGTGTGATTTCATGTAATATTTTTATTTTTTTATTTTTTATTTTAAAATATCTTTACAAACATAATCTATTTTAAATGAATCTACAAATTTTGCTTAATCGCTCCACTCGCCAAGACCTTTTCTTATCAATTTTATAGGATTTTCTGATGCATCTAGCACTGTAGAGGGAATATTACCACCAAAACCACCATCTAGAATCAAGTCTACCTGATGTTTGTAGTCTTCCCAAATTTGGGCAGGGTCTGTGGTGTATTCTAGAATTAAGTCATCGCTTTTGATAGATGTAGTAACGAGTGGATTTCCTAGCATTTCTACTATTTGGCGAGGTATGGCATGATTTGGTATTCGTATGCCAACCGTTTTTTTTCTTACTCCAAGTATTCTTGGCACTTCACTTGTGGCTTTCAAAATAAAAGCATAAGGGCCAGGCAAGAGGGATTTCATCAACTTGAATGTTGGGGTGTCGAGCTGCAACACATATTTTGAAATATCAGACATATCATGGCAGATAAAAGTAAGATTCATCTTTTCTGGTTTTGCACTTTTGAGTTTACAAATTCTTTCTACAGCTTTGGCATGGTATAAATCGCAACCAATAGCATACACAGTATCTGTTGGGTAGATGATAATTTGCCCATTTTTAAGCCTTTTTACTATATCCTCAATTTTTCTTTTCTCAGGATTTATTGGGTGCAGTTGTATCAAATCGGCTGGCATAGATAGATAGGTTTTTAATTTTTAATGATAACAAAAAATAAATGATTTTGTATTAAATTAAGATTCTTATTTTGTTTTTAATTAAAATAAAGTATAAAATTAAAAATCTTATCACCTATTTTTGTAGCCTTAAATAAGTCAATATTCTTTTTTTATCAAAGAATAGCTTGACTTTATTTGAAAATATTAGTTTGTTTTTGTAAATAAGTAATAAATTTTATTTATTTTTTGATTATTTTATAAACTATATTTTTGGTATTCATATTCAAAATAATTTCTAAAACCTTCATTTCTATAATTTTTCTTCTACGGTTGTAGGTCTCAGTGTAAGAAAAACTATATTTAATTTGAGCAAATTTTGCTATTTTTGCTCTATATATAGTACCATACAGCAACATTTGTATAGCATTTGAGGACTTTTTCTTTTATAAAGATAATCGTCTAATGGGTACAAAAATTACCCAAAGTCTTTTTATGTAATACAACTATATTTAGCTTCGAGGGTTTATTTATGACTTAGTATAACAGAATAGTTACAAAAACTTTCTAAAATTTGAAGTTTTACACAACTACACAATAAATATAGTTTGACTGTGTTAGTTTAAAATTAAAAATAGTAAAAAAAATGTTGTTAAAATAAGTTTTAACAACAGTATTCAGAAAAAAATCAATACCTAAAACAATAAGATTATGCTAATTTTACATTAACAGCATTTACGCCTTTTTTGCCTTCTTTTAATTCAAAAGTTACTTTGTCGTTTTGTTTGATTTTATCAACTAAACCAGTAGCGTGTACAAAATATTCTTTTTCGCTATCGTTTTCTTTTACAAATCCATATCCTTTTGGCTCGTTATAAAATTTTACTATTCCTGTAATCATTATAAATTTAATTTTTGATTTTATAAAATTAGTAGAAATAAATTATAATCCAAAAAAAAAATAAAAAATATTTTTCTATGTTTTTAAAATTTCAATTTAGTTTATATCAGTTCAGGTAAAATTTTTGAAAGTACGCTAAGTTTGTTAGGAATAATATGATTTTCTATAGTTGCTATTTTTTTTATACCAACCACATTAGTCAGTATAACACAATCTGCATTTTTAAGTTCTTCCACTTTGAACTGCCCGTCTATAATAGTAATATTTTTTTCTTTTGCTTTCAATAAAATATATTCTCTTCCTACCCCAGCTATACATCCACAAGTCAATGAAGGGGTATAAATAATATCATTTTTTTCCCAAAAAATATTTGACGAACTGCCTTCTGCTATATTTCCAAGATTATCTAATAAAAGGATGTCATCTAAATTTCTATTTTTTTTTTCTAACCCTGCTAAAACGTAGGGTATAGCATTTGTGGTTTTGAGCATTGAAGTTACACTATAGTTCAAAAAAATATTTTTTGCAATCCCTACCTTTGTCAAAATTTGAATATCATTTATAACCAAGTCAGAGATTGAGATTTCATAATTTATTATATTAGAAATAGGAGTGTATAAACCACCATCTTGTCGCCAAACGATTATTTTAATTCTTTTAGCTTTGGATATTTCAGTAGTTTTAATTTTTGACAATACTTGGGATTTTAAAAAATCATTTTCAAACAAAAAATTTGATTCAAATTGCATAATAGCACAGCCTTTTTTCAATCTATTGATATGTAGTGGCCAGTGCTGGAGTTGGTTATTTTTATAAATAACAGTTTCAAAAAGTCCATCTCCATATCTAAAAGCTCTATTTTTGTCAATATCAATTTCCATATTTTAAATTTATTTCATTTTTTGATTTTTTTGCCAATCGAAAATACTCTATTTAGATTAAATCCTAATCTGATACTTTTCAAACCATGTCTAATGCCGGCATCGTTGAGGCCTATAAATTGGGATTCTATCATGCCTTCTGCATTTGTAAAATGAAGTTGAAAAATATGCCCTCCTGTGTCTATATCCAGACCTATGGCCAGTGTATGTCTACTGGCTTCAGTATCTAAATGAGAAAATGGAATTAAAAAATATTCTCCCAAAATGGCTATTCTTTTTGATATTTTATATCTGATTCCATAGCCAATCGCAAAAATGGTATTATCAGTAGTTTGCTTTAAAACCAAATTTCGATGTATCAAAGTAGGAGTCAGTTGCATAGAAAGTGAGCCTGTAAATTTACGAGCTATTAAAAATTGTAAACAATAGTTTATGCGCTCCGAAAATTGATGTTGATTAGCATCTGTTGGGAATTTAATTGTATTTATAGCCAATGATGTAAACAAAACTGCTGAAAACGGAATAGTGTTGGATTGTTTCGACAATTTATATTTCAAAAATCCGTCTATTGCCTTTTGATTGGTGGATCTGCCAAGCCCAATATTTAATCTTGGAGCTAAACCATAATCAATTCCAATACGAATAGTGGCCAAATCTAAACCAATAAAGTCGTATAATCCATTATTCATTGGCCCAAATCTATGTTGAAACATGATTTGCATTTCTTTTTTTGCAACCAACTCTATGGATTGCCCATTGATTAATTTTGTACCTTTAAAAGTAGCATAAACATAATTAATTTCTTTTATTTTTTTTTCATTCGCATTTAATAATGAATCCAAATTCTGACTTACTGCCGATATTTTAAATATTATTAACAAAAAAAATATATTTTTTTTACTTTTTATAAGGTTCATAAATTATTTTTATGTTTACTTTGACTCTATCTGCTAGTTTGGCCAATAGTATTTTGGGTCTATCAATATCGAAATCAGCTAATATAATTTCAAAAACAGCAGTTGCTGTAATTAAATCATTTGATTTTTCGAGGCTGGTTTTTATAAGAGTTTCTTTGGTTACTCCATGTATATTAAGTGTGCCTTTAGTAGAAACTACACATTTTTTTTCTATGTTAAAATCACAAGAATCTGCCATAAAACGAGCTTTAAAGCTGCTTTTAGGGTATTTTTCAGTTTCCATATAATTTTCATTAAAATGTTCTTGCATGAGAGATCGCTTGAATTGGAATTGATTATTTGGTATTAAAATCGAGACTTCGCCAGTTTTTGTATTCAAAAAGCTAGTTGATTTGGTATTAATAGCATCTATATCTTCCATAATTGTACCTGCAAAAAAATGTATTTCGCTTGCTTTAGTTACATAAATATCTTGGCATAGCAGTTTTATTGATATTAAAAAAGTAAAAAGAATTGTAAGACTATTTTTTAGATTTTTCATGTATTTTTTTAAATATTATTTTTGCTTCCCATTAAGAATAGTTAATGCTATTGAGTTAATTCAATGTTTCATACTTCAATATAAATTTATTGGGGTGTGAAAAAAATACAAAAGATAGCTATCTTGAATTTTTATTTAACTTCAAATAATTGTAAAACAAAAAATCCCAACTATTGTTGGGATTTTTTAGTATTTGATATTTATAATATCAAACTTAAACTATCTTTCGTAAGGATAATATTGAAGTAATGAATTTTTAGCTAAATAATTCATGTAAGCACTTTTGTATTCAGAAATTGTTGGTTCTAATTTGATTGCAGCTTCAAATGATTTTTTTGCGTCCAAGAAAAGATTGTTTTGTGCATAAAAGGATGCTTTCATCATGTAATTTAACGCACTTTCTTCAGCAAATTCTTTAGATAATTGATCTTTGTCTGCAAAAACATCAGGTGCTTTAGAAGGTACAAGTGTTTTCAACAAATATGATTCTGGTGCAATCTCTAAACCATTAGCTTTGATTTTCAACAAAATAGTTTGATCAATAGGCATTTTGATTGTACTCAAATCCAAGGAATAAGAAGTATCATTAGTTTCTTTAGTAAATATTACATCGTCCATCATATTAGATACTTCAAGAGTATAAGAAGTAGCTTTTGGTGTTTTTGGCCAAGAAACAACATTTACAGTATTGATGATGTTAGAAGTTTTAGGCAAAATCATTTTTGTTAAATCGCCAACTGCTCTTTCTACCGAACCCGTTACTTTCATGTTTTTTTGATAATTTGCATGAATATCAGAACTTTCAGCTTTGGTTAATTCTCCAATCACATACGCAGAATATTTTTTTGTAATGCTGCTTGATTTTGCAATTGCTTGTGAAGACAATTCTGAAACTTTGTATGTACCAGGTTCTTTTACTTCTAAAGTTTTGCCAGTGTTGTGTATAAGTCCTAAGTAGCTACCATCACTAACTTTGATTACATCTGTGGCAGATAGTTTTTTGCCAGCAAATACAGAAGAACCATCTGCTAGCGTATTTTTTCCTCTTGAAGCCAATACCTTGAAAACTTCAGTTTGTGCCATTGTGCAAAACGAGAATGCAAGACCTGCCATCGTTAGCATTGATTTAGTGATTAACTTTTTCATTTTATTTATTATTAATTTAGTTTAAATTATTGTTATAAATTTTTAATTACATTCATATATACGTACTCTCACTACAAAGGTAACCAAATTATTGAATTTTATTACAAATATATTATAATTATTTTTTTATAAAAATTCCAATCACTTTTCGGAGACACCAAAGTGCCCCTGGTTTGGCATATTCATAGTATAATTCAATAAAATTGCCCAATACAAACAGAAATATCATCACAAAGCTGATGTCTATTTCGATTCTGTAATACTCAAATATATATAGTTGTACGCCAATGATTACCAATAGCATCAATAACATTACGATTACACTTAAACCATCCCACCATACGTGGTTGTGGTGGTGTATGTAAGAAAATATAATTACACCTATCAAACAAAGTGCAATCATGAGTATGAAGTTGGCAGTTTGATCGAGTTCTGTAATGTATTTTTCATCTAAAATCATCGAAACTATGTTGGCATGCACTGTTACTCCATACATATCAGGGAATGATTTGCCAGCAAATTTTTTATTGAGTGGAGTATAAAATTTATCTTCATCCCAGTACTTGTTATTATCTATTGTTTCGCCCATGTATCCTAGTAGTAAGATTTTATTTTTTACAAAAGATGGGTTAAATGTGTTTTCCATACCTTCTTGCACATCAATCTTATTGAATGCATCTTTTTTGCCAAATACATCTGTGGTGCCGCCAAAATTATTGATATTTCCACGATAATATATAATTTCAAGGTATTTTTGACTTTCGCCTGTGGTATCAAGGGGATGTTTTTCTTTTTTATCTTTTATTAATTCTAATACTTTCTTACGCTTCAAGAATTTATCTACTTTTTGTTTATTGTATAAAGATGCTATTTTTACTGGGAAAAACATTTTCATGCTATCTTTTACAAAATCTAAGGCAGCAATTTTGCGTGCTACCCTAAAATCGTTTTCGGTCGTAATCATATTTACGGTACCTTCGTGTGCCGATTTCATAAATCTAGGAAGGGAGGTATGAACGGTGTCCCATTGGCTTGTATTTTCGTTTAAGTCGGCCAGTTTGGTGGCAAGCACTAGGTTTTTTGTTTCTGCAAATGCTATTTCTAACAAGCTATCGCCATTGACTAAGCCATTGTCTATATAATATTGTGTTTTGTCTTTAAAAAAACGCGCATCTATGCCAATAACGGCAGGATTGTGTTTGTTTAAGTTGGACATCAACACAGAAAGCTCGGCTCTGCTTAAGTTTCCAATGTTTACAAGAGTTATGGTAGTGTCTTTGGTTGGCTCGTCTCTCAAAGAAGTATAAACCAAATCAGATAGTTGAAAATCCTCTAAGGCAGCACCAATAGGGTCTACCATGTCGGTTTTGATGGGGATTTTGCCCACTAAAAATAACAATAAAAACACAAACATAGCACTAAAAACTACGTCTATGTGAAACCATTTATGATACCACTTCATTCTGTCTTATCTTTGCCTAGGTTTTTTATATTATCAAAATCAAAATCTGTAAGACCTTTGTTCATCATGCCTTTGGCATCGTTTGAAACTAAATTTTTGAGAGACCTTCTTTTTTTGTCTTCTCTTAAAATTCGCCATTTTACAGTCCATTTTTGGATAGCGATTTTAAATAATCCGTAATATAATTCCAAAAAATTACCCAAAACTAATATAAAAACAATAGAAAAATTGAGGTTGATGTCATATTTATAAATTCCAAAGACTAAGGCTGTGGTTATCATTATGGCAAGGATTTCGATAAATGATATAACTAAGCTAAAAACATCCCACCATACAGCAGCTGCATGAAATAATTTTGAAAATAATATAACATTGAGAAAACAAAAAATAAAATTTATGGCAATATCAAATCCATTGCTAGCCAAGTCTATATGTGTGTTATTTAAAATTTGTGAGGCAATATTGGCATAAATTACGGTTTCAAACATATCAGGAAAAGTTTTTCCAGCGTATTTTTTGTTCAAAGGGGTGTAATATTTGTAGTCGTCCCAAAATTTTTCATCGCTCAAGCTGGCACCCAAATAACCCATGATGACTACTTTTCCACGAATAATACTTGGGTCGAACTCACCATTCAAGGCTTGTTGTGCATCTATGGTGTTGAATTTTTCATAATTTCCTCTATAATTGATTATTTCATAAGGCTGAGCACGTTTCATAAATTTTTCGACTTTGTCTGGTGCTATTACCCTAATTAATTCAACAGAAAAAAAGTTTTCTTGAACACCATTGACAGTGGCTCGTTCATAAAATTGACGCGTGCATTTAAAATCTCTCTCACCTGTAAACATATTTTCAAAACCAGTTTCTGCATATTTTACACCCACACTATCTTCAAATTGCAAAAACATAGTGTCGCAAATATCAAGATGCTTATATTCTTTAGACTCTTGATCGTATTGGCTCAATTTAGATGTGTAAACAATGTTATCAACATTACGAAGAGCTGCTGAGAGTAAACTATCGCCAAAATAATCATCACTTTTTTTGATAATTTCATTAAACCCAATTACAGCAGGTTTTTGTTCGTTTACTTTTCTGATGACCTCTGCCAATTCTGCCCTTTCTAGCGTGCCTGTGTTGATGATAGTAATGTTGGTATCGGCCGCAGGCTCTTCGGTTCTGAGGTGGGTGAAGGCTAGGTCAGTAATTTCAAAATCACCAAGTGCATCTCCAAAAGGGTCGGTCAGTTCGTGATCAATAGGAATAAGATTGACTAAAGCCAACAAAATGCCAACAAAAATAGAACAATATATATAGTCGTTTAAAAATATTTTTTTGAGGAATTTTAACACTTCAAAAGGATTGAATGACTTATAAATTTAAAATATCTGCTAAATTATCAAATTTTTAATTCTAACTATATTTTTATTGAACATTTTATAAATTAATTGTATATTTTATTTTTTAATGATTTGTTAGCTTCCAATGAATGATAAAATTGTTGGTATTTTTTTGGCACAATATTTGTAAACTATTAAATCAATTTACAAGTTTCTAAAGAAATGTTATTATATGAACAAAAGAATTTTCTTGTCGAGTATGCCAGCAGATGATGGCGAAACTATATCACTTTTAGATGCCTCTACAGACATTAAAAATCTGAAAATCCCCGACAATTTACCTATTTTACCAGTAAGAAATACAGTTTTGTTTCCTGGAGTGGTTTTGCCAATCACAGTAGGTCGTGAAAAGTCTATAAAATTAGTTAAAAAAGCCTATAAAGGCGATAAAACTATTGGTGTAATTACCCAAATGTCGCCTGCCACTGAGGATGCTTCTTCTGAAAATATATATAAAATAGGTACTATTGCTCGTATTCTCAAATTATTGGTTTTGCCAGATGGAAATACCACCATTATCATACAAGGAATTAGTAGATTTGAAGTAAAATCGTTTACACAACTTGAGCCATACATCACAGCAAGTGTTGATATTTTGAAAGAACATTTTCCTGCAAAATTGAATAAAGAAAACAAAGCTTTGTTTGAAAGTATCAGAGAAAATGCTTTAAAAATATTAAAATTAAACCCAGAAATACCACGAGAGGCACAATTTGCACTGGATAATATTGAGGGCAGTGATTTTTTAATTAATTTTTTGGGTTCTAATGTAAATGTAGAAGTAGGCGAAAAACAAAGATTATTAGAAATAAATGATGGTATAGAAAGGGCTCAATTATTACTAGAGTTTTTGTTAAAAGATTTACAATTACTAGAGTTAAAACGAGAAATTCAGTCGAAAGCTCATACTGATATAGACCAACAACAAAGGGATTATTTTTTGCGTCAGCAACTCAAAGTTTTGCAAGATGAACTTGGAAATGAGAGTTCTGAAAAGCAAATTGAAGAGTTGCGAACCCGTGGAAAACTAAAAAATTGGGATGAAAATGTGGCCAATATTTTCAAAAAAGAGCTTGACAAAGCCTCTAGGATGAATAATATGAGTCCTGAGTTTCCTATAGTGATGAATTATCTGGAGTACTTACTTGATTTGCCCTGGAATGAATATACAAAAGATAATTTTGACCTCAAAAGGGCAAGAAAAATTTTAGATTCAGAACACTCTGGATTAGACAAAATAAAAGAACGAATCATAGAGTACTTGGCAGTATTGAAACTCAAAAATGACATGAAAGCTCCTATTTTGTGTTTATACGGCCCACCTGGGGTTGGCAAAACATCGCTAGGAAGGTCTATTGCTAAGGCAATAAATAGAAAATATGTCAGAATGTCACTTGGGGGATTGCACGATGAAGCCGAAATACGTGGACATCGCAAAACCTATATTGGTTCTATGCCTGGTAAAATTGTGCAGCATATCAAAAAAGCTCAATCATCCAATCCTGTTTTTGTGCTTGATGAGATTGATAAAATTGGCAACGATTTTAGAGGTGATCCATCTTCGGCTTTGCTTGAAGTACTGGATCCTGAGCAAAATTTTGAGTTTTTGGATAATTATATTGATATTAATTTTGACCTTTCTAAGGTTATGTTTATAGCTACAGCCAATAGTTTAGACTCAATTCAGCCTGCATTGAGAGATAGGATGGAAATTATTGATATTAGTGGATACACAGTAGAAGAGAAAATAGATATAGCCAAAAAACATCTCCTGCCCAAGCAAAAAAAGGAAAATGGATTGCAAGAAAAAGATTTTACGTTACCAGAAAAGAGTTTGCAAAAATTGATAGAATCTTACACAAGAGAATCTGGAGTACGTCAGTTGGAGCGACAAATTGGCAAAGTATGTCGTAAAATTGCCAAAGCAAAAGCCATGCAAGAGGATTTTACAAAGGCCATTCAGCCAGACGATGTTGTAAAAATGATAGGTATGGAGATTTTTGATAACGATGCTTATCAAGGAAATGAACTTGCAGGAGTAGTAACAGGACTTGCTTGGACACAAGTAGGTGGAGAGATACTTACAATAGAGTCGAGTTTGAATCGAGGAAAAGGAAAACTTACTATTTCGGGCCAATTAGGCGATGTAATGAAAGAATCAGCTATGGCTGCATTATCTTATTTAAAGGCAAATTCGGCACAATTTGACATAGATTATAGGGTTTTTGATCATTATGATTTGCATATACATGTGCCTGCTGGAGCAGTACCCAAAGATGGCCCATCGGCTGGGATAACCATGCTTACATCTTTGACTTCGGCTTTTACGCAACGAAAAATAAAATCAAAACTGGCCATGACTGGCGAGATTACGTTGAGAGGCAAAGTGCTACCAGTAGGTGGAATAAAAGAAAAGATTTTGGCAGCCAAACGCGCTGGTATTCAGGATATTGTGATGTGTTATAAAAATCGGAAAGATATAGAAGATATACATGCAGATTACGTAAAAGGTCTTCAATTTCACTATGTGTCGCAAGCAGACGAGGTTTTAGAAATAGCACTTTTACAAGAAAAAGTTACTAAACCAATCACTTTTGTAATACCTGAGGATAAAAAAATGGAAGTCTTAAATTGATAGTTATATGTTTCTTCAGAATGTAATTTTTAGACAAGCTACTGAAAATGATATGTCACAAGTTTTTGAATTGATAGAAGAACTTGCCAAGTTTGAAAAAATGCCTTCAGAAGTTATCAATAGTGTAGAGGGGCTTATTGAAGATGGTTTTGGCAAAAATCCACTTTTTGGTTGCCTTGTGGCCGAATTTCAACACAAAATTATAGGAATTTCGGTGTTTTATTATAGATATTCTACTTGGAAACGAAAAAGATTATATCTTGAAGATATTATCGTTACCGAAAATTTCAGGGGTAAAGGTGTTGGTAAAAAATTGTTTGAATTAACAATTCAAGAGGCAAAACTCCAAAATTGTACTGGACTACAACTACAGGTTTTGGATTGGAACAAAAGTGCCATCCAATTTTACGAAAATTACCAATTACAAATAGACAAATCTTGGTATAATGCAAGTTTAAACTTTTGATTTTTATTGATTTTAATTGCCAACTCAAAGGTTTTCGTAATAATTTCACTTTTTTTTTAAATAGATAATATCAGAGGAATGGAGTTTTTTTGAAAAATTCTCTTGGGTGTTTGATGTTGTTTATTGATAATTAAAATTGCTTTTGATTTTCTGATTTTTAAATGAATGTATAAAAATTGAATCTAATTTTGATTGATGTATAATACTACTATTTTTCCCAGGGAATTCTAATTTAAAAAGTTTGTTAAATTACAAATAATTAGTATATTTACAACAGGATTACAATCCGAAAAAAAATGGATACTTTTTCGGATAAAAATCAAAAAATAGCATTATTTCTAGAAT
>JAAFIH010000027.1 GCA_013297755.1 Cytophagales bacterium
TGGCAATGGCCTTCCAGCCGGCACCTACTACTACCTCATCGAACGCAACGATGGTAGCACCAAAAACAATACCTACACAGGAGATATTACATTGATTAAATAAATAAGTAACAAATCAATATTATACATCCAATATACTACCCAAAAGGCTTCTAGCAATAGAAGCCTTTTTTTGTAAGAAGAGTATAATAAAAAGTAAGTCAAAAGATACCTGATATTTTGGCTTTTTTTGAGGGAATTGGTTGTGTTTTTGAATCCAAAAAAGATACTATTCAAAAAAGTATATAGCTAGTAATAAAATAATATATTTAAGAGATATTTTTTTTGTTGGTGCTATCTATCAAATTTGTATATTTATTACCTTTATAATTTTATTTAAGAAAGTAAAAATACAAGAATAAGTATTATAGGAAAATATTATTGAAGTTTTGGCTGCCACAAAACTCATTGAAAAATCATTAAAAACATATTAATACCAAAATTCTTCTATTATTTTTTCATTTTTAAGTTGGATTACTATATATACAATTTAGTATCTATAAAACATTGATAACCAACAGTTTATATGATTAAATATCGAGCAACGTAAACCAAAATAAATAAAAAAGAGTCAATTTCAAAAAATGAAATTGACTCTTTTTGCTACAAATGTTAGGCATTTATTTTTTTCTAGGTGTTCCTTGAGTTTTGTTTGGAACAGTTCCTTTTGGTGGAGCAGTAATACCTAGTTTCTTTAGCACTAAATCAGAAATATTGTCATTTTCAGGTCCATGAAGCAAAATGGGTGTTGTACCCATACCAGCATCTGAGTTGAGTACATAAGTAAATCCATTTTCATTGGCAACTGCATCTATTGCTTTTTGGATTTTATCTAGCACAGGTTGAAGCAACTCTAATTGTTTTTTTTGCAAATCGGATTCTGCATTTCTTTGAAATTCTTGTATTCTTTCTTGTAATTGCATTAAATCTTTTTCTTTAGAAGCTCTCGTGGGCTCCGACATCATAGATTTGCCTTTTTCATAGCCTTCATATTTTTCTCTAAATTCTTTACCTAGACTTTCGGCTTCTTTATCTAATTGAGAGCGATAGGCTCTCAAATCTGTATCTATTTTTTTGCTATCTGGATGTAAGCTAATGAGATAATCTACGTTGGTATAGCCAATTCTTAGTGGTTTAACTTGTGCATTTACTAAAAAACTGCCGCCAAATATGGTTGCTCCGATTACTATTTTTGAAATAAATTTCATTGTTTAGGTATTTGATTGATTAATTAAAGGATTATATATTAAGTTAAATCTGGTTATTCGCCTTTTACAAATTCGCTTTTCTTTTTGTTGTCTATCGAATCTTTTTTGTCGCCAACACCAAGCTCATCGAGTACAAAATCAGTATAGTCGTGTTTGGGATCTGTATAAACCATAATTAGTTCGCTTGATTTGTCAAACATCATTTGAATTTGCTTTTTTTTACATACTTTTTCTACTGCTAAATATACTTTTTCTTGTATTGGTTTTATTAATTCATTTCGTTTCAAAAAAATAAGTCCTTCAAAACCAAATACTTTTTTTTGCAATTCTCTAGCTTTTTTATCTTTAGAAGTAATAGTATCTTGCCTTTCTTTTTTCATCTCTTCGGTGAGCAAAATCTCTTCAGCTTTAAATTCTTGGGTATATTTGGCCACTTCAGCAAATTTATCTGAAACTTCTTTTTGATATCTTTCGCCTAATTTTTGAATTTCCTCTTCGGCTTCTTTGTATTCTTTAACTTTACTCAAAATAAATTCAGTATCTATATAACCAAATTTTTGCCCATATATATATGTGCTATTTGAACATAAGTATAAAAATATTAATAAAAATAGATGTTTACGCATTATATTTTTTATCGAAAACGAATGAAATATCAAAAAATTGTTCAAATATAGTTTTGAAATATAATTTTTCAAAATTGAAATTAAAATTATTGAGATAAATAATTAAAAACATCTATAATCTTACTTTATCTAGCACAGCTTCAGCCAAATAATCTGTACATTGTTGAAGTGAATTAATGTCTGTTTTGAGTTCCAATGAAGGATTTTGAGGTGCTTCAAATGGGCTATCAAGGCCAGTAAAGCCTTTTATTTCTCCTGCTCTTGCTTTTTTGTACAATCCTTTGACATCTCTATTTTCGCAAACTTCAAAAGGGGCATTAATGTATACTTCAAAAAAATCGCTTTCACCTATAATTTTTTTTGCTAAATCTCTTATTTGATTTGTTGGGCTTATAAAAGAACAAATGGTAACAATACCTGCATTCAAAAATATTTTGGCAACTTCAGCAGCTCTCCTAATATTTTCGAGCCTATCTGCCTCCGAAAAAGTAAGATTATTATTGATTCCTGTCCTTAAATTATCGCCATCAAGCAATTGAGTCAGAAAACCCAGTTGATGCAATTCGTTTTCGAGTGCTTTAGCAATGGTACTTTTGCCCGAACCTGAAAGCCCAACCATCCAAATGACTATACTTTTTTGGTTTAGCAGCTGTTGTTTGTCTAGTCTTTGAAGTGTTTTATCAAAAATAGGATGAATATTTTCCAATATAATTTAATTTATGTTGCAATAATAATAATAATAAAACAAAATTTAAACTGATAAAGAATTAAAATTAAGTGTCAATTTGCATTTGATTTAATTTTTTATACAATCCATCTTCAATTTCTACCAGTTGTTGATGGGTCCCTTTTTCTACAATTTCGCCATCTTTGATAACCACAATCAAATCTGCATTGCGAATGGTACTTAGGCGATGTGCAATAACAATAGAAGTTCTGTTTTTCATCAAAGTATCGAGCGATTGTTGGACAAGTTTTTCTGATTCAGTATCAAGAGCAGAGGTGGCCTCGTCTAAAATTAAGATAGGCGGATTTCGCAAAACGGCTCTAGCTATACTAACACGCTGTTTTTGTCCACCAGATAGTTTTATGCCTCTATCGCCAATAGGAGTTTGATAACCATTTTCAGTTTTTAATATAAAATCATGTGCGTTGGCAATTTTAGCTGCATTTTCAACTTGCGATTCAGTAATATTATCCATTCCAAATACAATATTATTGTAGATTGAATCATTAAAAAGCAAAGGTTCTTGAGTAACAATAGACATGAGTTTTCTCAAAGATTCGATTTTTAAAAGACTAATATCCATTCCATCGATTAAAATTTGTCCTTGATTGGCATCATAAAAACGCATCAACAAATCAGCCAACGTAGATTTACCACCACCCGAAGGACCTACCAAACCCACCATCTGACCTTTGCTAATAGATAAATTAAAATCTTTGATAATTTGTTTTTTGTTGTAAGAAAAATTAATATTACTAAATTGAATTGAAGTAATAAAATCATTTTTTAAAACAGCAGATTCTGATTCTTTTACTTCAATTTTGGTGTCAAGTAGTTCTATAATTCTTTCGCCTGCTGCTAGTCCACGCTGTGCCATAATAAAAGCATTGGAAAGCTCTTTGGCAGGTTTTAGAACTTGAGAAAAAATAGTAATATAAGTAATAAATGCACTA
Organism: Cytophagales bacterium; assembly: GCA_013297755.1. Taxonomy (GTDB): domain Bacteria; phylum Bacteroidota; class Bacteroidia; order Cytophagales; family UBA9547; genus REAG01. The sequence continues at coordinate 3,554 of JAAFIH010000027.1, forward strand.
GCAGTAAGTTCTGGAGTATCGCCCAAAACGAGAGAGCCACCATAAATAAGAATAAAGGAAATGACCATGATTCCACTAAATTCTGAAAAAGGAGAGGCAAACTCTTTTCTTCTTATAATCTTACGAGCAATAGAGGTAAATTGTTCGTTTTGATTTTTAAATTTATCATTTATAAAACGCTGAGCACCAAATGCTTTGATAATTTTAATAAACGATAAAGTTTCTTCTAATGTACTATTGAGTGTGCCAAAAGATTCAAAACTTTCTTTGGCTTGTTTTCTTAATTTTTTTACTAATAAAGAAATAAGACCCCCAGAAATAGGTATAATTAGCAAAGTAAAAAATGTAAGCTTTGCCGAAATCATAAACAAAACTGAAAAATACATAGTCAATGAAATTGGACTAGAAAAAATAGCTGCAAATGAACTCGAAAGGGAAGTTTCGACTTCTATACTATCAGAAATTGTACGAGTAATTAAATCGCCTTTTTTGTTATTACTAAAGTAAGAAATATCTAAAGTCGTGTATTTTTCAAAAATAATATTTCTTAATGACTTTACTATATGAGTTTTAAAATATTCGATACGAATGGCAGTAAGATATTTGAAAAAATTTGAAATCATTACTGATGCCACAATAATACAACATACAATTTTGAGGGTATCTAATCGACTATAATTTTTTAATAAATCATAAAAATAATAACTAAAAATATCCTTAAAATAGCCTAAACTGATAGAGAATACTGGTTTTGTAGCATCTTCAATTACTTTTTCGGTACCAAAAAGTACATCTAACAAAGGAATAATCAATGTAAAATTGAGAAGACCAAAAAAAGTAGCCAAAAAAGTAAAAGTAAAGTATGGAATTATAAATTGATGATATGGCTTGCAATAATGCAACAATCGAAGAAATACTTTCATAATTAGTACAAAATTACAAAATAAAAATTTAATATTCGATTTTGATACCTTAATATTAAAAAATATTTGAATAGAATATTATTGTGATAATTTTGTAGTCAAAATGGCATAATTAATGCAAAAAATACACGCACCACTTCAATTTTTGTTCGTAAAAAACATACATTACATCACTATTCTGTGTCTAGTCGTGTTTATAATATGTTGCAACAATTTTGGACGAACGATTGGACTAGTAAATACCTCTGTTGTGGTATTTTTTGTTTCTATTTTAATCCATTATTTATATACAAAATTTAAAAATACACCTTATCCTACATTTATATTACTATCCTACATGGGTATGTTTTTGTGTTATTTTTTAATGTTTTACTTTGATGGTGAATCTTTAAAAACATTTAAAAGAGAATTTTCAGTAAGATATTCGTTAATATTATTTCCCATAGCTTTTTGGATTTTACCAAGATATAGCCAAAGAATGTATATGATTGTTTTTATTACATTTATTACTGGCATTTTTGGTGTTACTGCCAAAGGAATCTACAATCATTGGCACAACCAACATATAGAAACAATTTGTGAACATTGCATTCATAGTGGTGCTTTAGAATTTATATTAATCCCATTTTTTCTAGGACATCACATGTTGTCTATTTTTAATAATATTTCTATAATATTACTTTTAATTTTAATGTCTGATAGATTTAATCTTACATTGTTTTTTAAATTTATTTGTGGAATTTTTATATTGGTATTCATATATTTTATTCATTTTATTGGTGCTAGAGTGGGTATTATATCACTTTATTGTATGTTAATTACGCTTGGTATTTATTATTCTTTTAGGTTTAAAATGGCAAAATATTATTTTCTCATTGCTTTTACTTTAATATCAACTTTTGCAGTTTTGATGTATAAATTTAATGCAAGGGCAAAACATAGGGTAGACGATACTATGGCTCAAATAAGTTTTTCAAAATGGAATATCAACGATTATGGTTCAAATTTTGGTTCGAGAATTATGGCCCTAAATGTAGGGATTCAAATACTAAAAGACGATTTTTTATTGGGTTGTAAGTATGGAGATGAAGAAAAAGTATACAAACAATATTATAATAAAATGTATGGAGTACCCGAAACTGCCCATCCTTGGGGCAATACTGCACTAAAACCACATTTAGAATTTGTAAGAATGTTGGCCATGATGGGTTTGCCTATTGGGGTTTTGTTTGCTATATTTTATTTTGTGCCTTTTTTTTCAAAACATATTTATCAATATATATATATATTACTATTTTTTATACCAGAAACTATATTTTGTTTTACTGACATGCCATTTGAAATGTGGTATTGGTATTATAATTTTTCAATGATGGGGCCATTGCTTGTTCATTTTTATTTTTCTCAGAAGTATGAATCAGCTTAAAAATATAAACCAAGTTTTAATTACTTATTTATTACCAATAAGCCTTATTATTTTTGGTATAAGTTTACTTTTTGTTGAAGGATACATAGCTATCTCCTCAATATCGCTTGTTGCTTTAATAATATTACTTTTTTTGTCTAATTTGTGTAAAAAAGAAATCTCAAAATCTATTCCAAATTATGTAATTATAAGTATTTTATCGACTTTTTTGATTTTAGTATTAGGTATTTTTATATCAAATGGATATAGTTTTTATAATTCAGCAACTTGGATAAAACGATGGGCCATGTTTTGCTATTGTGGTATGATATTTTATTTATTACCCAAACAACCTAAAATTGTCTATTTTTTACTTTTAGTGTCATTTATTTTAGTCATTTTGAGTATTGATATGTATGTTTTTTACAAATATTACCAAATTATAATTATTGACAAAGGTACACATCTGCCTGAATCTACTTGGATCAATTTTATTGATTTGATGGGAATTTATATTTTACCGTTTAGATACACGCATCATACATTGGCATTTTTCAACATTTTTGCAATTTCATTATCAATATATTTAATAAAATTATTACCAAAATATACATATTTTTTGATATTATTTTCAGTTTTAATGATTTTAATGGTTCATTTTTATTCTTCGAGAATGGCCATTTTTGTTATGTATATTTTAGCAGGTGTATATGCTTATAGTTTTGTAAGAAATTTTAAATATAAATTTATAACTTTTGTCTCTGTATTATTACTTTTAATTTTATCTTTGTCTATTTTAATAAATAAAATACCTACCTTAGGTTTAAAAGTTGAAAAACTTAAAACTGAATTAAAATTTTATCAAGTTTCGAGTTATGAAGAAATAAAAAATGGACCAGAATATAGATTAAAAAGCTATTTTATAGCTTTTGACTATCTAAAAAATAATTTTTGGAAAGGCATAGGATTATCAAATATGGGAGAAGCATTTGAACATGACACAAAACCCTATCCATTAAACAATTATTTATATCTGGCTGTGGCAATAGGTGTCCCTTGTGCTATTTTGATATTTATTTTTCATTTTTTTCCCTTTATTTTTACGAATATTTTTTGTGATATTGGATTAGTAATTGCTACATTTTATGTAAGTTTATTATTTTATAGTGCCATAGATGCAGCCTTTATTATGCCTGTATATATTAAATTTTTAGCTTTTTGGGGACCAGCTCTCCAACACATAAAACTTCAACTAGATCCTAAAACATGAAAATCGTATTTCTTACTAATCATAATCCACATCACAAAGGCTCTTGGTCTGGTATCATCTATCAAATGTATCAAGGATTTGAGAAAAATGGTTTTGAGATATTTTATGTAGGCAAATCAAAACCATTGATAAGGCATTTTGTAAAGATTTATGCTAAATTATACAAACTATTTAGTAATAAATTATATGACACCAAACATAGTCTTGTGATTTCTAAAGCACAAGGAAAAATATACAGCAAACAAATAAATGTAATAAACCCAGATTTTGTTTTTGCTCCAGCAGCTTCGTCTGAAATAGCTTTTTTAGATATTAAAGCAAAAATGATTTATACTTCAGATACCACTTTTGCGTTGATGAATGGCTATTATGATTCATATTCTCACTTTTGCAAAAAGTCTATTTTTCAAGCAAATGACATTGAAAAAAGGGCTTTGCAAAATGCAAATTATGTTGTTTATCCTTCTGAATGGGCAGCAAAATCGGCCACAGAATACTATGGCATTGATAAAAACAAAGTTAATATCATTGAATATGGCTCTAATCTACAAAATGAAAAAAAATATTTTCCAAAAGAAATTTATCCAAACCAGCCACTAAAGTTTCTGTTTTTGGGCATAGATTGGCATCGAAAGGGTGGACATATTGTTGTAGACACTTTATTGAAATTACATCAACAAGGGATTGAAGTTTCGTTAACTATTTGTGGATGCAATCCTGTTATTGAAGTTCCTTTTAAGGTAATAATTGAAGGTTTTTTAGATAAAAATATTATATCTGAAGAGCTTAAATTAATTGCATTATTAGAAGATGCTCATTTTTTGTTTGTACCTTCTCTGAGCGAATGTTTTGGAATAGTTTACTGTGAAGCATCTAGCTGCGGCACTCCTAGTTTAGGAATAAATACAGGTGGAGTATCATCTGCAATAAAACATAATATTAATGGTATTTGCTTAGAAAATAACCACTTGTCTGCTTCTAATTTCGCTATTGAAATTAAAAAAATGATTCAGACACCATCTATATATAGAGAGATGTCTAAAAATTGCATTGATGTATACCAATCTACTTTTCGATGGGATGTTTTTATAGATAAAGTTGTAGGATTGACAAAAAAATAATAATTTATTTGTCATAAGTTACTGAATATAGATTTTTGAAAGCATTGATATTGGCCACCATCCATTGAGGCATAGCATTGGTAATATTTATTTTTTTTGTTTTAATTTTATTATCATGTAGCACTTTTCCGTTTTTTATCAAGTTAGAAATATCATTTTTAGTATAATTTTTTTCGGCAACTTCTATGTGAGCAAATGATGCTATTTTAGTAATAATTTTATCAATTCCGCCCAAATAACTAAAATGCCAACCCCCATTTTTAATGTAAGTATTTTTGGGTTGAATAAATCTAAGTTTTTCTCTGCAATCTTGTGCTGTGGTGAAATTATTTTTCAATATTATTACTGTTGCTTGCCAAGCAATAGTATTTATATATTTATAATAATATTTTGGTATTTGTAGTATTTTTCCAAGAAAGTAGTATTTAAGATTAAAATTATTTTTAACCTCAAAATCTACAAAATAATAAAAATTTCTCATTAGTAATATTTTTGTTTCTTTTACATTTACAAAATATTGGGCCAACACATCTTTATTTGGTATCTCATCTACATCTGATACTAAAATTATATCGTTTGGTAAGGCTTTTTGGAGACCAAGACTTATGCCATTTCTTTGGTAATGTTCTAAATTCCAGCTTTGATCTTCGTGGTATATGCCAGTGGGCGGCATTTTATCTAATTTCACATGAATAATTTTATCTAAAAATGAGGCATATCGTTGCTTATTCTCTTCAAATATGTAATTTTTGGTTTGGCCTTGGTGGGTAAAATTGGCCTCAACCAGTACAAAATAATCAACCACAGAGTGTAGTTCATTTAATCTGATTTCGAGTAAATCTAACTCATTGAAAAATGTAAAACAGTCGAAAATTTGAGGTTTGTTTGATTTATTTTGTTCCATTTTTTGTAATAAAATGTAAAAATATTTAGTTTTTTAGAATTATTATTTTTTCAAAAAAAACATTTTAATAATAATTAAGTTATAAATGTATGAAAAATTATTTAATTATAGGTGCTTCCACAGGAATTGGATTGCAATCTGCCGCTTTATTGAGCAAAAACAACCAAGTTTTTGGCACATATTCAAAAAATAAAATAAACAATGCTTCTCAATTACAATATCATTATTGCAATGTGTTGGACGAAACACAAGATTTAAGTTTCTTACCCGAAACCTTAGATGGTTTGGTATATTGCCCAGGAGCTGTCAATCTAAAACCTTTTGCAAGAATTAAGCCTGAGGATTTTATCAAAGATTACGAACTTCAAGTATTAGGAGCTATTAAAATTATTCAACAAATATTACCAAAATTAAAAGCTGTTGATTTGTCTTCTATTGTATTGTTTTCTACTGTGGCAGTGCAATCTGGTTATAATTTTCACTCATTGGTGGCCTCTTCTAAAGGTGCTATTGAGGGGCTAACCAAATCTTTGGCTGCTGAGTTTGCTCCCAAAATTAGGGTAAATTGTATTGCTCCATCTATCACAATGACTCCACTTGTGGCTGGATTGCTCAATACAGATGACAAAATACAAACCACAGCTGCCAAGCATCCACTCAAAAAAATTGGTTCTGCTACTGATGTAGCCCATTTGGTAGAGTTTTTGGTAACTGACAAATCTAGTTGGATCACTGGCCAAGTTTTTCATATTGATGGTGGAATGTCTACTTTAAAAGTTTAAATTTTGACAAAATCTGAAAATTTCTTTCCTATTGACATTGATAGAATTATAGAAATGGCTTGGGAAGATCGCACACCTTTCGAGGCCATTTTTGCTCAGTTTGGAACATCAGAAGCTGATGTTATCAAAATTATGCGTCAAAATTTGAAGAGATCGAGCTTTAACTTGTGGCGAAAAAGGGTAAACAATGGGGTAAGTCAAAAACATTTAAAAAAACGAAGTTTAGATATGAATCGTTTTAAATGTACCCTACAAAGACAAATTACGATTAATAAAATTAGTAAAAGATGATTTTTTCGACCAACTACGCTGATGTATTAAAACTTGTAGACCAAATTGAGCCACACAAATATGGACATACAAGAAACTATGTAGATGGTGCAATTACAAAACTATCGCCTTATATCTCTAGAGGATTGATTTCTGTAAAAACAATTTTTGATAGTTTGCTTCAAAAAAATATTTCTCCCAATGAAGTAGTCAAATTTGTGCAACAACTTGCTTGGAGAGAATATTTTCAACATGTATGGCAGCATAAAAATATTGATGAGGACATCAAAAGTAATCAAGAAAATTTTATTGATAATTACTTTTCTGAAGCTATCTATCAAGCCAGTACTGGCATCCATGCCATTGATTTAGCTATTCAAGAATTTTATAAAACTGGTTATTTGCATAATCATTTGCGATTATACATAGCAAGTTTGGCTTGCAATGTGGCACAATCTCATTGGAAAATGCCTGCACAATGGATGTATTATTATCTTTTGGATGCTGATTGGGCAAGCAATTCATGTAGCTGGCAGTGGGTTGGTGGCTCGTTTTCTAGCAAAAAATATTATGCCAATCAAGAAAATATCAATCATTATACCAAAACTTGGCAACAACATACTTTTTTGGATAAGTCTTATGAAGAAATTAGAGAAATGAATGTTCCACAACATTTAACGTCCAAAATTGATTTAAAATTAAAAACTAATCTACCTACAAAATCTGATTTAGTTGTTGATAAAAGTAAGAAAACAGTTATTTATAATTTTTATAATTTAGATCCACTTTGGCATAAAGCGGAAGATGTAAATAGAATATTATTACTTGAGCCATCTCATTTTGAAAAATATCCCGTCTGCGATAAATCTTTGAAATTTGCTATTGATTTAAGCAAAAACATACCCCTTTTGAATATTTTTGTGGGCGAATTTTCTGAAATTATTTCTCAGGTAGATGCTAAAACAATATGCTATAAAGAGCATCCAGCTTTTGCACATTATCAAGGAATAAAAGAAAATAGAGATTGGATTTTTAAAGATATTCAAGGGTATTATCCTTCTTTTTTTAAATTTTGGCAGCAATGCGAAAAGGTGTTGAAAGATTATTAATTTTTTATAAAAATATTTTTAATTGTAGGATTTTTTGATTGCAAATTTTAATTTTGCATAAAATTAGTTGAGGTAACCAGCTAAAAATATTCTATTTATATTCAAAAACCTTACCTTAATTCTATTCAAATGTGATTGGATAGAATATAATGGAACTTCTAAAAACCTCAATTCATAAGAAGCCCTCCCTCTTGGATTCTGTGGCATCAAAACAGAAATTGGTTTGAGTGGGGTTTTTGAAAATATATTTGAGGTTTTTAGAAGTTCCCATAAGTTGGTTTTAGAATTTCTTAATTTAAAATATTCATATTATAGGTAATAAAATAAATCATGGGAAGAGCATTTGAATTTCGTAAAGCCAGAAAAATGAAGCGTTGGTCGGCTATGTCTAAGGCGTTTACACGCATAGGAAAAGATATTTCTATGGCTGTAAAGGCTGGTGGTGGCGACCCCAACAACAATACAAGGCTTAGAATTGCCATTCAAAATGCTAAGGGTGTAAATATGCCCAAAGATAACGTGGACGCAGCCATCAAAAAAGCATTGAACAAAGAAGACAAAGATCTTACCGAAATGGTTTATGAAGGCATGGGGCCGCATGGTGTAGCTTTTATGGTGGAGTGTGCTACCGATAATGGCAATAGAACAGTGGCAGATTTGAGAGTAATATTTTCGAGAAATGGTGGACTTTTGGGAACTTCTGGCTCTGTAGCTTTCCAATTTGAGCGTAAAGGTGTTTTCAAATTGGCAGCAGCTGGACTAAATGTAGAAGACTTGGAGCTAGAATTGATAGATTTTGGTGCAGAAGAGGTATTTGAAGAAGATGGCGAAATTTTTATCCATACCGCTTATACTGATTTCGGGCAAATGCAAAAAGCACTTGATGAGCGTAAAATAACCATTATTAGTTCTGAATTGCAACGAATACCTACTATTTATAAAGAGGATCTTACAGAAGAACAGCAAAATGAAGTAAGCGAATTGTTTGATAAGTTAGAAGAAAACGATGATGTGCAAAACGTATTTTCTACCTTAGCATAACGTACTTTTCAAATAGATATATAGTAATAATTTGATGGTTTATAAACAAAATTTTAAGTTACATACAATTTAATCTTGTTTATAAACCATTTCCTTTGGCAGTTTGTAAAGGCACAAATTTCATGTTTTCGAATTTATATTCTGTTTTCGATTCTCTCAAGTTTTCAAATGTCATAGGTGCTATAATGTTGCTGGTATTGCTATAAACACGTATGGTAGAGTATGCTTTTAGTTCATCTGATGCAAAGCCATTCATTTGTGTAATTTGTTCTAAAGTCATACTAAATTTTTTGGCAATGGTATTGAGGGTTTCTTTGGGTTCTACCACATAAACCATAGCATGTGGCAGATAATTGGCTTTAGAACCTTTGACTAAAAACTCGACTCTACGATTGAGTTGGCGGCCCCTTAGCGAATGATTGCTGGCTATAGGATTGTCGGCACCCACAGGCGTTACTACAATGGCCAATTCATCAACACCCTTTTGTATCAAATAATCGTGGCAGGCTTTGGCTCTTTGTTCGGCCAAGTTTTTATTATAATCTACATCGCCATACGAATCTGTGTAGGCCTTTATTTCTATTTTTGAAACATCTTGGTTTTTATAGAATTTGGCCAAACTATCCATTACAATTTTGCCAGCCGAGGTCAGTTCATAACTATTATAGTCAAAATATACGTTTTCAAACGCACCTTTTTTATACTTTTTCTTTATTACTTGTTTTGTTGCCAAATCTATATCTTCAGAAATAGAATCTAGCTTGGTTTCGTCATGCAAAATTTCGTTTTGATGCTCTGCCACAGTTTCGTCTAGGGTTTTTTCGGATGTTACAACGGCACTTTGTTTGGCTTTCGACATTTTTCTTACATCTTTAAAAAAATCGTCTTCAGCTTCTGTTGTAACAAAATTATTTTTAATGGCTTGACTGTCTTCTTTATCCAAAACCAATGGTTTTTCGATTAATTTTCCATCGCCATAAAATTTGATATTGGTCGAAAATCTAGGGTCGTTGCCCTCTAAAGTAATTTGATAATCCTTACCAGGAGCCATATCATAAAAACGATATTCGCCAGAAGCATCTGTGGTAGTTTTGTCGATAATCTTACCATCTGCATCTTTTAAATACACAATTGCATTGGCCAAACCTTCGCCAATATCAGTATAAAAAACTTTGCCTTTAGCCTCTATTTTATTGAAATTTGCAGTTTCTGTTTTTGATATTTGGCCAATAACGGCTTCTTTGGCATTTCTATTGAATGTGTAAATATCTGTAAGCCCAATGCCACCTTTTCGATTGGATACCAAATAGCCTTTGTCTTTGCCCATAATAAAATAAATATCATCTCTACTCGAATTGTATGGAAGACCTAGATTTTCGAGTTTTTCTTTTTTCAAACCTTTGGCTTTATATACATCCAATCCTCCAAAGCCAATGTATCCATTCGAGGAAATGTAAATTTGCTTTCCAATTGCATCCCAGTAGGGAGCTATTTCTATGCTTGGGGTGTTTAAATTGGCCACATTGATGGCTGGTCCCCAGTCTTCTTTTTCGCCAGTTTTATCTTTATTTATTACTAACCATATATCATGCATACCTTTACCGCCCGATCGTTTTGATACAAAAAGCATAGAATCTGCCTTAGGGGATAAGGTAGGTTGGGCGTTCCAAATGAGGTCGTGGTGCACATCAAAACTAGGATTTACGTTGTCGTTTAGCTTTTGAGGTGGGGTAAATTTGCCATTTACAACTTTGGATACAAAAATAGCACAATTTGGGTCGCAGATGGTGTAGTAATATTTTTGTCTATCCTTAGTCAATTCGCCAGCACCATCGTCTTTGGTGGTATTTACAATATCAAAATGATCATCGTTGTGGTATCTTTCCCAACGGTCGCCTTGTTTTTCAAATCTAAAATTATCACTTTTTGATTCTCCAGAGGTTTCATTTAACTCTTTGCCTTTGGCATCTGCTCTGGCCGAAGTAATTACAATACAAGAATCGTGTGAAAAAATCATGGGAGCATAGTCAGAGTTTCGTGAGTTTACTGGTGGGGTTAGTACCTTTAAATCCACATCTTTGATGGGTTTTTTGTACTCTTCTATGGCCATAAGACATCCTTTGTGTTCAAAACTGGCTTCTCTAATTCTAGCTTTGCCTTCGGCATTGGTGGGGCGAAATGTTTTTATAAACTTGGCCAAAGAGCTTTCGGCATCGTAGTATTTGCCATTGGTTTTTTGCATTAACCCAAGCCAATAAAGTGCTAAAATGTTTTGTTTATTGTTTTTTCTTACTATTTTGTCGTAATAAAATTCAGCATCGTCATAGTCATTATTCAAACGACAACTTTCGGCAAGATGCAATTCTACATTGGGGTCATCTTGCTTGATTTTGGTGGCTCGCATATATTCTTGTATAGCTTCATAGTATTTTTCATTATAAAAATACTTATCTCCAGCCGAAACATAAGATTTGTATTTGCTCAAATCTTTGGTACTAAGCGTTGGCGTATTTTGACCAAAAACAGCGATACTCAAAAATGATAATATAAAATATTTATACATCTTTTTTATTTTGAATTTAAAAGATTAAAATTTCAATAGCTAAAAAAATCTTTTTAATTTTTCCATATTTTTATGTATAAACGAATACATAAAAGAATGTCTAAAAACCTTAATTCCTATAAATCTCTCCCTTTCGTATGCTGAAGCACAATTGCTGAAATTGGTTTGGGTGGAACTTTTATAATTATTTTCAGGGTTTTTATAGGTTCAATTTATTCAATTAAATGGATAATTTTAGTTATTTTTAAAACTAATACTACAAATTTAATTATTAAACTTACTTATACAATATTTTATTTAAACAAATTACAAAAGAACTACAATTAAATCACTTTAAAATTTAGAAAATTGTTTGATTTAGTACATTTGATAACCAGGAAACTTCTTAAAACTACCTTTAATATTTCTAAAAAAAAGAATAAAATCTGATTAAGGATGAGCTAAGAATAGATGTAAGCGCCAATAAAATATAAAAGTTTTTTTTACTGATCAAATATCACCAGCTTTGTTTTCGCTTTTTGGCACATACATAGATGGATTTGCAGCCGCTGAATCAGCCAAGATTGTGCCTGAATATTTGCCACAATTTAATTCAAGATTAAAATTATCAGGTCTTGTAAAAGGGACTTTGGGTAAGTTTATAGATTTGTCAGTATAAATACTGCTCATAAATTCACCAAAAACTGGCATAGCTAGCCGTGCACCTTGCCCAAAGTTGAAATCTCTAAAATGGATGCTTCTGTCATCGCCACCTACCCAGACTGCAGTTACTAATTTTTGGGTAACGCCCACATACCAACCATCCGAAAAATTTTGTGTTGTACCCGTTTTGCCACCAATATCGTTTCCGCCAAATATATTTGGATAACGATACAATCCCAAAGAAGTGCCACCACGCTCTTCTATGCCACCTTTGAGCATGTGTAGCATGGTGTAAGCGGTTTCTTCGTTGAGAGCTTCTGATGTTACAGGCAAAAATTCCTGTATAATATTACCATTTTTGTCTTCTATTTTAGTAATAAATTGAGGTTCTGTATATGTCCCCTTGTTGGCAAATGTGCTGTAAGCACCTGCTAATTCATAAATAGAAACATCAGAAATACCCAAACAAAGGGCAGGTACAGCGTCTATCTGACCTTTGAAACCTAGTTTTTTGGCATATTGCACCACCATATCTGGGCCAATACGTTTCATCAATAAGGCAGCCACAGTGTTCATAGAGCGAGCCATGGCTTGTCGTAGGGTTAGCATCTCGCCAGTAGAGGGGCCATCAGAGTTTTGGGGAGTCCAGGTAGATTGAGTGTCTTCTATATAAAACGAAACAGGCGAATCTTGAACTTTCTGACAGGGATGAAAACCATTGTCCATGGCTGCACAATATAAAATAGGCTTAAAAGTAGAACCTGGTTGGCGTTTACTTTGCTTTACATGGTCGTATTTAAAATATTTGTGATTGATACCACCTACCCAAGCTTTGATAAATCCTGTTTGGGGTTCGATAGCAACCATTCCAGCTTGCAATATTTTTTTGTAATACAGCATAGAATCAATAGAACTAAACATTGTATCACGGTCGCCACCCCAAGCAAAAACTTTCATTTTTCTTTTTTTAGTAAGATAATATTGTATTGAATCTTGATTATTTTCGTATAATCCTCTTAGATAAGCGTAAGTTTCGGTTCTTTTGATAGATGTTTCGGCAAAGCCTTTGATTTCTTTCATGTCTTGGTCTACCCATGGATTGCGACCTTTCCAGTGGATATAAAATTGATTTTGGATGTACTTCATGTGTTTTTCTACGGCTTTTTCAGCATGTGTTTGCATACGTGAATCAATGGTAGTATACACCTTGAGGCCATCAGCATATAAATCTAATTTGCGGGCTTTGCACCAAGAAAGTAGCCAATTATTGGCCACAGATCTAAAGTAAGTAGCTATGCCTTGGTTATGATTTTCGACCGAATATTTAAGATTTAGGGGTTCAGCTTTAAATTTAATGGCATCGTCTTTTGTAAAATAATTATATTTTTCCATTTGGTCTATCACAGTATTTCTTCGCAATATGGCACGATCTGGATTGTTGATTGGGCTGTATAGCGATGGAGCTTTGAGCATACCAGTAAGCAAAGCCGCTTGAGGAATAGTAAGTTTTTCGGGACTTGTGTTAAAAAATGTTTCAGAAGCCACTTTTATACCAGCTGCATTGCTCCCAAAATCTACTGAATTGAGATACATCGTAATGATTTCTTTTTTGGTGTAAGCCCTCTCAATTTTTATGGCTGTAATCCATTCTTTGGTTTTGATCATAACCATGTCCAACATTTTGGAATAGCCATGTAGCCAACCACTGTATTTGGATGTGCGTGTGTCAAACAAATTTTTGGCCAACTGCTGTGAAATAGTGCTAGAACCCTTTTTTTTGCCCATTATTAAGTAAAAAGGTATAGAAACAATGGCTCTAAAATCAATACCTGGATGAGACTCAAATCTTACATCTTCGGTTGCAACTAGGGCATTGAGCATATTTTTTGAAATATTTTCAAACATCACAGGACTGCGATTTTCTCTAAAATATTTGCCCATTTCTACTCCATCAGCCGAATATAGCACTGAGGCCACCTCACTTTTTGGGTTTTCGAGTACTTCTAAACTAGGCATTTCGCCACTGAGGCCCATAAAGTTATTACTAATTGCAACCACATGAAGTACTACAAATAGTATTGAAGCCAAAAAAATAATCCATGTATATTTGATAAGTTTTGGTATAAACATAGTTTGATTGTTGTAATTGTGGTGCTAAATTAGTTTTTTAAAAATAATTAAAGGTAAAAAAGCTAAAAATAGTTTTACAAGATTTTTCTAATTGTTGCAAATGATTATTTTATTGTAGAAGTAGCAACTTTTTCTTTCATCAAAAATGTAAAAAAATAAATATTTTCCAATCCTCAATATTCAATTTGGGTTTACATCTATCGATGCACCTTCGTATTTTTTTTCTTGTTTTTTTCTTGTAAAAGTAATATCAATCTTACCTAGTTTGATACCAGCCCAGCCCACTTGAGCTATCATGGTTCTAAATCCTTCTTTGTTTTGGGTAACCATGGGTTGGTCTAAAAATGTATGTGTATGAGCCCCCAAAATTAGGTCTATGCCTGATACTTTTTGGGCTAAAATGGTGTCAGAAATCTTTTTTTCATCGTATCTAAAACCCAAGTGCGAGAGGCAAACCACTAAATCACATCCTTTTTTGGTAAGATCATATACCATTTCTTTGGCTTTTTCTACAGGGTCTAGGTATATTGTGTTTTCGTGCAGTTGAGTAGGTACAAGTCCTTCAAACTCTATGCCAAGCCCAAAAACGCCTATTTTTAAATTTTGTTTTTCAAATATTTTGTAAGGTTTAAAATAATCTTTGAATCCATTATTTTTAAAATCGTAGTTGGCTACGAGCAAAGGAAAATTGGCGTGAGGTAGCATTTGTTGCAATCCTTTGAGGCCATTATCAAAATCGTGATTGCCAAGGGTGCTGGCATCGTAGCCCATTTGGCTCATTATTTTATATTCTAATTCTCCACCAAAATAATTGAAATATGGTGTACCCTGAAAAACATCTCCTGAGTCTAATAAAAGCACATTTTTAGTAAGAGAGCGTATTTTTTTTATTAAAGTAGCCCTACGTGCCATGCCGCCCATGCCGCCATATTTGCGTCCATCGTTGGGGAAGGGGTCTATGCGAGAGTGCATATCGTTGGTATGCAAAATAGTAAGATTTATCTCTTCGGTGTCGCCAGCCCACGATGGTATATGGTTGGCAACTATGATACCGCCAGTGGCAAGTGTGGCTTGTTGTATAAAATCTCTTCTATTCATCGTATAGGTTATTCAATAATTAAACGTCCTGATATTGTGGGTTGGATGGTATCTTTTAGGGCTGTATGCTCTTCAAAATATTGGATGAGCAAATCTCTTAATTTAAGATTTAGTTTGGTTTGCTTTACAGCTTTGATAAAAGCAGGTTCGCTAGAGGCCATATAATCGCTCATGGCTATAGTGTATGTTTGGTTGGTGTCTAGTGGGTTGCCATTGATGTAGGCTTCGCTCAAATATTTGCCTTTGGCTTTTACTTTTGTATTAGAAATATGCAATTTTTTGCCAATCTGATAGTTAAAATATTCTTTCATTTGTTTTCCCGAAAGTTCTACCAAAACGAGTTCGTTTTCAAAAGGCATTAACTCAAACACATGACCTACAGTAATTTTACCTTTTGGCAAGGGCGACCGCAAACCACCATTGTTTACAGCTCCCATATCTACTTTGGCAGAGGTAAGTTTTTGTGCTTTTTGTTGAATAGCATCAGCCACAAAATTGCCAAGCAAAGATTCGCCTTCGGTTTTGGTAAAGGCTACTTTGGTATATCCAATTTGGCGATTCATGATGGCATCTAGTTTTTGCCTAAAAGGTCTTATTTGTGCGTCTATGGCACTATCTGGTACTATGGTGCTATCTATTTTTATAGATTTATTGTTGTAAGCTCCTGGTTTGAGAGGATTTTTACAACTTATAAGGAAGAAAAGCAAGCATATTGTTGATACAATTTGCTTACTTTTTGTTTTATTTAAAATAGACATATTATTTTACAATAACTAATTTTAATTTTTGTGATTTTAATTCAGTATCTATGCTTATGTAGTATAAACCTGCTTTAAAATTAGACAAATTTATGGTTTCATAGCTATTTTTTGTAGAATATTTTAAAACTTCATTTCCCAGTACATCAAAGAAAGAAATGTTGGAATGGGGGAGTAAACCATCAAATATGACTTCGTTTTGTGCAGGATTTGGATACATATTAATACTAGGATGTATAGCTTGGTTGCTATCGAAACCAGTGGTGCAAGTGGCAGTATGGCTGCCAAGTCCACTAAAAACATCTACTCCTACAGTTTCCCACTCTAGGTTGGGGTCGAATGTATCGTTTTCGTTTTTGCGACCAGTGCAAACAGATGCTTTTCTTCTCAATGTTTGGTTTGCTGTACTTACAGAGCCACCCACCCAAGCTACACCTGGGTCGAATCCTTTTTGGCCGATAATATCAACCACAGTATTGTTTTGCAGCAACACTACTGCATCGTTTCCATTAAAGAAATATAGCCCTAGTTGGTTGTGGTTGATGCCAGCAATTACGCCATTGGCATTTGTAACTAAATATACGCCACCAGGAGCAATGGTTCCAGTAAGTAAAGTTTCGTCTGAGAGTGCAGTAGCACCATTGCCATATCTGGCAGTTTTGAAACCATTGGTGGCCAAATCTACCGCAAAAGTATTGGGGTTGTATATTTCCAAAAATTTAGAACTGCCAGAGGTTACTTCTACATATTCGGAGAAAAACAAATTAATATCAGTTCCTACAGGGGGTGCGTCTGCATAAATCAATGAAATTGGTTTTATTTCAGTGGCTAAGCCACCGCCCGAAATGGTAATGTTGCCATTGAGTACTGCTGTGGTAAATGGATTTGGTACTTTTACATAGATATTTGTAAGACCAATCGAGCCATTTGTGGCCGTAAGTGCAATACTAGAACCAAAACCAGTGGCCGAATTTAAAGAAATCAAAATGCCATTTTCGGCAGTAAGGGTAGGATTGCCAGTAAGTTTAGTAGCCATAAAACTCATGGCTAGGGCAGTATTTGTAGCTGGTGATAGTTCTATTGGGTCGTTGAAAATATTTAATTCATAGCCAGACAAAGTAGCTGGTGGGGGAGTGATTTCGGTTTTGAAGATGATATTATCTACTATCCACCTTACTGCATTGTTGTTGGAGGCACTAGAGTTATATTTAAAACCAAAATAAATAGAACTTTGATTGAATCCTGTCAGGGTAGTTGATGAGTTAGCAGTCATTTCAGTAGTTGTAGTAGTGTTTGCTCCTGCAAGCGATACACCATCGAGGGGTGTCCAGGTGGCAGTAGCTGCATTAGTACCATTGTAGTTTGTGCTATAAAAAACTTTCATTTGTGGGTGGGGCAGGCCACTATCTATGAATTTACTTTTGTTGCTAAATTCTAAAATTGTAGTGCCAGTGGCAGTAGCTAAGTTTAGGTTAGGACTAATCAGCCAACCCTCGCCACCAGGTGCTGTTGATGTAGCAGAAATGCGTCCATTGGCTTCCATCTGTCCACCGCCAAAAGTAGAGCATCTCCAGCTAAGACCAGTGATAGTTACAATTTGCCATCCAAATTGTAGGGTAGGGCAACCAGCAAAATCTTGTGCCAAAATAGTTTGAAACAATGGGCCTGTGGTGGTATTTATACCAATCGTTGTGTTTACGCCAGGGCTTGTATTTACGCCAATCGTTGTATTTACGCCAGTGCTCGAAGAGGTAGCAAAACCCCAAATTTTGCCTGCCCATTGTGGGTTGTCTATAAATGGATTTCGGTTGTTTTGAACACCATAAACAGCATTATTTCTAGCAATTTCTTTGGCAGATACAGGATCTTGATTGTGCCATTTGGCCAATACATTCAAAAACCAAACATCGTACACAGGAAACGAAGACCCATCGAGCACATTGCCAGCATTTCCATTATTTACCCATCCACCAATCAGATTTTCGTAGGCAGTAGCCATATAAAAATATGTACGTGCAAAATCTCCTTTATACTCATCCAAGGGTTCAAAAACAGTGCCTGTATAGCCTGGCGATTTGCTACCACCTAGTTTGCTGCCGTTTCTAGTAGTGGTTGTGGCAGAACCTACTTCGCCAAACGGAAAATTACTTCTTATGCCATTGACTTTGCCATCTGTGGGATAAAGATGAAAAACATCTGATTTCATAGGTGAGGCACTATTAAACCAACTTTGAGGAAACGAATGTTCTCGGTTGTAGCAATCGCCTTCATCTTTATAGCTACCACAATTACCACTTCCATAACTGTATTCGTAAGGTGGAGTGCCACCAGGTATATCCGAGTACATATCCCACACTTTGCCATTGGCTTTGCGGTCGGTCGTTTGAAATGCAGTATAAAGCCCATCATAACTTGGTACTGATTTAGTTTTAATAATATTGTATAGTGCAGTTTTCAAGGCTGCACCCTCTTGAGTGTTGATGGTGCTATAATATCCATTTGGGATTTGAGCAAACCCACAAAAGCTAATTCCTATTAAAAATATATAAAAATTTTTCATAAATAAATTGTTTTTTTTGCAAATATATTTAATTTTGAAATAGTACAAAATTAAGAAATTGTTATGTTACTTATCTATTGTTAATTTCTTGTTAAATGTACCTCAAAAAAAGAGATATTATTTTATTAACAATTAAATAACAAAAATTTAATATTAGTATAAGTATCTGATAATCAATGTTTTATAGTATTTTATAGGATGCTATATTTTTAAAATATTACTCACTATTGTATAAGTGATATTTTAAAATAACATTTGTATATCATAACTATCTACTATGAGCAAAATTATACTATTTGTATGTTTATTGATTTTTAATATAATTTCTTACAGCCAAAAATTGATGAATCACAAAGCACCTTTGCACCATGATTCGCACATACGCTCTTCTCATTCTATCAAATTTCCTTGGGGCATATTTTTTGGCGTAGGTTCAAATTCTTACTATGGCGACCTCAGTGGTTTTCGACATTCGTTCAAAGCCATCAATTATCAATTTACTGCTGGTGTGTCTTACAGGTTCAATAAAAGATTTGCTACTCAAGTATCTTACAGAATTTTGAGGCTTAGGGCTTCTGACGAAGAATCATCTATAGAATCGATAGGACGCAAAAAAAGAAACCTTAGTTTTGCATCTATGGTACACGAGTTTGGTATCTGTGGTACTTTCGATTTGTTTAATTTTGATTTCAGACGAACCCCAGACTACTCTCATGCTACTGGATTTTTTCCATATCTCTTGGCTGGTGTTGGGGTTATCAATTATAATCCTACGGCAGAGTTTGAAGGACAAAATTATGATTTGAGATCATTAAAAACCAGCCGTGAAAAACAACAAGGCCTCACTTACAGCAGTTGGGCTGGATATTATACTTATGGCGTAGGTGGCAAAATAAAAGTAAGTTCGTTTATTTGTTTTGGTATGGAACTAACCTACACCAATACCCTTACAGATTACCTTGACGATGTAGGTTCTGGCACTCACTACCCTACAAACAACAATGATCCAAATTTTGTAAACACCATAGAAGGGCATCTAGCAGATAGAAGCCTAGAATCTCCACTCAACACTAGCCGCAGAGAAGATGGTGGGCTGCGCTCCTTTGACATCAAAGGTGGCCGAAACGATGGATATTTTGCAATAACTCTTAAAATAGACTATGCTTTCAATAGCTGGGGCAATATATTTAATGAAAAAGCAAGCCATTTCAGAAGAAGAGATACACCGTTCCATAAACACTAAAAGCCCCCTAGCCCCCGAAGGGGGAATAAAAGTAGGTTGGTAGTTGCCTTCGGCATGGTAGAATGGTAGGTTGGTAGGTTGGTAGATTGGTAGATTGATAGATTGGTAGAAATAAACTGGCGTAAGCCTAAAAATAAAAAAATCCGCTTTTAAGCCCCTCCCCTTGGGGAGGGGTTGGGGTGGGGCTTTTAAAAAATTGCTATAAACGCAATTTTCCCCTTCGGGTTCTACTCATGGAGTAGAATTTGTTGGGGTGGGGCTTTTAAAAAATTGCTATAAACGCAATTTTCCCCTTCGGGTTCTACGCATGGAGTAGAATTTGTTGGGGTGGGGCTTTTAAAAATTGCTATAAACGCAATTTTCCCCTTCGGGTTCTACGCATGGAGTAGAATTTGTTTGGGGTGGGGCTTTTAAAAAATTGCTATAAACGCAATTTTCCCTTTCGGGGGTTTGGGGGCAAAAAAAAATAAAAAAAAATCCTATTTCCCCCTCCCTATGGGATGAGGGGGTAGGGAGTGGGGCTTTTAGAATGGTAGGTTCTAGTTGGGCAGGGGCTTTTAAATCCGCTTTTAAACCCCTCGGGGTTAGGTTGGGGTTTTTGAAAAGTGTTGGAATCTGGTTTTGGAATAAGATTTTGCTTAAAGGTTTTTTGAAGAATATTAGATTGCTTTTTTTGAAAATTGTTTTGCAATGGGTTTTCTACAAAGGTTTACAAAAGATTTGAGATTAAGAGAATTTAAAAAAAGAATATTCCGATAAAAATTATTTTATAATAACATCGAAAATAACAAAAATTAATACAATAAATAACATATACAAAATGACTACATTTTATAAAAACAACATCAAATTTTTAGGATTTATTTTTGTCCTTTTCATGCTTTTGGGGGTGAAGAAAAGTTGGGGGCAGGCAATATTAACATTTGATTTTGCTGGTTTAGTTGGAAATGAAGCTTCCGCAAATTCAAATTTCAATAATACTAATTTAACCTCTTCAACAATTTCAAGAGGTGGTGGATTAACAGCAGCCAATAATACAGATAGGTTTAATGCTACTAATTGGGCTATTACTTCAATAGCAAATGCAGTTTCAGGGAATAATTACATGGAATTTACAATTACTCCTAATAGTGGTTTTCAATTTTCTGTTTCCTCAATAGTTATTCAATTACAAAGATCAGGTACAGGACATACTGCAATTGCTTTAAGAAATTCTGTTAGTTCTTATTCTACAAATTTAGATGGAGAAAAATCTGTTGTTGATAATACAAATACTCAATCATTTACTTTTACATTTACTCAATCTAACTCATCAACATCTGTCACATATCGTTTGTATGGTTATGCTGAAGCTACTGGTGGGTCAGGTGGTCCTGGTGATGGTTCTGGTAATGACATTGTTGTAAATGGTATAGTTTCTGCCATCTCCTCCTGCACCCCCCCCACCACCCAAGCCACAGCATCTGCAGCTACTTCTATAGCTACTACATCTGCAACCCTCAATTGGACTCGTGGCAATGGAAATAATGTTTTGGTAGTTGTTCGTCCAAACGCAACTTCAAACGCACTACCTACCAATGGTACATCTTATACTCAAAATGCCAATTATGGCAGTGGTGCTACCACTGGTACAAATAACTTTTCTGTTTTTACAGGAACTGGTACTAGTGTAAATGTTAGTGGATTGACAGCAAATACACTTTATACGCAACAAGTGTATGAATATAACAATACAGGAATTTGCTATTTAACAACACCTGCTACAGGTCAAAATTTTAACTCTTTACACAATGCCCCAAACATTGGATCTGGCTCAGGTGCTACTGGCACAACTTTTACTGCTAACTGGACTGCCCCAAGTGGAGGTGGTGGTGCAAGTTTTACTTACGAAATTCAAGTCAATGATGACAATACTTTTACCAATGCCAATGAATTTACCCAATCTGGTATAGTTTCAGGTACATTATCAGCCAATGCAACAGGTTTAACCCCTTCAACTACCTATTACTATAGAGTACGTGCCGTTAATGCAGGTGGTAATTCGGCTTGGTCGGCAGTTTCGGCAGGTATAGCAACTACAAATGCAGCGTCTTTGCCAACCCTTACTACACCCACTGCAACTGCCATAGCACCCACATCGGCCACTTTAGGAGCAAACGTAACCTCCGATGGTGGAGCAACAATTACTGCTAGGGGTACAGTGTGGAGTACCTCTCCAATTCCAACCACAAATGCCTCTAGTATTGGTGGTACAACAGGAGTGTTTACCGACAATCGTACAGGTTTTTCGCCAAATACATTATATTATTACAGAGGCTATGCCACCAATAGTGTAGGTACTGCATACTCTCCAGAGAGTTCTTTTACAACTCTAGCTATTTCAAGCCCTACTGTAACCACACCCACAGCAACAGCTATAACAGCTACTACCGCCACTTTGGGAGCAAACGTAACCTCCGATGGTGGAGCTGCCATAACAGCACGAGGCACTGTATGGGGCACAAGCCCAAACCCAACAGGTAATATCGTAAATACTGCAGGCACAACTGGCATATTTACAGAACCAAGATCAGGTTTTTCTCCAAACACATTATATTATTACAGAGGTTTTGCTACCAATAGTCAAGGCACAAGCTACTCGCCCGATGGCACATTTACAACGCCTGCTGCTGCCGTTTCTATTTGGACTAACCCAATTACGGGTACTAATCCTGGTCTTACAACTCCATATATAGCAGGCCAAACTGTAAATGCCAACATTTCAGTTTCTGGTATTTTACGTGGATCTGGTGTTACAGGAGCTAATGCCAATGACAGATACAATGCTAGCGGTTGGAGTAGTGGGGCTTTGGATGCTAACGATTATTTTGAATTTACTATTGTACCTAACGCAGGTTATAAGATTGATTTTACAAGTTTTCAATATACCAGTCAACTTAGCAGTGGTACTGCACAGCATACATTCAAATCAAGTGTAGATAATTTTTCAGCAAGTATTGGTGCTCCTAGTTCAAATGGTACTACTATCAATCTTGGCGCACCCTCTTATCAGAATATTACCTCAGCTATTACTTTTAGATTTTATACTCATAATCTAACTGGACTTAATTATAGCATCAACGACTTTACTTTCAATGGATTAGTTTCAGTTAATTGCACACCACCCACAGTAGCCCCAAATACGCCAACTTCTTCGGCCATTACACCAAACTCTGGTACTATTGGCTGGACACGTGGCAACGGTAGCAATGTAGCTGTAGTGCTTCGCCAAGGTGCAGCCATTAGCACAAACCCAACAAGTGGCGTAAGTTACACCCCAAACGCAGCTTTTGGCTCAGGTGCAAGCATAGGCTCTGGAAGTGTTGTATATACTGGTGCAGGCACAAACGTAAACGTAACCAACTTGCTTTCGAGTACTACTTATCATTATGCTATATATGAATATTCCAACACCAATATTTGCTACAATCAATCGCCACTTATTGGCAGTTTTACTACCAGTGCCTGCGTAGCACCTACTACACAAGCCTCTGCATTTACATCTTCTGTACTTGGCACATCAAGCCTCAAAATAGATTGGACACGTGGCAATGGAGATAATGTAATTGTTTTGGCACGTGCAGGAGCAACCGTAAACGCTACCCCACAATCGGGCAACAACAGCTACACCGACAATAGCACCTTTGGCTCTGGCTCACAAATAGGCGCAGGCAACTTTGTGGTGTACAAAGGCACAGGCTCATCTGTAAACATAACAGGACTTGCCGCTAATACCACCTATTATTTTGCAGTGTATGAATACAGCAACACCAATACTTGTTATAATACTACAGAGTTGTTGGGATTTGAAACGACCGAAGCATCTGGTCAAGTGGGTACTTTTTTGAGACCAGGAGATATGGTAATAGCAGGATATGATCCATTAACTACACTGGCTGGTATATCAGGAGATGATTATTTTGTTATGTTAACTATGGTAGATTTACTTCCTGGTACACAATTTATTATTGCCAATGCCCCTTTTGAAACAGGACTTGCTGCAAATGTATCATCAGGTGAGTTTGGTGAAAGTTGTACAGGATGTCAGTTATCTCACTTTAATCTTACAGTTGGGGGTACTACTATACCAAAAGGCTCAGTTATTTCTTTGGTAGCACCAAATGCTGCCGCTGCGCAACCAACTCAATTTAAGATTAATGACATTTCAACTTCAAATATTAATGGAACTTATTATGGAGACCCTACATTAGGAAGAATGAATATAAGTTCATCTGCTGCAGACCAAGTATTTTTAATGCAAGGCAATTTTACAAACAATGCTTCTGCTAGTGTAGTTAGTTCAACTTTTAATGGTAGAGTATTGTATGGTATCAATAATGGTGCATCTTGGATACCTTTTTCTACTGCAACTACCAGTGCAGCTCGAAATAAATCTAGACTACCAAAAGATATTCTTTGTTTTAATTTAGATGTTACTGGTTCATTTGTACAGGCCAAACAGCATAATGTTGGCAATGTTGGAGTACTCATAAATGCTACCCAAAGAAACTTAATCATAAACATCAGTAATCAATCTAATTGGGCAAATAAAGGTACTGGAGGTGGAAATGACTTAGATTTTACATCTGTTTTTTCTCCAAATAATGGCTACACAGTTACTGGTTCATCATTTCAGCCTGGCAGATGGATTGGGGACTTTAATAACGATTGGTTTAATTGTAGCAACTGGGAAAATTTAAGTGTACCAGACAATACAACAGATGTAGATTTTGATGCAAATTCCCTTGTTCGTTCAGATATTAGGTCTACAGCTACAAATGCACCAGTTTTTAATAACCTTGCCACTTGCAAAAACCTTTCCATCTCCAACCGAGAAGTAAATCTTGAAGGTAGTGCTAACAACAAACTTTTTGTAAACGGCAACATTATCATCAATGGCACTGGTACTTTAGACATGAGCGATGGCACCAATGGCACTCCAGATGGCCAAATAACCATTGCTGGCTCTTGGCTCAACCAACGTGCAGAATCTGAATTTAAAGAAGGCGAAGGCAAAATAACTTTTACCAGCAACCAATCGCAAGGCATTATCAACAGTACCTCCGACAACGAAACTTTTTATGATGTAGAAATCAACAACACAGGCACCGAATTTGCTTTAAACTCAAATCTGGCAACAGGACGTAATTTAGTCATAAATACAGGCAATATCAACGCCATCAACAAAACCGTAAAAATAGGTGGCGATTTTACCAACAACGGCACACTCACGGCCACTGGCAGCACTTTTGAGTTTAATGGCACTGGCATCCAAAACATCAATGGTACTTTTCAAAATACTTTCAACAACATGGTAGTTTCCAACCCATCGAGCGGGGGAGTGATATTGGGGCAAAACCAAAACCTTACAAACAAACTGTCGCTTACTGGCACATCTAGTAAATTGACAACAACTGGTCGCCAATTTACATTTTTGTCAGATGCCAATGCTACTGCACGTTTGGCTCAAGTCAATGGCACATCTACCATTGTAGGCAATATTACCATGCAACGCTATGTGCCAGGCAATGACAATGTGCGCTTAATCAATTATCAATTGGCTTCGCCTGTGCGTGGAGCAGCCGTAAGCCAATGGCAGCCTAGTGGCAACACACCACCCACAGCACCTACCAATGGTTTTTATATTTCGGGTAGTTTTACAGGCAAAGATGTGCCAGCTAGCACAGGTATTATAGCAGCTTCTTTGGCCAGTTTGCTTACTTACAATACTACTGGTGCAGGTTTTGATCAATTTCCTTTGGCAGCCAATACCGAAGCATTGAGCGTAGGTCGAGGATACAGAGGGGTTATCAGAGATGGTACAGCCGCCAATGGATTTGCCTCAGTAGTAGCCAAAACTTTGGCTCTTACAGGCCCACCACACATAGGAAATTTTAGTTTTTCTTTGGCTTTTGGTGGTAGCAATACCCTTACATCTTGGAATTTTGTGGGCAACCCATACCCTTGTGAGATTTTTGGCGACCTTACCAATGCAACTCATTATCCTACTCGTACCAATGTCAATCCTGCAGTGTATGTATTCAATTCAGTCATGGGTGGGTACAACTCTTATGTAAGTGGTGTAGGTGTATTAGCAGGCGGTGGAGCTTGGGATGGCAAAATACCTTCTTCACAAGGATTTTGGGTTCGAGCCAATGCTGCCAACCCTGCTCTTACAGTGTCTGAAAATGCCAAAACGGAAGGCCGATCTGCCAGTTGGAGAATCGAAAAACCTCAATTTTACAGAGTAATGCTAAACAATAGCTTTGGTGCAGACGAAGTTGTGGTGCGACTTTCTGACCAAGCCAGTTATGGTTTTGATGGAGAAATGGATGCCCAAAAATTAAACTCTCCACTAAGTAATGGTGCTCCTAGTATCAATTTTACATCAAAAGAGGCCCTAAAACTGACCATCAATAGCATACCCACAGAAGCCATACAGCCTTTTGATACTGTATGGATAAACTATAGTTCTGGCCAAAGAAATGCCAATAATTTTACTTTTTATGGCTTCGAAAATTTTGATCCAAACGTGGAAGTGTATTTGATTGATAAAGCCAAAAATGAAATCTCTGATATGAAAAAAATAAATGATTATAGTTTTGATAACATCACATACGCGGGCAATAGATTTGGTATTGTCCACAAAACTACACAACGAGTAGAGGAGGTTACAGCTACTAAAAATAACCAAAAAGAGGGAGTTTTGATTACACTTCAACCAAATCCATGTCAAAATCATCAATTTCAATTACAATCAAATGTAGCGATAGAAACAAATCAAATTAAGATTTACAACATTGTAGGCACTCAAATTCCTTTTGATGTAGCAAATATTGGTGCAAATAAGTATCAAATTAATTTATCTAATGCCACCAAAGGAATTTTAGTAGTAAAAATAACAACAGCTGAAGCTATTATTATTAAAAAAGTAATTGCTGAATAATATTTTAGACATAACCTAGCACCTATTTACTAAGAAAAAAATGAAAAATTTTAAATTCCTATTTACAAAAGTATTTTTGATACTTTCCCTTGTTGTAGTAAGTTTATCCAATGCTCAAGAATCATGTGTGCCAAATAGCTTGGATGGTCCATGTCCAGACCCTTGCAACAGAATGTGTTGCGAGTACGACCCAGATAATGACACCTGTATCCCTATCAATTCAGACAAAAATTACTTAATCATTCTTGGCATTTGTATGATTGGAGCAGTGTGGTTTATTACCTATAAATCTCAGAAAAAAATCGCTATTTTGGAGTAATTAGATTTAAAAGTAGTATAAATCGTTATAATAAAATATAACTTTAAAAATAATATTTTAAGAAATAATAGCTTCAAAAGTTCCTATCTTTTGGATTCTTTGGCTTAATAACAGAAATTGGGGTGGGGCTTAAAAAACAGGCTTTATTTTAATAAAATCTTAAATGTGCCTGCATTTCTTTTTAATAAGATTTTTAAATTTTCAAATAAATTTATTGTATATTTGTCTACATAATTCTAAAATCATGGCACAAGTAGCAACACTAAAAATCCAAACTAATAATACTGGTTCACAAACCAATACGAATTTAGATTTTAAAAAAAACGATAAAATTACTTTTTCTGAAACATCGTTAAACCAAAAAACAGAGGAAGACCTCGAAAGAGAAGCGTTTTATAAAAAAATTAATAATCCCTCAAATTTGACAGGAGACGAATTATTTGCTCGTGTAAACAAACATATTGATTCGTTGCCATGGCAAGCATAATTTATTCTGAAAAACTAGAATATAAACTAAATGAATTGGTAGATATTTTATTTGAAAAAAGATATTTTGGTTATAAAGAATCCGCAAAAGAATATGTACAACTTATTAGAAATTTTATAGAAACCATCCCAAACCAAACCATAGTATATGTTTGCTCAAAACCTACGTATGGCAAATATTATGCTAGATACACCAATAAAAAAAGTAAGTTTAAATATTATATAACCTATGATTCAATGGATGGAATATATTACATAGAAAATATTATAAGTCCCAAAACAAAAGCCTATTTAGACATCAGTGGCTCGAAAAAATAAAGAATACAAAGTAATATTTTTTAGAATAAATAATTAGAAGCTACCACATTAAACTCAAACCCTAAAAGTTTAGGTAATAGATAATTTCATTTTTTTCAAAAGCTCTTGGGTTTGTTTATTGATTTCAGTAATTACACTTTAGGTATGGTTGTATCTTATTTTTTTGATAGACTTTAGATGGTTTATTGTGTCTGAGATGGAGTATTTATGGCTTAGTTTTTGGGTTTTATTTAATCGTGTTGTTTTTAGTATTTTAGATAATTTATAAATCATTAGCATGCTCAAGTGATTGATAAACATCCAACCATTGAGTGATTCTTCACGCTGCATGCTTGAAATTTGCTCTTCCATTGTTTTTAAAATTTAATTTATTATAGTTTAATAGAAAATTATTTATTTAGTAATAATTACATAAAATAATATAAAATTATCTCATTTATTTCTTTGTGGTAAGCTGCCATTTTAAACAATGATTCATCCTCTATCTCATCGTCTTCAAAATCAATTGAGTCATAAAACTTAGAATACTCTTCTATTGTGATTTTATTAAGGTCTGCTATTAAAAGACACGTCTAATCTTGGTGTGCATCCAAAGCTTGTGATATATCTAAAAAAGTAAGCTTAATACATAGTTGTAAGTAAAACTTCATCTTTTTTATCTGGGACAAGATTGTTGTCGAGTAATATTTAGTTGATTGTCATTTTTTTTTATTTGTTGAATTAAATTTAAGAAAATTCATTTAAAATATTTTTTTTGTCTATTTTTTTAGTATAAATTGATATTGAAGTTGAAATTTTTAATGCCAAACGAAATAAATAAATCCATTTAAAGTGCCTTCTTTAGAGTTATTTTCAAAGTCTTGTTTGTCAATCAAGCAATAAAATGTCTCCATTTTATTCCATAAGTTAAATCCAAGCATATCATCTGTTATACCAAGTGGACTTAAAAATTTTCGATCAGAGTTCATAAAATTGCCTGCATTTATTTCACCAGAATCGCAATCGTCTATTTTCAAATTAAGCAATTCAGTTATATCTGAATCATCATAAAAATTAAAATCTGCTATTAGATTATACCATTGTCCACCAATACCTAGATCCTTAACTAAAACAGATATTTTTTTTATTGATAATAAATTAGTACCAATTTGTGGAAAAAAAGTATAGGGGCTAAAATTTTGATTTAAATCAATAACTTCATCAAAGATGACTTTAGAGGCATTATGATGTAATTTTATTTTTTCGACTGCTTCTTGAAAAGGTATTTTAATATAATTCATTGTTATATGGTTTATTATTGTAAAATTAATAAAATTATAAATTTATTTGTAAATCTTAACCAAAAAATAAACTAGTATCTTGATTCTTTGGGTAAGTATTTTTTTATGATTTAAAACTAAAGAAATCTAGTTATAGTACTCCAAAATTATCTTCATATTTGTGTAAACATTCATGTTTATTCTTCTCACCACCAAAGTATTGCTTATCAATAAATATTTTTTTTATCAATAATTCAAAAAACACTCTATTATTTAAGGTTGAGTCTATTATGATATCTTTTAAAACATATTTTTTGTTAACGAAATATGTAGGGTAAGAATTCATACTAATGAAAATAATATAAAGTACTCCAAAAATTATCTTCATATTTACCTAAACACTCATTTTGTCCTTTAGTACCAAAGTATTTTTTATCTATAAAAGCTTTTTTTACAAATAATTCTAAAAATACCCTTTCATTTATTGATGTGTCTATTATATAATCTCTCAATACATAAATGTTTTTATTAAATTGACTATAGATTAAATACATTTCACCAACTATATCACTATTTATTAATTTTTTTTTATTCAATTTTTCAATAGATACATGTATCTCTCCATAATCTGCTGGACCATAATCTACAAAATATTGAGCTAGATTTGTTGAAAATATAATTAATTCATCCTGTGTATGATTAGACAAATCTAATTTTGAGTAATACTCGCTAGAAATCAAGGTTGTACATATTAAAGAGTCATATATTACTTCTGCAAACGATATATATTCTTTATTATATGTATCAAATGTATCTAATTTTTCTAGATTTGAGTCTTCTATTTTTTTAATTTCTAATAATTCGATAACGTTCATTTGTTGGAAATTTAAAGTGGTTAAAATTGATTAATTAATATACCTTTAACTAAGTAATATTTATCTAAAATATTCATTTTCAAGGTATTATATTTTTTATTCGCTTTTAATTGGTAATATTTTCCGAAAATCGAATTAATATTTTTGCGTTCCTCTTCAGTAAGTTTGTGCTTAATCTTTTCATACCTTATTTCAAAAGAGTTTATCTGTCTATCATATTCTTCCCAAGTTGTTTCGTCAGCCGAAAGCTGATTGTATTCAACAGTTTGTATAAATTTTTTTAACTCTTTAATAAAGCTAAACTCTTGTTGAAAATTTAGTAATAAAATAATAAATAATAATGTTTTCATGGATTTTTTTATTAATGTTTAAAAATTGTCCCCTGGTATTACCAGGGGACAATTTGATTTATTTGAATAATGTTAAACCAAAGACAGAAGCTGCCATTGGTTTAATGATAGGTTTCAGATATGTTTTGAAAATATATATAGAGGGGTGTTCAAATTTGAACAATTTTTTATTAGATTCATGAAGGCATCTTTCAAGATCTACAATACGTGATAAATACACATCGTTTTTGGCTCTTGATAAAACATAAGAAATTTGAAAGGCTTTAGGCCTATTTTTTATTGTTTCTGCTGAAATTTGATAAACATTAGTAAGTTTAGTTAGTTCAGATTCAGTTATATATTGTAATTCATTTAGTAATAAATCACAATTAAACTTAGGTTCTATTTCATATTTTATCATTCCTTGAATAGTCCTTTTGGCAAGAAATAATATTAGAGGAGGTTCTAAATCTTGAGTCACAAATCGTAAGATGTTGGAATCAATTGTGTCAATCATTTTTTCTAATTCTGCAACTTTCATAATTAAATTGTTTTAACAGATGAATAATAATTTAGAAAAGAGCACAGGGACAATGTCTTCCCCGTGCTATAAATAGGCATCATGCAAAACATGAGCTTATCTTTAGATATAAAAATAAAAATCAAAATTTCAAAGAACTTCTGAAGCATCGTTTGCTTCTGGTGTATAGTAGATATTTTTATCAAAAAGTAAACCAAATTTTTATTTTTGCCTTTTGATGATACAAAGTTGTTGTAATATTTTAAAAATAAAAAATTGTTATTTAATTATTTTTTAACCTCAATTATTACTTTAAATTATATTCTTCAAATTTATCTTTCAATATTAGGACAGAAAATGAGGTCTTAATTTTAGGTCTCATTTTTTTTAATAGTTGATTATTTTTTTTTAATTTAATTTTTAACATTTGTAAAAATTAAATAAAATTCAAATGAGCAATTTAGATTCAAATCAAAAATCCAATATGTTGGCACTTGCATTTATACCTTTAGCAATAGCTATTAATGTAGGTATTGGAGCAATTGTCAAAGCACTTAATTTACCCTTGTATGTAGATTCCATTGGAACAATTATTGCTACTATTTTACTTGGGTGGAAAAGAGGTGCTATAGTTGGTGTTTTAGGGTTTGTACTTACCTCAATTATTATTAATCCTTTTGCTATTTATTTTTGTGGCACACAATTAGTCATTGCCTTATTGACACATTTTGTTGGCAAAAAAGAAATGTTTAGCAACTTGTTTAAAACAATATTAAGTGGAATTGGCTTAGGTATTGTTTCAGCCATTGTAAGTGCTCCCATAATTGTTTATCTTTTTCAAGGTGCTACAGGTAATGGAGCATCATTAGTTACATCTTTCTTTGTTAAAATGGGAAATCAAATTGTTAATTCAGTTTTATTAAGTGGATTTTCTATTGAACCAATCGACAAAGTTATTCAGTGTATATTAGCCTTTTTAGTTATCAAAGGAATACCAAAAAATTTATTAGAAAATTTTAAAGGGGGTAGTTTAAAAGAAAATAATTTTTTAAATTAATGGAGAACAAAAATTATTATATACATCCATTTGTAAGAATTACTTTTTTGCTTTGTGCATTCACAGGTTCGATATTATGTGATAATGTTTTAATAGTTTTTGCATTTTACTTGACTATAATAGTTCCATTATTTTTTTTACAGAATAAAATCTTTACACATCTTAAATTTCTGTTATTGGGTGTTGTTCCAATATTCTTGTCTTTTATACTGCTTAATATTATTGTACTTCAAAGTAAAAGTGGAGGATGGGAATATATTTTTGAAAGAGTTTTACGGCTTACAGTTTATGCAAGTATATTTCAAATTGTATTAA
Source organism: Cytophagales bacterium (assembly GCA_013297755.1). GTDB lineage: Bacteria > Bacteroidota > Bacteroidia > Cytophagales > UBA9547 > REAG01. Next base: position 35,836 of record JAAFIH010000027.1, read on the forward strand.
CAATACCAGCAAACGATTTATTTAATACATTTAAAAAGTGGGGGTTAAAAGGAGAAAGTTTAGTAACTGTAATTAGTGCATTTGCAGTATGGAGTGAAATTACTAATAGGGCTGATAAAATAGTAACTGCAAGATTATCTAAAGGGTATGTTAAGAGAAGAAATATTTTTAGTATGGCCATGCAATTCCCTTATACATTGAATCCTTTAATTATTGGAGTTATAAGAACTGCTGTAGAAAGGGCAGATAGTTGGCACAATAAAAATATTTTGAACTTGATTGATAATTATATAGGTACTGAAAATAAATATAACTTGATTTTAAATACTGTAATTGTCATTATTAGTATCTCTTATTTGTGTGTTATACTTTTTTTAGTTTTGACTAAATACAATTTTGCACTATGAATTTAAATGATAAACTAATTTTTCTTAAAGGAAATAACTTTTCAGGAAGAACTTCATATTTTTTGAATAATTTAAAAAATAGTAATGAAAATGATCAAAGTGAAACCACTTTAATAATAAAAGAACTACCAGTAAATAATATTACTGGAATATTTAGTAGTGTAATTGAAGAATTAAACTTACACGGTTCAAGCACTGATATGGTACTTAAAGATAATATTTTTGAGTTTTTATATCAAATTGGTTTTGATGAACATTTTGCAAAAAACCCATTCAGCTTGTCAGGTGGGGAACAAACAATTTTAGTATTAGTCTGTAATCTATTGTTGCAACCAAAAGTACTCTTTATTGATACTACAATAGAACAACTGAATGAAACTTGGTATAGACCTTTCTTTGATTTCATAAACAATTGTAATACAGTATTTAGTAAAATTATTGTTGCTGATAATAGGTATAAAGAATATGGGATAGTCGAATTAAATGAATTTGAGGCAACCAAAGAAAAAATTGAGTATGATAATAATTTTGAACTCCCAAAATTATTAAATGACTTGACTAAAAATGATAATAGACAAACCATTTCAGTAAAAAATTTAAGTTTTGGATATTCTAAAAATAATTCTATTTTCAAAAATATCAATTTTGATTTTGAAATAGGAAATATTTACCATTTGAAAGGTAAAAATGGAGCAGGTAAATCTACTTTAGCAAAAATACTTACAGGTGTTTTGAAAGTACCCGAACAAGCATTGTTTGTTAATGGTAAGATATACAATAGTTTTAAAAAACCAGGTTCATTATGTGGCTATTCGTTTCAAAATCCTGATGAACAAATATTTTCTGAAACAATCGAGAACGAAGTGCTACCATTGATTAAAAATGAGCAATCAGAATACACAAAAAGAAGAAATTTGTATTTAGAAATGTTTGGGCTACAAAACATCAAAAAAAAACACCCCGCAGAAATGCCTTTTGTAATCCGAAAACGCATAGCTTTGGCCTCTACATTGGCTATGGAGAGGCAATGGTATATTATAGACGAACCAACATTGGGGCAAGACAATAATTTTGTGTGTTTTTTCGCAGATTTATTACATCTTTTATGTCATAATGGCAAAGGTATTATTTTAATTACCCATTGCAAATTTCTGATACAAAAATTAAATTGCATTGAATTTGTTTTAAAACACGAAAACCATGGCTACAAATAATAAAGTACTGAATGTTGTTTCTTGGGAAAAAGTAAAAGAAATGCTCCCAAATGAAAATATACATCAAGAGTTGATTGATGCACTTGATAGTGTATGCTCAACACTTAAAAAATCTCAAATGGATTACTTTTATTTAGCTGAATTTGAATTTGGAGAATACTTAATAAGCAAAGGGAAATTGGCATTTGAAAATGTTTATATTAATTCAGCAAACAACAAAACTACATATAATTTTAAAAAAGACACTGAATATACGGAAGACCCTTTAGGATTAATTTTAGAAGGAAATTTAGAAGTTTTTGTAGATAATTATTGCAATTTAAACAGATATTATGTACCAATTACTATAATTGAAAATGGGGAGTTATTTGGCACTTTTGGTACATTGGATTATGAAAATAACATTAAAATAGGTAAAAAACAACGAGATTGGTTTGTAGTATGTGGTAATCTGGCAACCCTTTATGTTGCATCAGGACTACATACTAATATAGGTGGAAAAGAAGCTTTGAATGAAAATATAATTAAATTTTTTGAACAAGAAGATGTCAATAAAAAAGTTGATCCATCCAAATGGAAAAGATTTATTAACCAGTATAAGGATACAAAATTGAATTGCAAGGTTTTGTATTTCCCAAAACATATAGTCGATTTACTTTTAAAACAAAATAGCTCAATAATTTATAAAATTGGATGGAAACAGGCATTTCCACTACGAACTGTACTTTTTAACGACAACGAAGTTGCAAATGCCATTGATAAAATTAGAAGTGAGAGTTTAAAAAACAATAGAATTTTTTTACTCAATACTTATAGTTTTATATTGAAAGCTGTTAATGGAGAATTGCCAGCTTTTGTACCGATTAAGGAAAATATCAATATACTTGAAAATGCTATCAAAAACTTTTCAAGCCAAAACCCTAAAGTAAAACCTACTTTTAACCAATTTCTTTATCGTACAGTACCAAAAAATGAAATTGGTTTATTATTTCTTTACTGTTTACCTATTTTAAATAATTATAAGATTAGTTCCCTTAATGATTTACTGTCAGATATTAAAAAGATAAATGATGAAGTAAAAAGTAATGAGTATAAAGTATGGGAATTTATTGAAGGTTACAATAATACAAGGGCAAAAGATTCTTTAGTTAAACATTTTGACAAACTAAAAACCGAATATTTATCAAAATATTTTGACACTGATAAGAGTAAAATTGTGTTAACCTCTAATGAATTTTCTAATATCATTCTAATTAAAAGAAAGTAAATGCTGTTCAAAGAATATTCTGTATTAGAAAGATTGCTAATAAACCACAAGCATAAAAAGAAGCTCAATAATTATTTTATAATTTCTGTACAGCATTTATTGAGTTCTACTGGCTCTATGTTTGAGGCATTAATTCGTTACGGTTTTGAACCAAATAATATTTTTCTTACTGGAAAACTATACTCAACACATACAGAAACAAAAGAAAAAATAAAGCAGTTGGGTGTGAATGTAATTGATAGTAGTATAAGCAATAATTTAGGAGAGTATGCTATTACATTAGAAAATGATGTAAAAAAAATGTGGCTTGATTTAGAAAAAGTACTAAAGCCAAATAGCAAAATAATTATTTTAGACGATGGAGGTTATACTTTAAAAACTACACCTACCAATATTTTAAACAAATACAAAGTATATGGCATTGAACAAACCACAAGTGGTATAAAAATGCAAAAAACTTTTGGTAAATTTCCCGTAATTCATTTGGCTTCATCTGCAAATAAGGTGCTTATAGAACCTAAAATTGTAAGTGAGGCAATAAAAATACAACTAGGCAAAATCATTGATGACTTAAAGCCAAAAAATATTGGAGTAGTTGGCTATGGAAATATAGGAAAGGCCATAGTTAAAGAGTTTAAAGACCAATACAAACTGTTTGCTTTTGATATTAAAAACGAATTAAACAATGAGATAATAGAGGGAGTAGATTACTGTCATAGCATGAATGATATTTTAGAAAATGTAGATGTTTTGATTGGAGCAACTGGACAAGATATTTCTAATATTGGCTGGATTAGTGAAATTAAAAATAACATTACCCTTATTAGTGCTTCGTCTGGGGATATTGAGTTTAATAGCTTATTGAAAAATGCAAAACCTTATCTTATTGAACCTATTAAAACTCCTTTAGATGTACTGCAAATTAAAACATTGAATAACAAAGTTATTAAAATTTTAAGAGGAGGAATGGTTGCAAATTTTACAGGATTGCCTGATTCAAGTCCAGGAGAAACTATACAAGTTACAAGAGGTTTATTGTTTTCTGCAATTATTCAAATTGTTGAGAATGAAAAGAAATTTAAAAATAAATATGGAGCAATTATGTTATCACCAATATTGCAAAAAGAAGTTACAAAATACTGGTTTGATGATCAACCACAACGCAAAAAAGATTACAGCATTACAGTTATTAATGGATTTAAAAGCAATGATTGGATAAAAACCAATTCTGGGGGTACACACATTTGCTAGCAAATTTTGAAAATGATGAGTTATTATCAAACTTTTTGGATAACTGAAAAATATGCAAAAATTATATAAAAAGAAATTTTAACATCACTTACAAAAAATTTGGGTTTAAAGAAAAAAGAAAAATAATTGTGGAATAATCTTTATTATTCCACAAAAATTAATCATTTTTAATGTATTAGCCGAAGTTATCACAGCTTAGATAATAGAATATAGTTGCAAATCAATAAACTAAGATATTTTTTATAGAAATAAATAAAAAAATGAGGTCTAGTATTTAGACCTCATTTTTTAATTTTATTTTTAAAAATAAAATTAAAACATACTTTTTAGCGTAAGAATTGAGGTCAAATCAATTTGAATGAATCGCTTTTTTTTCGTTTTTTTTTTGTATTATTTTGAATCGTGGCAGGCAAAATACCTCAAACGGTTTGAGATTTTAACAGCTTGCCACAATATAAAAAATGAAAAATCGCATACTCAATTTTGGCGCAACTTTGCTGATAGCATCTGCTAGCATGGGTCAAACGACCATCAACACAAGCCCTGCACAAGGCGTTGATAACAGTCCAGGTTCAACCACAAGCTACTATGGCAGCAGCCTACAGGGCACCACAGGGTTTGTAGAAAGTGGCTCTCAAGTTGTATATACAGGGGGTACATTACAAGTCAAATATAATGGAAAAGTAGGCAATAATCTTACTTTTACAGTTTCAAAACAAAAGGCACCAGTTACTTTTGGGTTGGCTGGGCGTGCTTTTGTAAAAGATGACAAAGGGTCAGGGATAGTAGGAACAACAACTTACAATGCTGGGATTACAAGCTTTGATATTACTATCCCAGAGTCAAGTATCTTTACTGGAACTTCAAAATTAAGGTTTTTTGCTCAATCTAATACGCCAATTTCTTACTTATATGCTGGTGAGATCTCTATAGAGAAATCGATAGCTGTTAATAATGCCATTGATGTTTCAAACACTAGTTTTTCTTATAATGACAATGCTGGAGATGTAAGCACAGTGAATGTAACCTCTGCTTTGGCATGGTCGGCAACAGCCGATGTTAGCTGGATTCAAGTAAAAGAAAAATTTAATGATCAGTTTTATTTTGAAATAACAGGTTCGAATCCTGAAACTATATCAAGAACAGGTACAATCACTGTAAGCAATGGAATTAACTCTAAGACGATAAGTATATCCCAGGCAGGTAAAACAGTAGTTGCCCCACCAAATAATACTTATCTTAGTCTTAATGGGACAAATTTCACAGTATCTAGCTCTCTTTCAACAGTTTACGTTGAGGTAGCTTCAAGCTCAAATTTCACAGTATCAACAGGTGGCACTTCATGGTTGATATTTTATGTAAGCAATGCTAATACAATTGTTTTATCAGCAGCTGCCAATACTACATCAAATACAAGAAATGCGACAGTTACTGTACTCAATGGAGATAATCTAGCAACTACAATATCTATAACTCAAGAAGGCGTAGTTTTGCCTCCAAACCCTAATCCAGCACCCATAGATTCAAATGTAGTGTATAGGGTTTCGAATTATAATTTGAATGATCGATTAGGCATGGGTAACTTCTCTAACCAATTTTCTTGGAAAAATAGTATTTATGATGCTATAAATAAATTAAATCCACCTTTTTCATTGGCTGAAGAAATTAAATCTCTATATGTAGTAATTAACTCAGGCGTTTGTTTTGGACAAGCTAAGTCAATCGAGTATCGTGTAAACTTTAATGGGTTTAATCAGATTTTAGATCTGTATTCAAGCACTTTACTATTAGAAAATACTTCTAATGAAGTAAAATCTAAAATTGCCGAACAGCAAGTTTTGAGTTGGTTTTATCAACGAACAAGCTCTAATATTACTAATTTAAAAGGAAATATTGAACTCTTTGATAAAATTCAAGAAAGAATCAAAAAAAACAAGTCCTCTACATTTACATATTTTAATCATAATAATAGTGGGCATGCTATTTTAGGATATAAAGTGACTATAAATACAATAAGTGGTATTAGAATATTTGAATTTTTAGATAGTAATGTACCAGAAAAACCTCAGTATGTCAAAGTTTACAAAGATGGAAGCTTTTCTTTTTCAAATCCAGCAAGAAACACAATTAGAGATATAGTTTTATTTGCTGATACAATATGTAATACAATAGATTGCGCATCTAAACAAAACAATTTTAGGCTTGAATCTAGTGAATTTACAATAATTTCTGCCAATAACTACAAATCAGGTAGAGTTATAGACACATTGTTTATTCCAACAGGTTTAAATAACAATTCAATTTATTTTAAAGTAGAATCAAATAACCTTGAATTCGTTGGAACTGGTAACTTGCTTATGGGAAATGACAAATTTATTTCAATTACTCAGTCTGGTCTAAACACTTCTAGTCTAATTAGTGAATTTCCGTTTATTACATCTAGTGGTAGTGCAACTATTGAAGTTAAAGAAGTAAATAAGCCTACAAGTCTTTTATTTCAAGAAAAAAAAGATTTTTACTACACCTATTTAAACAGTGTAATAACATCTAATGCTAAATTAGTTGGTGTAACCAATATTTTAGGTCAAATCATATATTTTCAAAATATTGATGCAAACGAGTACAAAATAGAACAACATTCTGGTTTAATTATTTTGAAATTCTTAACCGAAAATGGCGAAATTGTTATCAAAAAACTATATATCTAAGCAAATTATACTTTTTAATTATATTTGCCCTTGATTTTATTAACAAGGGCATTTTTTTTAGAATTAATATGAAAATTATTACAATAGGCGACATACACGGTAGAGCGTATTGGAAACAAGCTCTTGAAAAAGAGGCTGATGTATATGTTTTTCTTGGAGATTACTTGGATCCTGAGAAGACCATGCCTATGGCCGACTTGCCTAATGTGATCCCTAATTTAAAAAAAATAGTGGAAGCCAAAATAAAACAACCTAATAAGATTGTTCTACGAGGATGCTACAAATGTGTAGCCACAAAAAAAGTCGAGTTGGTGTTTTTAATAAATTATTTTTATTCTTTTTTTGTAACTAATTTATTGTATATTTGTGTATATAATTCTAAAATCATGGCACAAGTAGCAACACTAAAAACCCAAACCAATACTACAGGTTCACAAACCAATGCGAATTTAGATTTAAAAATAGTCCCCCAAAACACTCTACCTGAAATATCATTACACCAAAAAACAGAAGAAGACCTTGAAAGAGAAGCGTTTGAAAAAGAATGGAATGATCCCACAAATTTGACAGGAGACGAATTATTTGCTCGTGTAAACAAACATATTGATTCGTTGCCATGGCAAGCATAATTTACTCTGAAAAACTAGAATATAAACTAAATGAATTGGTAGATATTTTATTTGAAAAGAGATATTTTGGTTACAAAGAATCTGCAAAAGAATATGTGCAACTTATTAGAAATTTTATAGAAACCATCCCAAACCAAACCATAGTATATGTTTGCTCAAAACCTACGTATGGTAAATATTATGCTCGATACACCAACAAAAAAAGTAAGTTTAAATATTATATAACATATAATCTAAGCGATGAAAGATATTACATCAAAGACATAATAAGTCCCAAAACAAAAGCCTATTTGGACATCAAAGGCTCGAAAAAATAATGAATACATCATTAGTCTACCAATGATAAACTTGATTCCAATGAAGACCTTTCTTTTGGATTTTAAATTATTATAATAGAATTTTGATTGGAGCTCATTTAAAACTATAATCAATATCTTCACCCTTTTGATGGTATTAGCACACACTCAAATGATATACATTAAATAATTGTTAAGTTTAAAGAAACTACAATGGTTAATATTTAATGTTTTAATAACCTCACAAATCGATTGTTTACTATTTTTATATCTAAGTTTGTACCATGATTCTATAATAAAAAAAAAATACCCAGTGTTTCAATCTTGTAGATTTGAGAAAAATCATCTTTTTTAAAAAATCAATTAGATTTTAAATGCAATTATTTGAAAAAATGTATTTTATTTGATAATTCAATTTATTCTTGATGCATAAATATTAAAAAAATACATTTTAATGTCAATAGAATATAAATTTTAATAATGAAACGACTTCTGCTTCTTTACATATCAATTTTTACTTTACAAATTTTTGTAGTTCAGGCTCAAAAGGACACCTTAACTGTGATGCAATATAACCTGATGCGATATGGAGCTGCCTCATTGGGTATCAATTGCACGCCCCCAGCTTATACAACTAGAGCCAATTACATGAATACCATTGTTGGTTTTGTTTTGCCTGATGTATTGGCAGTAGAGGAAATGCAGCAAGGCACTTCTACTTACGCTCAATATTTATTAACTAATGCTATGAACCAAAATGGCCGCACATACTACAAAAGAGCCACTTATAACACAGAATCTGGGGATGATATTACTGATATGCTTTATTACAATGGCGATATACTAACTCTTACTAGCCAGTTTACCATTGGTTGCACGCCACGTAGTGTACATGGATACAAACTTTTATATGCCAATCCTGCCAACAGTGCAGACACAGTAAGTCTTACTTTTTTGGTAGCCCATTTCAAAGCTGGTACTACCAATCCTGCTTCTGCCACAGCACCTGATGCCCTAGCCAGAGGCACTTGTGCCAACAACGTAATCAATTACATGAAACAAAATATGAGTGTTACTGGTAATTATTTTTTTATGGGAGATTTCAACTTATATATGAGTAGCGAACCTGCCTGGCAAAATATGACCAATTCTACTTTGCCAAGTGCAGTAAGATTTTTTGACCCAATCAACCAAATAGGTACTTGGACAAATAATGCATCTTTTGCTTCATTTCATACCCAAAGCACAAGGTCTAGTGCATCTGCCAACGATTGTTTTTCTACTGGTGGCATGGACGATAGGTTTGATTTTATACTTACAACCAACAATGTGCTACCCTCTGGCGACCCAAACAATAAAGTAAAATATATACCAGCTTCTTACAAAGCCGTGGGCAACGATGGCCAAAGATTTAATGGAGCAGTATATGATCCATCCAATCCCAATGCCAATGGTTCTGTGCCATCCAATGTAGCTGAGGCACTTTTTAATATGTCAGACCATATTCCTGTACGATTAAAATTAGAAATAAAATTACAAAATGCTACAACTACAGGCTTAGCTTTGGCCGAACAAGAATCAAAAATTTGGTTTACCAATCCTGTTTCTACAAATCAGCTTATTTTTTATTTTAAGCAAACCCTACATCTTACTATTTTTGATGCCATTGGGACTATCAAAATGAAAGACTTGGAAGTTTCGCAACAAAAAAGTATAGATATTTCAGCTTTAAATAATGGTATGTATTTGCTTGTATTTTCTGATAAATATGGACAAAAACTAGTAAAAAAATTAATTATCAATAAAGAATAATGCCTTTAAAAATTGCCTTTTTTCTTTTATTTTTTAATATATTGGCCTTTACTCAGTCATTTTATGCTGAAAAAAAAACCAGTAAGTCAAATATAGAAACAACCATAAGCAATTTAGGCCTTATTGGTAATTCGTTTCGTGGAAGCTATCAATCTCAAAGTTGGGGATCGTTGGAGTTTCCTGCCAAATCTAACATAGAACATGCTTTTTTGGGTGGCCTTTGGATAGGTGCTATCATCAATGGAGGCGTTACGGCCGTAAGTACTGGGGCTGTTGGTTCGGCCAATGGCTATAGTACTGGTGCATCTGGGTACGAATTTACGGCTCCATTGGGTTCTACTTTGCAAACAAAATCACGACTACAAGACGACCCTTTTTATGACCCCAAAGCGGTTTCTCATCAAGATTTTATAGGCAATTTTACTGATAGCAATGTATTTATACCAGGCTCACCACAACGAATTGTTGGCCACGAAAACCCATTGAAAGTGTCTGTAAAATTCGAATCTTATAATTGGAATAGCTCATCTGCCAACTTTTTTATTCCTCTCAAATTTGTAATTAAAAATACAGGAAAAAATGTATTGTCAGATGTATGTGTGGGTTATTGGGCCGATTTTGTCATTCGCAACGTATCGCAATATCCACCAGGTGGCACACCTTTTTTCTCTTCTGGTCGCAATGGATTTATTGATTCTTTGGCAATGGCTTATGAATGGGATGGCGAAACCTCAGTGCCAAATGCTCAGAGTTATGCTGGATTGATGTATTTGGGTGCTGTCGATAAAAATGGCGTTGTTCGTTATCCAAATACTATCACAAGTCCAGAGATTAAAACAAATTATAACACTTGGACTTTTAATGGAGCAGACAATAATTTTGGAGTTCCTATTTCAGATTTTGATAAATATGCCCGATTAAAAGAAGGACAAAATCAAAGATCTACTTGGGCAAATACCCAAAATTTGATACGCCAAAACGGCAATCGCTCTAATCTCATTTCTGCTGGGCCTTTTGCCACACTCAATCCAGGTGATGAAATGGAAATTATGTTTGCAGTCGTTTGTGGCTCTACGATAGAAGATGGAGCTAAACATCCATCAGAAAATACGCCTTTGCAAATATCTCAATTTATAAAAAATGCTAACGATGCACGCACATCCTATGCAGGTGAAGACAAAAACCGAAATGGTATCCTCGATTTGGGTGAAGACATCAATCTAAATGGAAAAATCGATCGCTTGATTTTCCCAGAACCACCTGCTACTCCCAAAACAAAATTTATAGTTGGCGATGGCAAAATAGATATGTATTGGACCAATAACTCTGTTATTTCTAGAGACCCTGTAACCCAAAAATTAGATTTTGAAGGATTTAGAATTTATCGCACCCAACTTGCTTATGATATGCAAAAAAGCGTTGACATAGACAAAAGCCTCAAATTGATACGATCTTACGACAAAACTGATAATATTTTCTTTTTAAATAACGGCTTTTCTGAAATAGAGTTAAAAGAACCCATCACTTTTGAGGGCGACCCCAATGTGTATTATTATAAATATACTTTCAATAACATGGCCAGTGGTTGGCAACATGCCATAGCACTTACAGCCTTTGATTCAGGCGATACACTACTGAATGTGGCACCTCAAGAATCATCAAAATTAGAAAACATATTTCGTATTTTTCCAGGCAAACCAGCCAATGGAAGTATCCAATCAAACGAGCCTTATGTTTATCCAAACCCATACTATGGCATAGCCAGTTGGGAGGGCTCAAGCAATTTTGAAGAATCTAAAAAATTAATTTTTGCAAATTTACCCAAACGATGCACCATAAAAATATATACCCTAGCAGGCGATTTGATAGACACCATCAACCATGACGAAAATTACAATGGCTCAGATATGGCCTCAAAAAGCCCTCAAGGTTGGTTTACCATTTATTCTGATACCGAAAAAAATATATTTTCAGGTGGCGAACACGCTTGGTCGCTGATGTCGGCCAACTCTCAAATCATTGCACGTGGATTTTATATTTTCAATGTAGAAGACACCAAAACTGGTGAAACCTTTGTAGGGAAATTTACAGTAATCAAATAATTGAGAATTGAGAATTGAGAATTGAGAATAATATTAATTAATTATAATGAACAAACAAAAAACGGGAGTAAGCCTAAAAAATTAAAAAAATCCGCTTTCAAGTCCCCTTCGGGGATTTAGGGGCTTTAAAAATTAAAAAAATCCACTCTAGCCCCTCCCTTTTATGGGGTTCTACGCATGGAGTAGAATTTGTTGGGGTGGGGGCAAATATAGTCCTTATAATTCCTCCTTCGGGGGCTAGTAGGCTTTTATGAATTGAACCATTAATAATTAACCATTAACCATTAACCATTAAAAACAGATGCTTAAAAAATTACTTAAAATTTCGACAATCGCTTCACTAGCAATGGCTTTGCATACACAAGCCCAAACTCAGGTACATCCATTGACTGGTGCCACAATAACAGGTGCAATCGTTACATCTATTGCAGAAGTACAAACAATTATTGGTAGTCGCCTTGCTTTGTGTGATGACAAATCCCCATTTCTCAATATGACTGTAACAGTACGTGGTAGAATGGTGGCACCAGGTAGGGTAACATTTCCTGCCATGACTATAGATGGTATTGCTTATCCTACAACAACTGTTGTTAATGCTGTTGGTAATGGAGGACAAGAACTTTATATTCAACAAGGGATGATAGCAGGTTTGTCAGTAAGACGTTCTGGATCTGGTACTTCAAAAAATTATAACGGTCCTAATTTAACATCTTTACTTGCTGGAGACAGTGTAGAAATTACTGGAAATCTTAATGAATTTCGTGGTATGTCTCAATTAGAACCTATCAATGTAAGTATCATTGGAGTAAATTCTATTGCAGGTCTTCCAGCCCTTGTCGATGGAAATCAACTAGAAGGAATTGCTCCTCTCACGATTAGCAATCTCGGCAATTTGAATAATTCAAATCGAATAAATAACCTTGAAGATGGCGAAAAATATGAAGGCATGTATGTGGAATTAAGGAATGTTAGAGTACAAGAAGTAAGCCCAGCACCACCTTATACCAATGCCTCTCGTCCATATATTGTTTTGGTAGATGACGATGGAAATCAAGTTATTATAAATGATAGATTCAAAGCTGGCAGACTAGCCATTGGCTCTTCTACTAGTAGTTCTAGTCCTGTAATTGCAGGAGAAGGTCGATTAATAGTTCCTTTAGTTGGACAAAAATATAAATCAATAAAAGGAATGTTGTATCATGCCAAAACACAGCAATCTACCAATGGTTGTTCGTCTGCAACTGGCGAGTTTGAAACTTTTCCAGCTGCTAGCTACCAAATTCATCCTTGGCATCCTTCTCAGTTTGATTTAGATCCTAATTTTTCGCCAATCATATCTAGTGTTTCATTTGCTCCATTAGCTCCTTCTACATCAAGTAATATTACCATTTCTGCCAATGTTTCTCCACAATCATCTTTTAACATTTCTTCAGCTGGAGTATATTTTTCTACTGATACACTAAATTATGATTCTTGGTCGAGTGTAGCCATGACATCTACTGGAAATCAATTCTCCGCCAATATTCCCAATACTTTTGCAGATGGACAAATGGTATTTTTTTATGTTGTAGCTTCAGACAATCGTGGTCTTACTTCTGTTTTTCCTAATGTACCTACTTCAATTAGTGGTATCAAAGGAAATTCAAAGCCAAATATGCTTGTTGTTCGCAATGGTGGTCTTACCATCAAAGATATACAATATACCCCATTTTCAAATGGACGTTCTCCTTATGAAGGTAAAGTTGTAACAGTATCTGGTATTGTTACTGCTACCGTTAAAGATGGTGAGCAAAACATGAGCAATGTAGTTATCCAACAAGAAAATGCCACAGAGTGGGCTGGTTTACTGTTACAAACCAATTCGCTACTAAGCAATGCAGCCATGGGAAGCAAAATAACTGTGCAAGGAAGAGTAACCGAAATTACTGCTGGTGGTGCATCTACATTTACAACTATGGATAATATTGCAAGTGTAGTTGCCAATGGTACAGGTTCTATTACACCACTTACACTATCAGTAAACACATTTAGTGGGGCTTATAATTTCAAAAACCACGAAAAATTTGAAGGGATGTTGGTAAAATTGGTAAATCCAATCGCAAATGAAAATTTATTTGTAGTAGATGCCAATGCAGACTCAGACCCTCGTTTTACTTCAAATACTCAAGGCGAGTATAGAATTGGTACAGATACCATGACAATCAAAAACTTGGCAACAACACTTACAGGAGCTGCTAAAAACACTTTAATTGCAGGTACAAGAGTACTAACTGGTCGTAATAGTTCTGCAACTTCTCCTAACTCTCAGTACGTTTCTTTGATTGCTCAACAAACGACTGCCACTGGATCTGCCCAAAAATCTATTGTAGAAGCCAATACAGGTGTCAATGCAGTCATTGCTAGCTCCAAAGTAAGTTTCAAATCGATGACTGGTATAGTGCAACATTCGTTTGGAAATATGAAATTATTACCAAGAAATAATGCAGACATTGAACTTATATCGATTTTAGGAGTTACATACTCATTTACTGGTCAGAACACTCCAGATAGAGTAGTGGCCAATATTTACCCTAATCCTACATCAGGTCAATTAAATATTGATTTTACTAATTCAGGTTCTTATCTTTTAGAAATTGCCAACATACAAGGTCAGTCAATTTACCAAGAAAAAATAAATACCTCAAAAACAACTGTTGATTTATCAACCAAAAATGCAGGGGTTTATATACTAAAAATAACAAATACAAATTCTGGGTTTTCATATTTTCAAAAATTAATTTTAAAATAATACATTAAAAAAATCCATTTCAAGCCCCTCCCTTTTATGGGGAGTGGTTGGGGTGGGGTTTTTATTATTCTTTAAAATAAAAAATGTGTAAGCATAAAAAATTACAAAAAGTCCATTTTAAGTCCCTCCCCTTGGGGTTCTGCGAAATCGTAGCAGAATTTGTTAGGGTGGGGTTATAAATCAGCTCAAGCCCCTTGTCCTTTGAGAAGGGTTTGGGTGAGGCTTTTGAAATAATACAACATATCTTTTCTTTAAAAGAAAGGATATGTTTAATCTAAATTTATAATTTTTAAAATCTTATGAATCATTTAATCATAAAAATCAAAGTTTAGACAATTTAAAAACTCCGCTTTCAAGTCCCCTTCGGGGGTTTGGGGGCTTTTAAACACACAAACAAGTGAATACATTGAAATACTTATACTTATTAGCATCACTTACTTTTTTTGTTTTCTCTTGCAAAGATCGCTCTGGAGACTTAAATGTATCAAAAACACCTGAAACATCTATTTTTGTATCTACTATCAATCTTGGAGGTATCAATAGCTTGTCAGGAAATATTAAATTGAATTGGAGTGGCGAATCGCCCAACGGTTTTATCAAATCTTATGAATTTGCCATAGACTATAACTCTTGTACCAATGATGTTGCTGCACTCAATGCTTTGACTTGGACTAAAACATCAAAAACCGATAGTACATTTTTATTCAACATCCCTAAAGGGCAAATTTTTTCTAAAGTTACTTTTTATGTACGAGCCATAGACCAATTGGATTTGAAAGATGCAACTCCAGCTTGTCTTGAGATTCCCATTAAAAATTCTATACCTACCATTACTTTTGATAAATTGTATAATGCTAAAGTAATTTACGATACCATCCATAGCGTTTTTACACTAAGCTGGAAAGCCGATGATGTAGATGGTGCCGCCAATTTAGACTCCGTTTTTATCAAAATAAATGACAGCAAATGGGTAGGATTGCCCAAGTCGATCAATCAAGTTACTTTTGTGCCACTCAATCCATCGTCTATGGATTCTACTTTTTGTAAAATTCTTACAGGAAACGATGCCAAATTATTCTCAAAAAATATTGCTGGATTACGACTAAATAGTAGTAATAGACTAATGATAAAATCAAAAGACATTAGCAATAGTTTTAGTAAAATTGACAGTACAAATCTATTTTATTGCAAACGAAAAATTAGCGATTTATTGTATATAGACGCTTTTTCTACCAATGAAGACCTCAATATACTTAATCCAATATTCAATGATTTATTTCCTCAAGGCGTTGATAAAATTAATTTAATTTCTTTTAAACCTTTATTGTGGAATATTACATTCAAAGAATATCTAAAATTGTATAAAAAAGTATATTGGAATAATGATGACTCAAATTTGTTAGAACTAGCCTCATCCTCCTTAGAAAGTTATTTGTCTGATGGCGGCAAAATTTTAATCTCCTCTGAAGTAAATGTAAGAGATAACAATTCACCACTTATTAGATTTGCTCCTTTTGATAGTTTATCCAATAATGAAAATGTACAACCACGAATAAATACATTAAATACAATTACAGGTTATGGAACAAACGAAACTTATAAATTATCATCTAGTCAAACTTTAATAAATGTTTACACGCAATATCCAAAAGTAAATGCAGATTCTTACCTAAAATTAGTAAATAAACCAACTACAAATACTGCTTGGTTAGGTACAAATATTATTGCCTCTATGACTAAAAGAAACAACAAACCCAACCAAATTTTCTTTACCATTCCATTACACCGGCTCAATGGCAACCCTACTGAACTCAAAAATCTATTAAACCAAATCCTAAATACAGAATTTGCTGACTGATGAAAAATAAATTTTACAAAGCTATTATCACATTATTATTACTATCTTTTGCATCTTTTGCCCAAGAAACAAGCAATTTGGCTGTTTTAAATGGTATAATCAAAGACAAAATCTCTGGCGAACCTCTCATAGGTGCTACCATTCAATTGATTGGCTCTTACAAAGCTGCTGTAACAGATTTGGATGGAAAATACGAAATAAAAGACATTAAACCAGGTGATTATAACATAAAGATTTCTTACATTGGCTATGCAGATAAAATTTATAATGGTATTAAAATAGCCTCTGGTTCTCCCAAAACTTTGAGTGTGGATATGGTAGAAGTTGGCAATACGCTTGGCGAGGTTTTGATTGAGGGCGAAAAAACTTTAGTTGATTTAGAAGACGGTAAATCAAAATTTAAAATTACTTCTGACGACATCAAAGAAATGAATGTGCGTGATGTGCAACAAATTGTAGCACTCCAACCTGGCGTAAACCAAACCCCAGATGGTATTCAGATTCGTGGAAGTCGAGCCTACGAAACTTCTTATTATGTAGATGGCATTTCTGCCCAAGATCCTTTGGCGGGTACTGGCTTTGGTGTAGGTGTCAATGCCAATTCTATCCAACAATTAGATGTTATTACTGGTGGTGCAGGTGCCGAATATGGCGATGCTGTCGCTGGGGTCATTGCTACAAAAATACGTGAAGGGGGCGACAAATGGCGAGCAACAGGTAATTGGATTACCGACAACCAAACCCGTTTGTGGAACTCTTCTTCTATGGGTTGGAACACTGACAATGTCAATTTTGGTATTGGTGGCCCAATTATCAAGAAAAAACTTACCTTTTTCTCCAGTATTGATATGAATCTTACAGACGAATACACCTCTGTACCCAACGAGCCTTGCATTACTGGCCAACCTTGTCTTACCAAAGATAGTCGATTTAAAGCTACTCAATTAGTAAGTTCTTTGCACGATAATGTAGAAAAAAACGATATTAGTTTCTCCAAATTATTTGCTCCCCGACAAGACAACCGTTGGGCAAATACGCTAAAATTGGCCTACACCATAGGCAATGGCATGAAAATAACCATTACCAACCAATCCAGTTTGGCCATCAATCAAAACACTCGATCGCTACAAGTAGTAGGTTTCGACCAAGTTTTTTCGCCTGGTTTTCAATATAGGTTTAGCCGAAATATGGATAATGCCACTACATATACTAATCAAACAAATCTTACTTCTCTCAACTTCAAGCATTTTTTTGGAAAACAATGGAATTATGACATTACACTTGGTCGTATGTTTTCAAATCTAAGAGCCGATGCCAACGGTCGCCCTTTCAGGCCCGAAACTATCGATCAAGTCTACGATGCCGAATCTATTGTGTCTGACCCTGTTACAGTGTATGGCAACTCGCCCAATCCCCAAATCAAATATGTAAATCCTGGCCCTGGGTATGTAAACAACGGTGGAATTAGCAGTGTGTGGCACGATCATTATGTACAAGAAATTACTTTTAAAGGCAAAATTACACGAACATCAGAAAACAAAAAAAGTACTTTTACAGCAGGTATAGAACATATAGAACAAGAATTTCAGTGGGCTGATGTAGACAAACCTTGGGTAGGTGCTCCAATCAAAATCAATAGCCAATTATCCACCCCCTCCACAAGTGTTGGCTCAAAAAGCGATATTTGGAAAGTAAATCCTTGTAAAGGTGGTATTTTCATCAACGAAGACCTAAAATACAAAGGCATTATTGCCTCATTTGGACTCAGGCTAGATTATTGGGCTTTTGGAAAATACGTAGACGATGCCATAAACGACCCCATTTCGCCAATTTCTGAAGCAGGTCGACTAAAATACAAAGAAAGTTCTCTAGATTTGGGACGAAGATTTCAGGCTCGTTTGTTGCCAAACCTCAATGTTTCTTTTCCTATTACGGATAACAATGTGTTGTATTTTAATTACAGCCACGCTAAGCGTTTAGAGCATCCTCGTTATTATTACCAAGCCCTTAATCCCGAATTTCAATCCCGAAGTTTTTTGTCTGAAGTAGGCAACCCAACTCTCAAACCTCAAACTACTGTGGCTTATGAATTAGGTTATAAATCTCAAATTACTCAAAACACGGCCATAGAATTTAAAGCTTTTTATAAAGACATTTTCGATTATGTAACCAAACGTCAGGCTGTATTGCTTGATAGAACAGGTCAGTTTGTCGAACGACAAATTTACATCAACCAAGATTATGCCCGTGTGCGTGGCATCGAGTTTGTGTATTCTCAACGTATAGCTCGTTCTTTTAGAACTGTAGCCAGTGTAACCTACCAAATAGCCACTGGCAAAGCCAATTCTGCAGCAGAAGCCACTTTGCAAATCAGGCAACAAGGTTTTGTAGGTGCCAATAAAGAACGCCCTCTTGTATGGGATACCCCTATAGACGCTAAATTGACCCTTATTTTTACCCCAGATTCTACCTGGAAAATTGGTCGTTTCAAACTCAATGGTTTTAGATTTTTCCTAAGTTCTGTTTTCAAATCCAATAATATGAGATACACCCCTCAAATTGTTACCTACAAAACCGATATTCAACGCATCAACAATCCCAACGATTTCAGAAATGCCTACGAGGATCATCCAGTATTGAGAGACACAGAATTAAGCCAAGCTATGTTTTGGACTGATTTGAAAATAAGTCGAGATTTTACTGTGGCCAAAAAATTGAATATGTCTGTATCTTTAGAATTTAAAAATATTTTTAATAATCAAAATTCTCAAATAGTCAATAAAGTTACAGGTCGTGCCTATTCTGATGGCGATCAATTGCCCATTAGTGATAGAGATCCTTATTACCAAAATCCACAAGACAACGGTGAGATGCCTTTCGATCCTGCACGTTTTCGGCAGCCAAGACAAATGTTGATAGGTATTTCGTTTAATATTTAATATTTTAAAGATAATGTTTAAGAATTTTATTTCAATATTATTTATTTTTTCTTACTCCACTAAGGCCCAACTATTCCCTAATTTGGGTGGTCAGCGTACAGGTATATCTACACTTACATTTCTTAAAGAAGATGTCAGTCCACGCTCTATTGCTATGGGCGGTGCCACCACTACCCTCAAAGGCGATGCTTATGCTGCACACTGGAATCCCGCAGGGCTTACCGAAATTCCCAATCACTCCTTTGCAGCATCTGTACGTGTGTTTCCGGCTGCTATTACACATGCCTTTTTTGCAGCCAATTTCAAATTGCGTGAAACCGATGTATTGGCTTTTTCTATCAATAATTTTAATCTTGCCAATCAAGAAGTTCGTACCGAATTTCAACCTCAGGGCACAGGTCAAAAATTTATTGCCAATAATATGGCCTTTACTGCCACTTACGCCAAAGCATTAACCTATAAATTTAGTATGGGGCTATCCTTACGCTACATCAACGAGCGTATGGATATGTACACTGCCCACGCAGTAGCTGCCGATTTGGGTTTTATCTACAAAACAGATTTTAAAGATTTACGTTTTGGTATATTCTTACAAAATTTTGGTCCAAACTCCAAAGCCACTGGAGCGTATGTGCCACCTAGTTTTGCTAACAAAACTTTCGCCCCAGATGCTTATTCATTACCAAATGTTTTCAAATTAGGAGTAGCCATAGTACCTTTCAAAAAAAATAACCATTCAATAACCACTGCTGTCGAACTACATTCGCCAAGCGACAATGCAGCCAATATTCGACTTGGGGTTGAATATAGCTATATGGAAATGTTTTTTGCCCGCACAGGCTATATGATTAATTTCAACACCTATATAATACCAACTTTTGGAGCAGGAGTCAAAGCCAATACCAAAGCAGGCACATTTTATATAACCTATTCGTTTGCAACATCACGTACATTTATGGGCACAAATCATGGCATAGGACTAGAATACATCATCAATAAACCAAAACAAGAAACCCCATTGAAAGATATTTAGTTGATTATTGATTATTGATTATTGATTATTGATTATTGATTATTGATTATTAATTAAAATTCGTGCATTCGTGGCTTTATAAATGCGTTAGCTAATCCCCCTTCGGGGGTTTGGGGGCTTTTATTCAGAGGGCTTGGGGGCTTTTAAAAAAAACCTATTTCCCCCCCTCTTTTTTGGAGAGGTGGGGCAGGGGGGTGAGGCTTAAATATTGCGTTAGCATTAAAAATAAAAAAAAATCCTATTTCCCCCTCCATAAGGAATGAGGGGGCAGTGGGTGGGGCTTTTTTAAGAATTGAGAATTGAGAATTGAGAATTGAGAATTGATTATTGATTAAAATTCGTGCTAAGTGGCGATAAAATTGCTAATATCGCAATTTCCCCTTCGGGGGTTTGGGGGCTTTAAAAAATTAAAAAAAATCCTATTTCCCCCCTCCCTATGGGATGAGGGGGCAGGGGGTGGGGCTTTTTTAAGAATTAAGAATTGAGAATTGAGAATTGATTATTGATTAAAATTCGTGCATTCGTGGCTTTATAAATGCGTTAGCTAAGCCCCCTTCGGGGGTTTGGGGGCTTTTAAAAAAATCCTATTTCCTCCTCCATAAGGAATGAGGGGGCAGTGGGTGGGGCTTTTTTAAGAATTGAGAATTGAGAATTGAGAATTGAGAATTGATTATTGATTAAAATTCGTGCTAAGTGGCGATAAAATTGCTAATATCGCAATTTCCCCTTCAGGGGTTTGGGGGCTTTTATTCAGAGGGTTTGGGGGCTTTTAAAAACTAAAAAAATATAAATATGCTTAAAAATTATAAATTAAATATTATTATCAATACAATTTTGATAATAATTACAACCAGTTGCAACCCTTTTGGTACAAAAACCGATCTTAGTTTTATTCCTCAGCCTAGCAATCAATTTAGGCCAATATCTTATGTGCCTATTTTGCCTGCTGTGCAAGGCCAGTTTGTAGAACTTTCAGATATTACGATGGGTTACGATGAGCTGATTTATGTTGTAGACAAAGGCACACAAGAAGTCATCGTTTATAATACTGCAATGGTAAAATTGGCTTCCAAATTCGTAAAAGGTGCCACAAAAGTGGTTCAAGACCGAAAGCTAAATCTATTGGTTCTTGGTACCTCCGACACCACCATTGGCAACGTAAATTATACCAACCTTGCCACTGTGTATCGTTTTAAGCTAGATAACACTACTTATGGATTATCAAATGCTGTTTTAAAAAAGAAAATTGTACACCCTTTTTATTTTCCTGCCAATTCAGTCATTACAAATACAGTCAAGTTTACTGATATTTGCATAGTTGGCGACAATATCTTGGGCGATAACTTTTATTACTTGGCTCGTACAGGAGCCAACAACAATCCACTCAATCCTGGTGGGCCAGACGATGCCATACTTTTATTCAACGAAAACGACAATTTTCAATATTTTGTCCAAATATTAGGAAATGAAGGCGTAAAAACCGATTTTTTCAAATCTCCAACTGCTTTAGTAAGTGCAGTACAGCCCCCACAATCTGATAGAGCCATTCGTAGCATGAATTTTATGTATGCCACTGCCACTCCCTTTGAGCCAGAAAGTAGACGCAAAGTCTTACCAATATTGTACGAAGCCTCCCCTGAGGGCATTACATACACACAATCCATCAACCTTGTAATAGACGATACAACCAAGGCAAATGGTTTTTTGCTTACACTCGACAAATTTAAGGCCATTTCTGATATGGCAGCCTCTGGTGATGGCACCAATTTACTTTTTGTGGCCGATAATATCAAAGATTCTATCTTTGTATTTGGCCTCAATACTGGTCTCGAGGGCATTACCCCACCTGCTGGCTCTAGGGGACGAAAAAACATCAAAGTATCGTTTGGCGGCACTGGCAAAGAATTTACTCAATTCGATAATCCTGTAGCTTTGGTTTATGCCAAAGAAATATTATATGTAGCCGATGCCGGAAACAACCGTATTGTGCGTTTTAAACTTACTTCTGATTTTAGATAATTCAAAATTATGTTCGTTTTTGAACCTTATTTTAATTATTTTCAATGTTTTCAATTATTTAATCATTTAATAACATGATATTTTTTTTAAAATAAATATCTTTTAGCTATTTTGCATCTTATTAACCTAACCTCGTCAAACCTTAATCTTTATTAAAAATGAAAAAAATTTACATTTCTTTGCTATCAACTTTGATGTTTTTTTACTCGTTTGGGCAAACTATTATTCCTGTTTCTGATGAGCTTTTGTTGCCTCAATATATGATAAATGGTGCTTTAACTACAGGTAGAACTCCATTTGTAACTCGCTTAAAATTAACTGGCCTTAATGCTAATTATACATACAAGTATTATGTTAGTGCTTCAAATTCTGCTACTTTACTCTCTGGCGGACCTGGCAATATGTTTATCATCAACAATAATGCTACACCTCCTTTTGGAAATATTGTAGGACATGCCTCTGGAAAAGCTTTTACTCCAGTAAGCTCACTTTTGGGTTCTGACTTATTTGCAATTTCTAATAGTTATTATGGCGAATTTACTACAGCAAGTGATGGTAGCTATACAGGATGGTTTTCGGTTTTGCCAAGTGGTAATGCTGTTTTTAATGGTGGCAACGATTTATATCCTTATATTTTCGTAAATAATGGCTTTGGCACTACAGTTACTTCTGCATTTAGAACAACATCAACAGTCAAAAGTTTAGTTTACAACAACATTGTGAATACAACCTCTTGCTCTGCCATTACAGCAGCATCTACTATGCCAGGCGAAACATTTGTAATGGTCTATGAAAACAATACTGGTACAGGTCGTCCTCTTATTGGTTCTTGGACCGAAAACGATGGTATTACCACCAATTTTTCAAATTTCAATACACTTAACGCATCTGGAGTATGGTCTGGTGCTATTCCAAACAATCTTCCCAATGGATTCAACAAAGTTTCTTATATTGATATTAATGGAGCAGAAATTAATAACCAAACCACTTCTGGTGGTGTTTGGAATGGATCTAGTACAGCAAATCTAACAAATGATTTTACCCCAGTCAGGATTAATATAAACCCATATCCTTTGTCTTCTGGCAAAAATATTTCTTTTTTTATCCTTCAAGGTGGTTTTACAGCTACTATTTCTGGGCTTAACGTAAACCTCAATGTTCCTTTTGGTACTAACATCACTAATCTTACTGTGGGTGGTTTTATATCCTCATTTGCTACTGTTAGTCCTTCTTTTATTACTCCAAAAGATTATTCTGTACCAGTTTTTTATACTGTTACTGCCGAAGATTTAAGCATGCAAACATATACAGTTAATGTAAATACATTACCGCCAGTACTTTCTTCAGCCAAATCTATCACTGGCTTTACCCTTCAAGGCAATTTCCCAAGTGTTATTTCTGGCAATATCATCAGTGTTACTGTTCCTTTTGGCACAAATCTCTCAGCTTTATCAGCCACTGGTGTAAATTCACCTTTATCTACCGTAAATCCAAGTTTTGCTTCATTTTTAAATTATAGTAATCCTCAAATATTTACGGTTACAGCCCAAAATTTAACTACCAATGTGTACACAGTACAAGTTGCCGTTTTACCAGGTTCTTCTGCCAACTCTATCTCTGGTTTCACTTTGCAAGGCAACTATCCTGCCATTGTTGCTGGAAATATGATAAATATAACTGTTCCTAGTGGTACTATTATTACAAATTTATCTGCTTCTGGCACAAATTCAGCTTTATCAACCGTAAGCCCAAGTTTTGCCACTTTCTTAGATTATTCTAGTCCTAAAACATTTACGGTTACAGCCCAAAATTTATCTACCAATGTGTACACTGTCAATGTATCAGTTCTAGTAAGTTTATCCTCAGCCAAATCAATTACAGGCTTCACTTTGCAAGGCAATTATAATGGAGTTATTTCTGGTAATATCATCAATGTTACAGTTCCTTTTGGTACAAACCTTACCTCTTTGTCCGCCACTGGTGTAAATTCTTTAGCTTCTACCGTCAATCCAAGCTTTGCTACTTTTTTAGATTATACATCTATGCAAAATTTTACTGTTACAGCTCAAGATTTAAGCACACATATATATAGTGTAAATGTAACCACTGCCCCTGCATCAAGTGCAAACGATATTACATCATTCATTTTGCAAGGCAACTATCTAGGTATCATTTCTGGTAATATCATCAATGTTACAGTTCCATTTGGTACAAACCTTGCATCTTTATCAGCCACTGGCACAAACTCTTTGGTTTCAACCGTAAGTCCAAGTTTTGCTACTTTGCTAAATTATAACACTGCACAAACATTTACAGTTACTGCCCAAAATTTAGCTACCAATGTGTATACAGTGCAAGTGGCGGTAGCACCTCAAGTAGTGGTGGTAAGCAATATTACGCCAATAGCAACACTTAGAAATTCACTTAATTTAGATGGTATTCCAACCATCACTGGTTTGGTTTCTATTGCAGGTCAAGTCTATGGTTTCAATTCTGGAGGTGGTACTCGTCAATTTCAGTTAATTGATGCCACTGGTGCCATTACATTAAGAGGCAATACATTGCCTGCAACCCTTGCCGAAGGCGATTTGATTACAGTAACTGGTGGATTTAATGGAACTGGCATAAATTACGGCTCTTTCAATGGTTTATTACAAATGAATAATATTGTTTCTGTGATTACCTCTACAAGTACAAATCCAAGAAAATCACCACAATTGGTTTCTGTTTTAGACGAATCCACAGAGTCTAATTTTATAAAAGTTATTGCCGATGTTGATCCTTTAAGTTGGACTGGTGCTGCCTCTTCTTATACTTGTATTATTACAGTTGGTGGAATACCATATCAAATGCGAATCAACAATTGGTCTGAATTTACCAATAAATCTTTTGCCACTGTTTTTGGTTCATCAAATGGCAAGAATGTAACTTTTTCTGGTTTAGGATGGCAGTTTCAAGGTCCTAGAGAAACAACCGTAATTGGTACAAATAATCTTATAATCCCAAGTGGTACAGTAAGCGGATTTTTTGGGGGCTATCAATTTGTCCCTTATAGACTTTCAGATTTACAATTACCTTTATCTCCTGCCAATTCTATCACTGGCTTTACTTTGCAAGGAAACTTTCCTACCATTATTTCTGGTAATATCATCAATATAACAGTTCCTTTTGGCACAAATCTTTTAAATCTATCAGCAACAGGTGTTAATTCTCCTTTTTCTACCGTAAATCCTAGTTTTGCTTCTATGCTTAATTATAGCAATTCTCAATCATTTACAGTTACGGCCCAAAATTTGTCTACCAATATATATAGTGTATCAATTACAACTATTCCTCCCTCTTCGGCCAATAAAATTACTGGTTTCACTATTGCAGGTGTTTCAGCCATGATTAATGGCAATATTATTAATGTAACTTTACCCAATGGTACAATGGTCAATAGCATATCAGCCAAGGGCATTAATGATGCTCTATCTACCGTTAGTCCAAGTTTTGCTACACTACTCGATTATAACTTTCCACAAACTTTCACTGTTACAGCCCAAAATATGGCTACCAATGTGTATACAGTTCAAGTTGCTGTATCCTCATCTTTATCTGCAGCAAATTCTATTACTGGCTTCACTTTGCAAGGCAATTATAATGGAGTTATTTCTGGTAATATAATTAATGTTACAGTTCCATTTGGTACAAACCTTGCATCTTTATCAGCTACTGGCACAAACTCTTTGGTTTCAACCGTTAGTCCAAGTTTTGCCACTTTGCTTAATTATACCACTACACAAACATTTACTGTTACTGCCCAAAATATGGCTACCAATGTGTATACAATTCAAGTGGCCGTTTTGTCTGCATCATCAGCCAATTCCATTTCTGGTTTTACATTAGCAGGTTCGCAAGCTATCATTTCTGGAAACATTATCAATGTTACAGTTCCATTTGGTACAAACCTTACAGCTTTATCAGCCACTGGCACAAACTCTTTGGTTTCAACCGTAAGTCCAAGTTTTGCTACTTTGCTAAATTATAACACTGCACAAACATTTACAGTTACTGCCCAAAATATGGCTACCAATGTTTTTACAGTTCAAGTGGCAATAGCACCAGGTTCGGCTTCCAATTCCATTACAGGTTTTACATTAGCAGGTTCGCAAGCTATCATTTCTGGAAACATAATCAATGTTACAGTTCCTTTTGGTACAAACCTTACCTCTTTGTCAGCCACTGGTGTCAATTCTTTAGCTTCTACCGTCAATCCAAGTTTTGCTACTTTGATAAATTATAACACTGCACAAACATTTACAGTTACTGCCCAAAATATGGCTACCAATGTTTTTACAGTTCAAGTGGCAATAGCACCAAGCATAACTGGAGGTTCATTGAATCAAACAGTTGCTTTTAGTGAAAATTTTGGAACCGTAACTGGTACAGGTTCTATAGCTTCTTTCAATGGATGGCAAAATCAAAGTGTTATATTTAGTTCTATATCAGGTGTTAATCCTGTTTCAGTAATAGGAGTAGGAAATATTACTACCTCAGTAGCTCCTGATAAAAGAAGTACATTTCCTTCCTCAGGATATTCTTTTGCTTCTGCCATATCAAATATTTATTTTGGGCCTGTAACTTCTGATGCTAGAACTTTTTTTATGTCAAATATTAACACAAGCACAATTTTAGGAAATGTCGGTTTTAGATTTGGATACACTAGAAATTCTGCTACAATAGATGATTTAAGAATAGCTTACAGTACTGATAATGTAAATTATACAGAAGTAACATATACTTCAACTTCTGTTACTGGTTGGCAGGTAATAACTATTCCAAACAATACTTTACCAAAATCAAGCACCTTATCTTTAATGTTTTTTAAAACTTCAACTGCAAGTATTCAACATAGAATTGATGATGTTCAAATTTTAGATGTTCCAATAGCTAATATTTCCTCAGCCAATTCCATTACTGGTTTCCAATTGGCAGGTATTCCAGCTGTTATTTCTGGTAATATTATCAATGTTACAGTTCCTTTTGGCACAAATCTTACATCTTTATCAGCCACAGGTTCTATTTCTCCTTTAGCTAACGTAAACCCAAGTTTTGCTACATTATTAGATTACAGCACCGCTAAAACATTTACTGTTACAGCCCAAAACTTAGCTACCAATGTATATACCGTAAATGCAGTTGTGTCTGCTACCTTGTCAGATGCCAATTCAATCACTGGCTTTACTTTACAAGGAGGGTATCAGGCTACTATCAATGGAAACATGATTAATCTTACAGTTCCATTTGGCACAAATCTTAGCTCATTATCTGCCACAGGTACAAACTCGTTGGTATCAACCGTAAACCCAAGTTTTGCCACTTTGCTTAATTATAGTACTGCACAAACATTTACTGTTACAGCCCAAAATTTAGCCACCAATGTGTATACTGTAAACGTAACCATAGCTGCAAGTGTGTCAGGTGTGGTAGTACCTTACTTGTCGTTATCTACGCTTAGAGCTTCGCTCAACGCCAGTGGAATAACCACCATTACAGGTCAATTTACAACTTCTGGACAAATATATGGTATCAATGCCTTTACTACTGGCCAACAATTTAGTTTAATAGATGCTACAGGAGCTATAACTTTAAGAACATCCCTTACAACTCCAGCCATGAAAGAAGGCGATATAGTTACCATTACTGGCGGCTTTGGAGGTACAGGAAATTCTTACGGAAATTTCAATGGACTTCAACAAGTAACCAACATTACCAGTATTACTATTGGCTCAAGTAACAATCCAAGAAAATCTCCAACTTTAGTTTCAGAACTTACCGAATCTTTAGAATCTGATTTTGTCTCAGTTGTTGCCAACATCAATCGTGCCTCATGGATAGATGCTCCAATTACACCAACATTAACTTTATCTGGGTTTACAGTTATAATGACTGTAAATGGTGTAGTTACGCAACTAAGAATTTCAAACATGAATACCGAAATATATGGTAAAACATTTGAAGAATTGTTTGATACCAATACAGATGCCATGAACGTAACCATTTCTGGTTTAGTCGGTCAGTTTCAACGATCTTCGGTTTCAAATGTTACTGTTGGTGGTGTTGTCGTATTTACAACCCCTGCAGGTCCTCCTTTCAATGCAGGCTATCAATTAATCCCATACAGAGCTGCCGACATCAAAATACCTACTGCTACATCTGTTGCCACTATCCAAAAACAACTATCACAAATTGCTGTATATCCAAACCCCTCAAATGGAGTATTTTATCTTAATAAAATAGTTCAATCTGCCATTGTTTCTGATATTTCTGGTCGAGTTATTGCAACTTTCAACCAAACAAATACCATAGACCTTACCCAATTTACCAAAGGGTTATACATCCTATATATCAATGATTCTCAAAGAATCAAAATTGTAAAAGAATAATTTATTGTATTGTTTTTTAAAGCCCTTTCATTTTGGAAGGGCTTTTTTTTATTTTTTTTATAGAAAAGCCTATTTAGTTATTCGGAGAGTTTAAAAGCAATTTTGTAATATTTTTTACAAATAAAAAGTCCCTCCCCTTGGATTCTGCTCAAAACGGTGTAGGAACACGCCTTTTGGCGTGTTCTTTTGGCGTGCTCTTTTGGCTCCCTTGTTCAAATTCCGAGTGTTTGCCAAATAATTCATCCAATTTTGGCAAATCTTTTTCCGTACATTCTCTAATTATATATTCCATTGTTGATTGATTTCTGTTTGTAAAAATTCAATAAAGTGATTAAAATAGTTTGGATATATTTTGTTGTTCATAATTGCAATAAAATGTTTCCTTTTTAATCCATTTTTACCAATTTTAATCGTTTTTAGAGAATTGTCTTTCAAATAAGGTTGCACTGCCCATTTTGCCATAGCCATAATTCCCATATCTGCTTTTACCATTTCTATCGATGCCTCTGTAAGCGGAAGTGGTGTTATTTTTTTAGGTGCTATTTTCGCTGGTGCTAAAATAAATTGATGAATTGTAACTGTTTCCAAAGGTAAGGAATGTATCAATAAGTGTTCATTGATAAAATCTTCTGCTACAACATATTTTTTGTCTACCCAAGCGTGATTAGCAGAAACAACCATTAACATTTCGTCTTGAAAGAGCTCCAAGTATTTTATATTATTGTCTTTTATGGGGTCGCTTGTTATTGCTATATCTATGATATTTTCTTGTAATTTCTGTAATGGATAATGTGTTGCTTCCATTATTATTTGTAAATCTACATTTGGGTAAAGTAGATGAAATTGCTTTAAAACAGAAGGCAACCAATGATAACTTGAATAACATTCGGTACTTATTTTGATTGTACCAAATTCGCCAAAAATCATTTGCTTTATTTCTTTTTCTGTGCTTGATAGTTTTTCTAAAACTTCGTTTGCAGTTTCATATATTTTTTCACCTGCCCTAGTTAGAATTAATTTTTTATTTTGACGTGAAAATATTTGAGTACCCAACTGATGCTCTGCTTCTTTAAGTTGATGACTTAAAGCAGACTGCGTTAAATGCAATTTATCGATAGCTTTTGTAATACTACCTTCTTCTACAATCGCTTTAATAAGTTTTAAATGCCGTATCTCCATTTTTTTAATTGATGAAATTATTTTCAAAGAAACAAAAATTAATTCTTGTGTTTGCATGAAAATAATGAATGAATTTGATGAATTATTTTCGTTTTTTTTATCTAAACTGCTGTTATAGTTTTGCATCATTATTAAGTATAAAATTTCCAAAAAATGGATTTACAAATTAAACATTACCAAAACAAACTGGCGTTTGAAATGGACCCTTCAGATTTGTTTGATGCCTTAAACAATGGCGAAAAAGTTATTGCTCTTGATACAAGGAAAGCATTTGGTTTTGAAGCCGAACATATTCCAACCTCTATCAATATTCCTCATCGTGAAATAAATGAAGTATCTACCAAACATTTAGACAAAGATTTTGTCTATGTTACATATTGCGATGGAATCGGTTGCAACGCCTCTACAAAAGGAGCATTGAATATGTCAAAACTTGGTTTTAAAGTCAAAGAATTAATAGGTGGAATTGAATGGTGGAAGTTTGATGGCTACGCAACAGAAGGTACAAAAGCAAGTCAAACTGGTGCAAAAATTCAATGTGCTTGTTAAAATTTGTTAGTCGGGTAAATATAGATTTTGAAATTGTCTATGTCTACCCGATTTCGTTTGAAGTGCCTGTTATGCTTACACGCAACATTATCGTTTACCTAAGAATCAGATTATCTTTCTCCTTCGGAGAAAGACTAATATAGAGGCATTAAAAATTCCTAAGTAAGCGACATAAATATATGTATCATAAAGTTATCTTGCCTATAATAATTTTTAAAATAAAATTTTATCATTTTATAGTAAATTTTTTTCATTTTTCAAAAATTTAAAAGATTATTTGTTTTAATAATAAAAGTAAACCAAATTACAAATAAATTAACATCTAATGGCTCAAATCCTCCCAAACACCCAATATCACAACCTTTCAATAGAACAACTTTCTCAGCATCTGCTTCAAAACAAAGAAGGCCATCTCACCGATACCCAAGCTATATTAGTTACAACAGGCACTTTTACAGGACGCAGCCCAGATGATAAATTTTTTGTTAAAGACCAAAATACCGCTCCTATCATTGATTGGGGTGGCTTCAACCATCCAATTTCCGAAAATCATTACCAAACCCTAAAAAATGATTTCCTGATTTATGCCAAATCAAATGCAAATTATTCTAGAAATATGTTTGCTGCCTCAAATCAAAATCAAATCAATTTAACACTTTTCTCCGAAACTGCATACCATAATCTTTTTGCAGCCAACATGTTCATTCAACCAACCAATGAACAATTACAAAACTTTACCTCAGAATACACCATCATACACATGCCCAATTTTTTTGCCAACCCCTCCATTCATGGCACAAAAAACAAAAACTTTAGCGTATTCAACCTTACCGAAAAATTAGTCCTAGTAGGTGGTACCGCCTATACTGGCGAAATCAAAAAAGGTATTTTCTCTATTTTTAATTATATTTTACCCCAAAAAAACATCCTTTCTCTACATGCTGCAGCCAATAAATCCTCAAACGGAGAAACAGCTCTTTTTATTGGTCTTTCAGGTACTGGCAAAACAACTTTATCTGCCGATCCAAATAGAAATTTAATCGGTGATGACGAAATTATTTGGGACGATAACGGCATTTCAAACATCGAAGGCGGGTGCTATGCCAAAACAATTAATTTAAGTACTCAAAATGAACCTCTTATTTGGAATGCAATTAAAAAAAACGCCCTCATAGAAAATTGTAAATTTTATCCAAATTCCAATATAATCGATTACTCCGACACCTCACTATCTCAAAATACACGTGTTTCTTACAAATTAAATCACATTCCAAATTTCGATACAAATACAATCCACAACCACCCAAATCATATCATTTTTCTTACAGCAGATGCCTTTGGAGTATTACCACCAGTTTCAAAACTTACTCAAAAACAAGCAATCGACCTTTTTCTTATAGGATATACAGCAAAGCTAGCAGGCACAGAAATGGGAGTTACCGAACCAAAATCAACATTCTCCCCTTGCTTTGGTGCACCATTTATGCCCCTAAAGCCACAAATTTATGCCAATATCTTAGCTCAAAAACTTAATCAACACAAACCCAACCTTTGGTTAATCAATACTGGCTGGACAGGTGGCCCCTATGGCACAGGCCAAAGAATATCAATACATACTACTCGTTCCTTCATTTCAGACATCCTAAACAATAAATTAGAAAACATTCAATTCATTAAAGATGATTTTTTTGGATTTTTAATCCCAAATGAAAATATTTTTCAAGATAATGGAATAATTTTTCCGATAAACACTTGGTTTGACAAATCGGGTTATAGACTGAAAGCCAAAGAGTTACGTGATTTATTTATACAGAAACTTACGATGGTTTAATTTTTTTCAAATTTTTTTCAA
>JAAFIH010000028.1 GCA_013297755.1 Cytophagales bacterium
GGTTATGATCGTGGGATTGGCGGTTAAGGTTGCTGATGCTCCTGATTGGGTTATATTCACTAGCTGGGTTAGTGTGCCTCCTGAAATTGTTACTTGGGCTGTTCTGATGCCTGTGGATGTGTTGGCGGTGGCGGTGGCTGATATAATGCCATTGTTTGAACCTGAGCTATTGGATAATGTGAGCCAAGGTTGGGAGCTTACGCTCGTCCAACTGATATTGCTCGTAACATTAATATTTTGACTATTGCCAACTGATGGATAGGTTATGGTCGTGGGTGTAGCTGTTAGGGTTGCTGATGCTCCTGTTTGGGTTATGTTCACTATTTGGCTTAGTGTGCCTCCTGAAATCGTTACTTGGGCTACTCTAATACCTGTGGATGTGTTGGCCGTGGCTGTAATATTTACATTCAAACTCCCAAAGCCACTGTTTGTAAATAAAACCAACCAATTAGGGATGCCAGTAATACTCCAATTTATATTTGAAGTAATAGATAGGGTTTGGGTAGAGTTAGAAGATGAAAAAATCAAAGTAGTATTTGAAATAGTCAAATTTGGTGCATTTTCATTGGCTCCAATATCAAAATTTGTGTCTTGTGGTAATGTATTTCCATAAAAATCTTGTGTACCTACATTTAAGCTACCAAAAGCTGCATGGGATAAATCTAAGCCAGAGTTTATTGCAGGAGATACGTTTGAAAGTTTATATCCTGTTAATGACAATGCAAGTAAATAAGGATTATTAATAGTAGGAGATTGTCCAGCAGCCATCAGATTTGGATTTGCTTGTATGCCCAAAGAAACCAAATCAGCCATTTCCTGACCTGTAGCTGCCATTTTCCAAGCGTTCAAATTGGTATAAATATTGCCATCCCACATAAATTGATAATTGCCATCGGCCGCATGATATAAATTTCCTTGCCAATGAATGTTTGAAGTATTTGGTGATACCCAGGCTGCATTAACCATATATCCTCCACCTGTAACATAGAATATATTATTTCTAATTTTTACACCAGTATAGTTTATACCATTCAAATAAACCATACCTGCAGTGCCACTTACCATACCTGTATTGTTGTCAGCATAAATGGTATTGTTATAAAATTCGCAATTTGAAAAAGGATCTCCACCCCATATATGCACACTTCCCTTTGAGTTTTGCCTTCCATCGTTTACACTTATATTATAGCGCATAATATTGTTTTGCATTGAAGTTGCACCCACAAACTGTGCAAATAAAAACCCTGGTCCATAATTATCGTGCGAATAACAATATTGAACAATACAATTTTCGCTTCCTCCATCAATATCAAATCCACCACCATCGGCACCTTGGGACTTATTGGAATAAGATTCACAATACTGAATAGTAATATTTTTTGATTCGTACATCCATATTCCCACTGGACCACCACTAATGGCTAGGTTGTTTTTTCCGTTATCAAAGGCTGTGCAATATTCAATAATACCTCCATCAAACCCTGCAATTACTATTCCACTTCCTGAATTGCCAGTTTTTGTAGGGTCTCCATAATTTCTATAGGCTCTTACCTCGCTTATATATAGATTAGAATGGGTAGTTTTAGACTTTGCATAAGTCATAAGCCCATCTTCAAAATTTTCATAAAAATCACACCCAATTATACTTACATTACTATATCCAACATAAGGTGTATTAGCACTCCATTCACCAAGATTGAAACCATATTTGTATCCTGAAGCCGAGCAATTTTTAAGTATTATCGTATTAAAGCCAATGGGTAAATCTTCATAAAACTGAAAGCCATGTCCTGGATTTGATGCTGATCCTATACCTTTGAAATTGATACCAGAGATACTAAACCCTGCGGAATTATAAGCATAAAATCCGCTATTGTTGCCCGAGTTAATTGTACAATTACCGTTACCAAATGTACCAAAACAAATAGGCAATGTAGCAGTACCTATGTTTTTTGAACTAGAAGGTTGATTGCCTTGCAGAAAAATCTTACCAGTAAAGGTTTGATTGGCTTGAAACAAAATTACATCTCCTGGATTAAAACCTACAAGCCAAGCATAATTTGACACTTGATCGGCAGTACGCCAAGCGGTACCAATGGTTGTTCCATTATTTATATCGTTGCCAGTGGGGCTGATATAAAAGGTTGTAGAAAATAATTTAAAATTTATTAATAAAAGTAATAATATTGGTTTTAGTGTAGTTTTCATAATACGTTAAAATTAATATGATTATTCTTTATATAAGGACTAAAATTAATCAATTATTGAATAAATTTTGATTTTTATACACATCAAATGTTAAAGTGAACATATAAATTATATTGACTTCATATTCTAGGACCAAACCTAATATTGTTTTGAATACAAAATTGAAATTTTGATAAATTTTTGGTATCAAAGGCATTTTAATTTACAGATAGGAACATTTTTTTTATATCATTTTTTTCAAAAGTTGTTGTTGGATTAAATTCATTAGAATTCATGTATTTTAAAATAGAATAATAGAGTTGATTTGCTTCTGGATAAACCCTAAGTTTATTCAATGGCGATGAGCAGACCAAAAGTTTGCCTTTGCCAATATTACATTCAAAGATGATTCCTAATTTGTGGTTTCTTTCTAAATTATCTATTACTTGTAAGATTGGCATATACTGGGTTGGTGTTTTGTCCAAAATAATTGGATTTGCAACATTTAGAATCGAAAACCATTGCCAGTTGGTATGAAAATCGGTCGGAAAATATGCAAAAAGTGGATGTTTAGGATTAGCAAGAAGGCCAAGTGTACCTGGCGAAAATGGTTGTTTAAATAACTTACTAAGTCCAAAAAACATACCATAGTTCCAAAAATCGGGTATAAATAATGGTGGAAGACTATTTTTTAATTCACTTTTTGTGGTTGGAAAATAAAGAACTTTCTTACCATTTTCGATTTCAGATAATACATTATTAGAGATGTTTTCTACAATTTTGGTGTTGCCAAAATCTAAGTCTTGTTTTGTAGGATAAATCCAAATAGGATATTCGTTTTTTATTGTTTTATCTTGATACCACACTGTTAGATTCAGTTTTTGAGGGCTTTCAAATGCTGATAAATCAAAATTTATGTCTCCTATAAATGTTTTTTGTCCTATTTTGACATTTTGGGTTGGTATTGAGCCTTGTTTTAATATTTTTCCTTCATTATTTGCAAGCTCCCAAGTCAAGGGATTATTCAATTCTTTGGTATAAAAATTTGAGACATACACTTTGCTTTTGAATATTTCATTGTTTGTCCAACAATATTTAGAAAATTCTAGTAATAAAACTATCGAATTACAAGATTGAGTCCATTCTGAGGGTTGAATTACATTTTTGCTATCCATGAAAGCATCTAAAATACCTACTAAGGCAGTACCCTGACCAGGGTAATCTTGTAAATCTAGGAGCTGGAAACCAGCAAAACCATTGGTACGCAGGGCAGCTTCCATTTCGGCTTTGTAGCAAATAGCAGCCCATTTTCCAGTGGCTTGTTGAAAAACACTATCTTTGTATTTCATGCCTTTTTTTATCAATCTTTGATTAAAAATTTGCAGATTTCTCGGTTTCAAAACACCTGTATATTTTTGAATTTCTTTGTAAAATGGGTATATTTGATATTGACCAATTTCGTGGCTTACCATAGGAAAGTTGTGTTTTGAAACTGAAAAGTCATAATTTACTAATGTAGAAGGCACTGAAGTATTTAATATTCCTGCTTTTTTAGAATCAGTAAAAGACTGACTTAGTCTTATGTGAGTACTATCTGCATCTGTGGTAGAGGGTGTGCGTGCACCTACATAAAAATCAGATACTTTTGTAGGTCTTGTATAACCAGTTCCCAAATTAGAACCAATAGTATATAAGGGTCTGTTGTCATAATTTTTAAAATCTAAGGTTAGTTTTTCAAACCTTTCTATGTCTTCCCACATTTCGTTTCCGTTAGAAAACATGACAAAAGATGGATGATTTGCATAATATTGTAGCATAGCTTTGCCTTCGTTTAGCAAATCATTTTGCACAGAATCTGTTTTAAGATTGTTCCAAAATGGTAATTCAACTTGTAGGTAAATTCCTTCTAAATCTGCAGCCGTAAATGCAGCTTCTGGTGGACAATAGGTATGAAAGCGGTAGTGATTAAGTCCATATTTTTTGGCAATTTTGTAAACTCTACGCCACTCAGACACATCAGTTGGGGTATAACCAGTGATAGGAAATACAGCTGCTTCATGTTTTCCTCTCAAAAATATTTTTTTCTTGTTGATAGTAAAATTAGTTCCTAAAATTGAAAACAGTTTCATGCCAGAAATGACAGATTTTGAATCATTTTGATTTTCGTTTTCTAATTCTGCAGTTATTTTATATAATGGTTGCTCAAATTCGTCCCACAAGCAATTTTGATCTTTCAAAGGAAATTTAATCGAAATTTCCTTTTTATAATCTATCTCAAAGTTTTTTGTTTCTATGGGAGAAGTATTGATGCTGTCTATTTTTTGAACATATACTTTTAATTTGAAATTAGGCTTATTTGCAGGATTTTCTATTTTTAATTTTAGATTGAAATAGCTAGAATCTATGTTTGGAAATATCTGTAAATCAGCAATATATGTTTTGGGAGTAGCCTCTAGATACATTTTCCCAATAATTCCATTCCAATTTGTTTGCGAATGTTCTGAGTAAATGTGTACATCTCCATAAGGTGTTTTTGATAATGAATTGTCTATTCTGAGGGTAATGATATGTTTTCCTGGAGTAAGATACTTTGACAAATCTCTTTCGTGTGGGGTTTGCAAGTTTTTCATTTCAGACACAAAAGAGCTGTCAATCCAAAGCATGCTTTTTTTGGTTCTTTCCAAGTAAATAGAAATATGCTTGTCAGCCCATTCGTTAGGAATATCAATTTGCTTGCGATACCAACATACCCCTACAAAACTATAAACTCTACTCAAATGCAAAAGCGAAGAATCTGTTGTAAGAAATCCTTTTTTTCTTAAATCAGTAGTTCCTGGCAAGTCAATAGAATCAGGAAGTAAATTTTTAAACCAATTTTGAGCCATTCCTTTGTTGGCAGTATCAAGCGAAAACTGCCATTTTCCTTCCAAAGACAAGTATTGTCTATGTTCTGTGGTTTTTTGATTGCAACCAACTAAAAATGATAATAGAATTGTAAAAATAGGAATTGTAAGTTTCATTATTGAGATTTAAATAGGAGTTTTGTTATTTGAACTTTAAATTATGTTACAAACTTACACAATATCATCTTATTGATTTAAAAAATTTAAAATAATAAACTTTCAAAAACACCCAATAAAAAGCACAAACAAATTTAAAAATTCTTAAAAAAATTACCTGTTTTTTAAGCCCCACCCCCAACAAATTATACCCCAAAGGGTAGAATCCCAAAAGGGAGGGGGCTTTTGATACTATTATTTTCAAAAAACACTATGATTAAAGTAAGATTTTAAATTTTAAAAATATAATTTTTTCAATTCATTTGCTATGCTTATAAGCAAAAATGGGCTTATAATTACAAAATTAAATTTTATTACTCTCTAACCAATTTTATAGCTTTTATTACTTTTTCATTTTTTAATATTTTTGCCATATAAGCGCCACTTGGCAATCCTATAATCAATTCGTTGCTTTGATAAATCATTTTGCTATATACCTCTATGCCTTTTATGTCATACAATTTTATGGAATAGTTTACATCAGTTTGTAGGGCTTCTATGTCTACTGTTAGCTTATCTGCAAATGGATTGGGATAGATGTGAACTTCTATATTTGTGTTTTCGTTTATATA
This sequence comes from Cytophagales bacterium, assembly GCA_013297755.1. Lineage (GTDB taxonomy): Bacteria > Bacteroidota > Bacteroidia > Cytophagales > UBA9547 > REAG01. The sequence continues at coordinate 5,819 of JAAFIH010000028.1, forward strand.
TTCTGAAACAATAGAGCCTTCTTTTCTTAAATTATTGTTGTTAGAGTTTTCTATCAATCGAGGTTTTATGTCTATGTAATCTATCGAATAATTCCCACCATTCATTTGTGCATCTTTTTCGATACTTATGATGTTGTTTCCTGCTTTTAAGTTTATTGATAACATAACTTCATCCCATATATCATTTCGGCCAGAAGCCAACATTTGAAACGATTTTTCTCTTACTCCATTTACATACACTGCCAAACTTTGGGTCATTCCATGTGGATTATTGTATTTTATGGCTATTTTATATTCGCCAGATGTGGATACAAATACTTGATTGAAACTTAGTTTATCGCCATCTGATTGAAAATTTGTAACAAATCCTGTATGGGCATATCCTGAACCTTGATTACTTATTTTTAAATTACTAGATAGCTCTGCTTCTTCTGCTTGAAAAGGAAAATAAAGTTGGTTCAAATCTTGGATTGCTTCAACCGAAATTCTATCAATACGTAATTGTTGCAGATTTATATCAAAATCTTTTTGTAATTTTATACTGTTGATGCCTTCGTTTAAGTATAATGTAATCTCTGCCTCTGCGTATGTATCCCAATTTGATTGGTTCAAAAACACCAATCCAGTATTGTTGATTCGAGTGCCATTGGTATACACAGCCATTTGCTGTGATGGGCCTTGGGCGTTGGCATAGCGTATTTTTATTTTATAAGTTCCAGCCAAGGCTACGTCTACATTGTCAAAATTGATGCTTGTGCCATTAGCATCTAGTTGATTTACGTATGTTGCTCCACCTTGCGTTGCTATGTTTACTGGCCCAGATAATTGTGCTAATTCTGCTTCATATTGGCTTCCCATATACACAAAAGCTGTGTTGTAGGTGGGTGCATAATTAATAGCTAAAGCTCCACTAAGTAGTGCAGTGATTGGATAAATACCTATGGCAGCTGATGTTGTGGCAGCTGATTGATAGGTAATATTTACTTGGTCTGTCCCTAAAAGTCCATCTATTTTGCTACTGAATGGTAAGTTTGAAGTACCCTGTTGTGTTCTAATGGAGTTTAAATATACAAATAAAGGTGCAGGAGTTACTTTGAGTTTGCCAACTACATTTGCTATATAATTATTGGCTTTACTTCCTTTTAGCTTTACTGATATTGGATATTCTCCTACAAAACTGTATTGGGTTACTGATGTTGTAAAACGTGCAATACTTACATCATCGTTTCTAATTTTGCCACTGGTTATTTGGCCTGAAATTTCTGGTATTTCTGGCGAACCATATACTTTTTGGGCTTCATTTATTGTTATAACTAATCTAGCTGGTATGATAGATAGATTTGCAATAGCATATTGAGGCAAATAGTTTTGTGAAACAACTCCTGAAATAGTTGGTGTGATGCTATAAATACCAACATTAGAAAATTGAGTTGCAGTGGATATATACCCAACCTGTACTTTATCTGCACCTACCAAACCTGTAATGCTGGATTGAAACTGAGGATTGGGCGAACCATAAACTTTTGTAGCTGGTCTTACCACTATTGCCAAAGGCTTTGGAGTAATAGTAAGCTCGCCAGAAATAATTTGAGGTATATAATTACTAAGGCTTGTACCTGATACAGTGGCTGATATAGCATATTTGCCAACGCCAAAAAGCGAAGTGGCTTGGGTAGAATAATTTACCATTACCACATCTGCACCTACCAAACCTGTAATGCTGGATTGAAACTGAGGATTGGGCGAACCATAAACTTTTGTAGCTGGCCTTACAAATATTGCCAAAGGCTTTGGAGCAATAGTAAGCTCGCCAGAAGTAATTTGAGGTATATAATTACTAAGACTTGCACCTGATACAGTGGCTGATATAGCATATTTGCCAACGCCAGAAAGCGAAGTGGCTTGGGTAGAATAATTTACCATTACCACATCTGCACCTACCAAACCTGTAATGCTGGATTGAAACTGAGGATTGGGCGAACCATAAACTTTTGTAGCTGACCTTACCACTACTGCCAAAGGCTTTGGAGTAATAGTAAACTCGCCAGAAGTAATTTGAGGTATATAATTACTAATACTTGTACCTGATACAGTGGCTGATATAGCATATTTGCCAACTCCAGTAAGCGAAGTGGCTAGGGTAGAATAATTTACCATTACCACATCTGCACCCACCAAACCTGTAATGCTAGATTGAAACTGAGGATTGGGCATTCCATAAACTTTTGTAGCTGGCCTTACCACTATTGCCAAAGGCTTTGGAGCAATGGTAAGCAACCCTTTTCTAATGATGGGAGCATACCCCACTGGGCCACCAGAAACAATTGCTGTAACTTCATAAGTGCCAGCAGGACTGTTTGGCAAAGCCGTTGTTTGATAAGAAACAGTAGCCTCTGGCACAAGTCCAACTATTGTACTAGAAAATACAGGGTTGGGTTGTCCATAAGTTTTGGTTGCAGTAGTGCTTATTGATATACTTGGTGCAATCACCGTAAAATTAGCAGTATTGCCTGTAAGCCAAGTTCCATCTGGTTTTTTGAGTGAAACTGTAATGCTATAACTACCTGCTACTGTTGGCGTAAAACCAAATTGGTTGTTTTGCACATTAGCTTGCTGCAATCCAACAACAGTAAGCCCTGTTAGATTATTTTTTATAGTATAATAAGACTGACCACCAATATTGTTTGTAATACCAAAAACGACTGGTAGCCCTACATAACTTGCTACAACTGGAGAGGTAACTGTTCCAGGGTTTTCGATTATACAAGCATTAGGATTGTATGTATCTCCATCAATTTTCCAACCTTTATTAGTGATTAAATTGGTTCTGGCAGCCAAAGAAGAGCAATATTTTAAATTCAAAGCTCCTATATTTAAACCACTAAGAGTTGTTTTGTTTAACGCAATTAAAAAATTATCATAATTATCTAATGAAAGACCAGATTGGTCTAAGAAAAAACCTAAATTAACATTAAAATTAAATTTTGAGGTCCAATCTACTAAACTTTGGTTAAATGATTTTGACTCATAAAACATTTCATTCATCAATACTGCTTTTGACAAATTCCATTTAGATACAGATTGATTAAAAGTGTTTGCAAAAGCAAACATAGTTGCAAAACTAACAACATTTGAAGTGTTCCAATTGTGAATAGGTTGATTAAAATTTGTTGCCCAAGCAAACATACCTGTCATATCACTTACTAAAGAGGTGTTCCACCCACCAATCGTTTGATTAAACGAAGTTGCATACCCAAACATAACAGACATATTTTTAACACTTGAAGTATTCCAACTGCCTATGGGTTGATTAAATGTTCTAGCTAAATAAAACAAATGGCTCATGTCAGTTACATTTTGAGTGTTCCAAGTGCCAATAGGCTGATTAAACCAAGTTGCACCACTAAACATATTACTCATATTGGTTACATTTTGAGTATTCCAAGAGCCAAGTGGTTGGTTAAACGAAACAGCTGATTCAAACATACTAACCATTTCTAAAACATTTGCTGTATTCCAAGTGCCAATAGGTTGATTAAATGCACTTGCTCCATTAAACATTTCATTCATATATTCAACCTTAGATGTATTCCAGTTTCCAATAGGTTGGTTAAATACAGAAGCTTTATTAAAAACACCTATCATATTTGTAACATTAGAGGTATTCCAACTATTAATATTAGGTGGCCCATTCAGCCTAGAACAATTATAAAACATCTTTTTCATATCTTTGACCTGAGATAAATCAGGTATATCAGTAGCAGTAATGTTTAGACTAATGCAATCAGAAAATGCAGCATTCATACTTTTCCATTTTACAGAACCCCACTGTTTGACATCAAGTAACCTGTATGTTTCTGCATAATCTACTTTAAACTCATTCAGATAAATTGGATTTAAACTCAATTCAATGATAGTATTGGCTGGTAACCCCTGAATAACATGGGTATTGTTTGTAATAAGACCAGCACCAGTTTGCCCTAAAGGCACTGTTTTCCAAGTATATGCAACTGGGTTAGAAAAATCTACTTTTAATGAAATAGATGTAGGACTAGAGCCAAGCCTTGACATATCCCACACTGTGATAAAATCTTGTGCTTGAGATAGTTGTGTTGATACAACTAACAAAATCTGACTTAATATTAATGTAATTTTTTTCATATTATTTTAAAAATAAATTATTTAAAAGATGTATTATTTGTGTTATAAATATATAGATTTGAAACAAAAATATAAAAAAAAATAAATTAAATAAAAAAAATGTAAAATTTTATTGATAAAATTATATTTTTCTAATTTTATCACGTATATATTTAATGAATCATTTTATGTTATTTTATTAATTCGATAAATTAAATTTTTGTTTTTTTAATAAAAAAATAATTTTTATTATACTACTTATTACACTTTAAAAATAAAAAACTATTAAAAGATGAAATTAAAAATTAAAAAATTTATACAATCCATCAGCGGCCGCACCAAAATTTTGATTAGTAGTTTTATCTTTACCCTTTTGGGGTTTTCAATTTATGTTTATGTTACAGTACATACTATAGAAAAAAATTATTCAGAATTTATCAAACATTGGCATGCATTGCAAGTCAATTTATTTACAACTTTTGGCGTTTATCCTGATATACAATATTCAGTAATGAATGCTATTTACAATCAAGAATCAGATACTACAGGTCTAAATAGCAATATGGTATCTGAGGCTAATTCATATAATACAAGTTTCAAAGTTCATTTAGATTCAGTTTCAACCAATTTTGACTATATTTCAGTCATAGAAGCCGAGAAGAATAATTTTAAAAATGCTATTAAAATGAAAATAGCCATTCTAAATCGCATAGCTTACCTCAAAAACAATCATCAATCCAACCTTATATTCAAAGACTCTCTCATTCACAAAGTGTATCTACCCAAAATATCAGAATCTGTGGGCAACTATTGGGGTAGTTTTTTTCCATCTATGCTTAATGGTATCAATTCTGGTACAAAAAACTCTGACGATAACATAACCAATAGTTACAAAAGTTTTCAATTTATTGTATTAATAATTACCTTTATCTTAATTTTAATTTATATTTATAGTTCTCAAAAATTTATTTATAAACTCAAAAAATCAATCAGTCAACCAATTGGAGCTATCAATCAACTGGCAACTGGCGAACTTAAAACTTTGGAAATACAAATCAACGATGAGTTAGCAGAAGTAATACATGCTTCAAACAACTTATCTCAAAATTTATCCAAAGCTAGCAAATTTGCCATAGAAATCAGTAAAGGCAATTTTGATCATAATTTTGAAGCTGTTGGTTCACAAGACACTCTCGGAAATGCACTCATTCACATGAGAAATGAGCTAAAAAAGTATGCAGAAAAAGAAAAACAAACTACTTGGATAAATTTTGGTATTGCAAAGTTTGCTCAAATCTTACGAAAACAAGATACTTCTTTGCAAGATATAAGCTATGTAATGCTGCATGAGTTAATCAAATATCTAGATGCCAATCAAGGTGGAATTTTTGTGTATGACAAAGACAGCGATACCCTCCATCAAATGGCTTGTCATGCTTATAATAGAAAAAAACAATTAGAAAAAACAATACAAAAATACGAGGGTTTAGTAGGACAGTGCTTTTTAGAAGCAGAGCACATTCTAATTACTGATTTGCCCCCAAGTTATATTCATATCACATCTGGCCTTGGATACGCTACTCCCAAAGTACTACTTTTGATGCCTTTGATATACAACGATCAAGTACTTGGTGTACTTGAGCTGGCCAGTTTTAATAATTTTGAGGATTATAAAATTGAATTTATCAGAAAAGTTGCAGAAAATTTTGCAAGTTTAGTTTATAATATTACCAAAAATGATTTAACAAAAAAATTATTAGAAGACTCAACCCTCAATCGAGAAAATATCAAACAAAAAGAAGAAGAAATGAGGCAAAACATAGAGGAACTAACTGCAATACAAGAAGAAATGAAAAGAAAAGAACTTTATTTTATAGAAGAAATTGCTCGATTAAAAATAATAAATAGCTCAAAGAGCCTTGCTATATAAAATTATTTTATAATATTACTTTTTATATTCTCAATAAACCTCTAAAACCTCTGGCTGCATAGTAAGATTCGGCTCCGTTGTGATAGGTAAAAACGGTTTTGTATCTGCAATCACAAAAAATAGCTCCACCTAGTTTTCTTATATTATCTGGCGTGTGTACCCAGCTTGAGGTTTTCAAATCAAAAGGAGTAATTTTTTGTAGTTCCTTGTATTGCGTTTCGTTCAGTATTTCTATTCCTATTTCTTTGGCCATTTGCATAGCACTATTAATGGGTTTATTTTCTTTACGGCTTTCTAGTGCTTGGTTGTCGTAGCATAAGCTGCGTCTGCCCAGGGGACTTTCGGTTGCACAATCATAAAAAACAATATCATCATCGGCACCAGCCAAAACTACCACATCTGGCTCGCCACCTGTAGCTTCCATTTGATAGAGAGAGATTAGTTTGGCTTCTGATACAGCAATTTTTAGCTCTATATCGCTCCATGTTAGATTTGGGTGGCGATACATATTTTTTTCAAATCTAGTTTTAAGTGTCTGTATTATTGATACAATATTGTCATCAGATATTTTAGTTGTCATCTTTTGAAATTATGCCTTTTGCTTTTTGTTGAATAGACTTATAAGATATTTTCTTATCGAAAATGGCTGGTCTTTTTCGTCATCTGTATAGTATCCATTATTAGATTTTGTTTTGGCATAATTACCATAGTTTGATGTATATCTATAGCCATAACCATAATTTTTGTATACATCATAATCGTTCATCACAAAAGTCATATTTTTGACATTCCCAGAATTTACATACTCGGCCAGTTCTTTTAGGTAGCTTGTTTGGGTATAATTGTGCCTTACTACATATATATTTACATCAGAATGGTGCATGATAGAAAGTGCATCAGACACCAAGCCAAGTGGGGGCGTATCAAAAAGAATAAAATCAAAATTTTGTCTCAAATGTTGGATTAGTTCTTGCAATCTATTGGCCATCAGCAATTCTGATGGATTGGGTGGCACAGGCCCTGAATTGATAAAGTAAAGATTTTCAAATTTTGTATTTTTAATAATATCTTTTTCGGTTGCATTAGAAGCCAAATAGTTGCTCAACCCAAAAGTATTTTTTACATCAATATCCAAATAAACTTTTGGCTTGCGCATATCAGCCCCAATCAATACTATTTTTTTGCCAGAAAGTGCAATGATAGATGCTATATTGAGGGCAGTAAAAGTTTTGCCATCGCCACTCACAGACGAAGTGATGAGTATAACTTTTTGGTCGGGGCGAGACATAAAAAAACTCAAATTGGCACGAATAGACCTAAAAGATTCGGCCAAGCTAGAGTTTGGCTTATTGATAATAACCATATTGTCGTTGTCGTGAATATGCCCAATAGAACCCAAAAACGGTATATTACATTCGTTTGTAACATCGTCTTTTTCCATCACTTTATAGTTTATCATATATTTTAAAACTATAAAAATCAATGGAATAATAAAGGCAAGTAGTAAGTAAGTTGAATATATTTTATTGACGTTAGGCGACACTTTGCTTTGAATATAAGCAAAATCAACCACTTTGGTATCGCCAACTGTACCTGCCCTGATGATGGACATTTCTGATTTTTTCTTTAATAAAATATTATACAACTCTTCATTAATTTTGTATTTTCTTTTTAGTTCTATGTAATTTTTTTCGTTATCAATCATGCTTGTAGCCATATTTTCGATTTTAGCTACCCTATCAGACACATCTTCGATCAATATTTTATTTGTATTTTCTATATTTTTTATTACTTCAGTAATATTTTTTTTAATTTGATTTATTTTATTTTCATTATCAATTCTAAATGGGCTTAGATTTTGCTCGGCCTTGAAAGTGGTATTTTGCTTAGATTTCAGCTCCATCAATTCCGAAAGCAATTTTACCAATACTGCATCTTGCACACCTACTGAGGCTGGGGCTACTATATCTGTGTAGTCGCTTTTAGATTCTAAATATTTTTTTAAATAGTCAAAATACCTATTACTGAGTATAAATTTGGCCTTTTCGTCATCCAACATTTCCAATTTTGCAAATCTTTTTTCAATTAGTTGTTCCATATTAGAACCATTAAATCGCTTTCTATAATTGGTTAATTGCGTTTCTAAGGTAAGCAATGTATCCAAGATGGAGCTTATTTGGTTATCTATAAAATTGATTGAGCGATCGCTTGCTGCATTTTTGTCTGACAAATTTAATCGCATAAATGTCTGACAGTGCCCATTGATAAAATCCATCTCTTTTTGCACACAGTTTCCCTGGGTATACAAAGCCAAAACAGAGCTATTTTTATCTACCTGATTGATTTTGATTTTATAAGCATATTGATTTATCAAATCTGAGAGGCTGTTGAGTTTAAAACTATAAACCCCTCCATCGTTGAAACTTGCATTGGGTTTTTTAGAAATAGTTAGCTGCAAATCGTTGATATAAAAACTTTCGCCAAAGGTTTGGGTTTGAGGCAATATTGTTTCTTTATCTTTAGAATAAATTTTAAATGATTTATCAGTAAGAATTTCTATTATAAAAGGCACACCTACATACAATCCAGTGCTATCAGTTGTTTTGATATCAAACGGAAAATCTTTGTACATTTCGGTAGCTTTGATTTTTCCTTCTACAAATCCATCGTATTTCCAATCCAAAATCCTCATGGTTTCTTCTATCAATCTTTTGGATGATAAAATTTTGATTTCATTCAATAAATTATAATTCCTTGAATAAGGATTATCTACACTAGAGCCCCCTTTGGTATCAAATGGATTGATATTTTGACTGGCATCTTTTACAATTATTGTGCCAGAAATGGAGTATATGTTGGTGGTGTATTTGAGATAAGTATAAACCCCAAAAAATGCAATTCCAAAAGAAACTAAAAATAAATGCCAATAGCTCAATATTCTATGAAACCATCGTTCATAAATTTCGGCATCTATTTTGTTGGATTTGCTTTTGGTTTCTGACATGAATTTATCTAGTAAGATTTCTTAAATTAAAATACAATAATATTGCTATCGATAAAGTAGATATAAACAACGAAATATTAGCAATAGTATATGTTTTTACGTTTTTCGACCTCAGCGGATCTACCACTACTACATCGCCAGGCAATAGATACAAGTCTTGGGTAGTAAGCAAATTTTGATCCAAAAAATTGATGTAATATATATGGGTTTTGTTATTATTTTGCCTTATAAGTTTGACTTTGGCTCTGTTGGCAAACTCTTTGAACCCCCCCGAAAGTGCAATAGCCTCTGGCACAGTTATACGATCTTGGCTTACCTGCAATTTGCCTTGTAGGTTTGTTTCGCCAATCACATATACAAAATAGTTTATCATACGTACACTTACTATGACATTATCTATGTATTTTAAAGCTAATTTTTGAATTATTTTTTCGGCCTCTACCACAGAGTATCCCATCACTTTTACGGTACCAATCACTGGTAGCAGTATGCACCCAGTAGAATCTATTTCGTAACCTACCATACCTATATTTTGTTGCATCATTTGCCCATTGCCACCGCCAGCAGCCGAAAAAGATGATATATCGTACTCGCCTTTATTGGTAATATTGTTCATATTTACCATCAACATATCACGTGGTTTGAGCAAGTATTTAAACGATTGTATGGGCAGCAATGTGTCGGTCGTTTGTAGCTGTCGAACCGATTTTTTTGTTAAATCTTGTAATAAAATTTGCTTACGAAGTGGCACACAACCCTCAAAAATGAGTATAGAAAACAAGAATACTGTTCCTATTATTTTTGGCAAAAAATGTAATTTTGGCTTTTGATATTTCACTTTATTTGTTGAAAGTATCAAATTTAATATCAATCATACAAAAATAAAAATATAAGCGAAATAAATGTAAAAAATATTTGAAATCTTATTTTTTTAAAATCAGCATTAATTTTTTTTTAAAAACAAATAAAAGTAAATCCAAAGTAATAATACATTAAAATGATAATTTTCTTTAATCTTAACATTTAAAAACAAAAAAAAATAATCAAATCAAATAATTCACTTTTTTACCTATTTATAATTTCTGTACAGCTCATGTATTTATTCTTCTATTAAAAAAAGCCACTCTCTTTTTCGGATTTCTACACATAGAAAAGATTTTGTTGATGTGAGACTTAAACAAGCTGAGCAATAGTTATTTAGGCTTTACAATTTATTTTATTTCAAAATATATTAATTTGTATATTTGAAAAATTAATTTTTGATTGTGCATTTAGAAAACAAAAAAATTGGTCTTGCCATACATCCAGCCTACTTCAATCAACATTTGTTGAGGGCAGATGTAGAAGTTTTTAAGGCTAATTTTAGACTTCTTTTATCTCAAATCAATCAATCAGAATCTGAGGAACATAACAAAAATATAGTTTCAAATTTTTTAAAAAATACCTATTACAAAGACATTTACAGTATCAATACTGCCGATCGTAAAGATTTGGTCGTACATACTGGCCAACAAAGCCACACGCCTGTAGGGGTAATAGTAGAAACCAAAAGCCCAGGAAACAAAGCCGAAATGGTAAGTTTCGACAAACCCAACGTAAAATCTTTGCACGAATTGATGCATTATTTTATGCACGAAAGGTTGATTAAAAACAATCTACAACTCAAACATTTAGTCATCACCAATGGCCTAGATTGGTATATTTTTGATGCCAAAGACTTTGAAAATAATTTTTTTATCAATAAAATTTTTAAAAATAATTACCAATCTTGGTACGACAAAAAACTATCAGGCACTACTACTGATTGGTTTTATACTCAAATTGCAAAACCTTTTGTAGATACCGAAATTGATATTTTGCCTTGTGTACACATACACTTGCCTGACTATAAGGATATTATCGAAAACGAAAATGCAGAAAACGAACACAAAATAATTCATTTATATAAAATATTTTCGCCACAACATCTGCTAAAATTACCATTTGCCAACGAAACCAATAAAATTGATGTTGATTTTTATAACGAATTACTGCACATTCTTGGCCTAGAAGAAACCCTACACAATGGGCTGCTTTTGATAACCAGACTAGAACCTAAAGATAGGCTCGAAGGCTCAATTTTGGAAAATGCCATAGCCATGACCCATAATTTGAGAAGGCTAAAACACCTCAATAATTTAGAATTATTTGGCGAAACCGAGCCAGAACAGCTCTTTAGTATAGGCCTCGAACTAACTATTATATGGCTCAATCGTATTTTATTTCTTAAACTACTAGAAGCTCAATTGATAAAATACCATAAAGGCAACAATGATTATGCGTTTTTGAATATCGAAAAAATTGCTGATTTTGAGCAAATAAACGAACTTTTCTTTGAAGTTTTGGCAAAAAAACAAGAAACCAGAACAAGTGCTGTAAGTAATAAATTTAAAGATTTACCTTATCTTAATAGTTCACTATTTGAACAAACCGAACTCGAAGATAATGTACTTTATATATCACAACTCAAAAGTAGATTGACGCTGCCACTTTCAAAACAAACCGTTTTGAAAGATTCGCTTGGCAACAGAAAAACTGGCCATCTACCTACGCTTCAGTATTTATTTCAATTTTTAAACGCTTATAGTTTTTCGAGCGATAGCAAAGCCGAAATACAAGACAACAGTCGAACAATAATAAATGCTGCAGTTTTGGGTCTAATTTTTGAAAAAATAAATGGATATAAAGATGGGTCGTTTTACACACCCAGTTTTATAACCTCTTATATGAGCCGTGAAGTAATCAAAAACACCCTTTTATGCAACTTTAGTAAAAAATGGAACAAAAAAATCGAAGATTTTGAAGCCTTAAAAGGACTCATTGATTACTCAAACCAAGAAGAACGCCAATTAGCAAACGAGGTCATAAATACTACAAAAATAATAGACCCTGCCGTTGGTTCTGGCCATTTTTTAGTATCTGTACTCAACGAGTTGGTGTCTATAAAAAGTGAACTCAAAATACTACAAGACCCAAAAGGTAACAGGCTTAGAGGAATAAACGTAAGCAATGTAAGCGATGAATTAGTAATAATAAACGAAGAAATAAGTCAAAATTTTGAGTACTATGTAAACGACAGACATATACCACCCAGCGAAATACAATTAGTACAAGAAACACTTTTTTATGAAAAAAAATTACTCATCGAAAATTGTATTTTTGGTGTTGATATCAACCCCAAATCTGTACTTATTTGTAGGTTACGTATTTGGATAGAATTGCTGAAAAGTGCTTTTTACACCTCAAAAAGCAACTATCAGCACCTAGAAACTCTACCAAATATTGATATTAATATTAAAGCAGGCAATTCGCTAATCAGCAAATTTGATACTGGATTAAATATTTTTGAACGTGCTTCTGTCAATGATTTAATCAAAAAATATAAAATTGTAACCAATCAATACAAAAATTCTACCGATTATGACGAAAAAGATGAAATAAGAAAAACAATAAAAAACATAAAATCTGAATTACAAAAATATGCCATTCCAAAAGATAAATATTACAGACAATATTTGAAAAAAAACAGAGAACTAGAGGCACTTGTTGATGTAAAGCCACAAAACAATATTTTAATAAACGCTCTAGAAAAATTGACAACTGAAACCCTTGAATTAAAACAAAAATATGAATCAAATTATTACTATTTATATCAAAATTCGCTTGAGTGGGCCATAGATTTCCCTGAAATATTATCAGATAATGGCAGTTTTGAAGGTTTTGATATAGTCATTGGTAATCCACCCTATTTTACAATGAGCCATGCCAACAAACTAAGAGAAGTAAACGAAAATTACCAAACTTACAAACAATCTGGCGATATTTATATGCTATTTATCGAACGTGGCTTGCAAATTCTAAAACCAGAAGGACGATTGAGCATGATTACTTCTAATAAATGGATGCGTGCTGCTTATGGAGAAATTTTACGAAATTTCTTACTTAAAAACGCTACCATAGATAAAATTATTGACTTTGATGCCCTCAAAGTATTTGATAGGGCTACTGTTGATACAAGTATTTTGGAGCTTACCAATCATAAAAATGGTAAGTCGACAGTACCTGCAGCCCGTTTTCCATTCGATTTTGACAAAGAAGATGGAGATATTTTAAAGTATTTTAATGAAAATAAAATTCTTTTATCAGATTTAGGGCCCGAAAGTTGGGATATAGCCACAGAAGATACCAAAAAACTACTTAAAAAAATAAAATCTAAAGGAAAATTACTCGAAGATTGGGATAATATTATTCATTATGGCATTAAAAATGGTTTCAACAAAGCATTTTTTATTGATAGTAATACCAAAACAAAATTAATTGCCGAAGATCCTAAATCTGCAAAAATTATACAGCCTTTTTTACGTGGAAGAGATGTTCACAAATTTTATATTGATAAAAAAGACCAATTTTTGATAAATACATACAATGGAAAATTAATTGACAAAATCAATCCTAAAACTAATAAAAAAACAAAAGTAAGAATCGATAGAATTGAAGTAGAAAAAAAATATCCTGCTATTTATCAGCATCTTTTGAAATATAAATCACAATTAGAGGCTCGTACCGACAAAGGTATTGATTGGACAAACCATCGAAATTGTGCTTACCAAGATTTGTTCTTTGAAAATAAAATTATCTTCCCTGAAACTACTGGCAGACGTTGCGAATTTTATTACGACAAACACCAATTTTTGATTGATAAAACTTGTTTTATGCTCACAGGTTCAAATCTAAAATACCTTATGGGTATTCTAACTTCTAAAGTTATTGAATTTTATTTTGAAACCATTGGACGAACCCTTGGCAAAAGTGCCATTCAATATTCTAAACAATACATGGATAAACTTCCAATTCCTGAAATTACAGATGCTAACAAATCTGTGGTATCACAAATTGAAGCATTAGTGGACGAAATTACTGATATTAAAGAAAAAAATAATCAAACAGATACTACTAAACAAACCAAAAAAATAAACAGTTTAGTATATCAACTTTATCAATTAAATAAAGATGATATTACTTTTATAGAAAACGAATTGAAAGAATAAAAAAACACTCAAACTTTAAAAAAATTACATTTAAAGCCTAAGTGTTATAATACAAGCATAATCACAAATTATTAATGCACAGACAATATTTCCATTTCAGTTCTTCTATTTTGTTGGTATTCTGCGTTAGTACATTTTACGCCATCTACACATTTATTGACAGGCCTCGATTCTCCATAGCCTTCGTATTCAATTCTACTAGGGTCAAACTTACCTTTTTTGATAATATATTCTGCCGATGATTTTGCTCTGTTTGATGATAGGGTTCTGTTTGATTCCTCACTTCCTCTACTATCGGTATGCGATCCTAATTTAATTCTCAATTTAGGATATTTATTCATCGTTTTTATTACTTTATCCAATTCTTTGCCAGCATCTGGTCTGATATTATATTTTCCTAGGTCGAAAAATATTTTTTCTAACTTGATTTTGTCGCCTTCGCACAAAAGTGGGCTATCTATATTGATGGTTTTGGTTTTGATATTTTTAGTAATCACAAATTGAATATTGTCGGCACAGCTATCTTTGAGTGCTTCTACTACATATTCTTTGTTTGGTTTTACTTCAAAAGCATACAATCCATTGGCTGCAGTGAGTGTTTGAGCTATCACAGAGCCATCAGTTTTGTCTTTTAATACTACTTTTACGTTATCCATAGGTTGCAAAGTTTCAGAACTAAATGCTTTGCCAGTAAGTGCTATCATACCTTCTTTGCAACGCAATTTTGATTGATTTACCCCACCTTTAATAAAAGAGTAAGATGTTCTACGTCCACTTTGTTGCTTGGCTTCATCGCAGTATTGTGGGTTTGTGCAACCTTGTACTGGGTCTTTAGACACCAACAAAGTCAATCTTGCTATATCAATACCATTTTCTGTAAAATACTTTAATACTGCATTGCTTCTACGTAGTGCCAAGCGTTGGTTGTAAGTACCAGATGCTCTCGAATCTGTGTGAGAAGAAAACTCAAGTGCCAAATCTGGTTCGGCTTTTAGTAAGTTTAGCACTTTATCCAAAACAATTTTAGCATCTGACCTTATGGCAAATTTATCCAAATCGTAATAGGTATTTTCTATAAAATATTTTTGCTTGTTTCTATCACAGTCTATCAAAGGTTGCATATACAAAAAGGCAGTGATTACTTTAGACTCCTTGATTCCTTTGGTCGATCTGGCTTCTATATTAGATTTGATGGCTCCTTTAGTTCCATAAACTTCGTACTCATTTTCTGGCATTAATTTAAAATAAAAACGTCCATCTGCATTAGTTTTTGTGGTAGTGGTTTCTCCAGTAGTTTTGTTTGTCAATGTGATAGGTTCATATTGAGCTACTTCAGTTTCTCGATCAGTAAGCGTACCTTCAAGTGCAATCTGCAAAGGCTTATCCATATAAATTTTGACTTGTATGGTTTCTCCAGGTTTGATTCCTACAGTACTTATTTCTGCCATTTGATCGGCAAAGCCCTCTTTTTTTACAGGAATGTAATACACTTTTTCTGGCTCTAGTCCATCAAAAGAAAATTTGCCTTCAAAATCGTTTTGTTTTTCAGGGTATATATTTTCGTTTTTATCGTTTAGTTTTACAAAGGCTTTGTCTATGGGTGTTTCATTTTCGACATAAACTACAATTCCATCTAATTTTATACCAGGTTTGTAATCAAACATATATATGTCATCGTCTGGGCCACCACGTTTTCTGTTAGAACTAAAGTAGCCTGTTTTCATATCATTGCTTACTATTATTCCAAAATCATCTTTTTTGGAATTAAGCGGGAAACCCATATTTTTGGGATTTGCATTTGATAATGGGGTTTTGAAAATATCCAATCCACCCAAACCAGGATGACCAGTAGAAGAGAAAAACAAGTTGTTGTTGCCATCTACAAAAGGAAACATTTCATTGCCAACAGTATTTATATCAGAGCCTAAATTTTCGGGTTTCGACCAAGTATTGTCTGCATTTTTGGTAACTTTAAAAATATCAGTTTTGCCTACGGAACCAGGCATGTCAGAAGCAAAATATAATGTATTGCCATCTGCACTCAAGGCTGGGTGGCCAGTAGAATATTCGTTGCTATTAAAAGGCATCTCCTTGGCTGTAGACCAAGCTCCATTTGTTTTTTTGGAGTAATATAATTTCAACTTGTTTACTTTATCAGAGCTTTTTGCTCCTTTCATTTTATTATAATTATTACGCGTAAAATAAATCACAGAATCGCCATCAAATGCACATGGGCCTTCGTGATATTTGGTGTTTAGTTTCTTACTAAATGGCTTTGTAATAAGTAAAGAAGAGTCTTTTGATAATTTATTGTCTGACTTAAAATAATGTCCATGATAGCCCACTGTGCGTGTGTCATTGCTGGTTTTGCGTGTTTCGTCTGCATGTAAAGGATTTTTTTCTTTAAAATTCAAATATGTAGATGTGTCTACATCATCAGCAATAATTGGCGTATAAAAATCACTTTTTATTACATTATTTGTGTCTACAAAATACATATCCAAATAAGCAGTATTATTCCACCCATACACACGTTTTACACCATTTCCTTGCACTCTGGCCGATGTAAAAACAAGACCATCTTTGTAGGGGACAGGCGAAAAATCAGCTTGTTGTGTATTGATATTTAAGTAATAAATTTTGTATCTTGCCGAATCTGAATATAATTTAGATAAGTTTTCATAGCTTTTGGCAAACGCTGCTCCACGCTTATCTTCTGGCATCATGGCATCGTATTTGTCGTAATAAAAGCGGGCTTCTTCATATTTTCCATTTCTAGCCAAAGATTCTGCATATCCAAGAGTAACTTCTGTATCTTGAAAACCCATATTTATCAATTTCCTGTAAGCTCTCTCGGCTTTCACTGATTCACGGGTTTTGAAATAGCAGTCAGCCAATTTTTTGATAGTTTCTGTGTTGTTGCTATCTTTTTTTAGCGATTGCTCATACAGTTCGGCAGCATCTGAGTAATGTAAGTTGGCATACTCTTTGTCGGCCAGTTTTTGCGACATATTTACTTTTTGGCCAAACATAGTTTGGCATAAAGAAACAAGAATTAATATGTAATAAATTTTTTTCATATAATATTAAAGGTATAGTTAGTTCATTTTAAAAAAATTAGAAATAGCGTGGCGAAAGCACCTTGGCTTTGTTGAAACCCATTTCATAACGCAACATTATTTCGTGGCTCATGGCTTTTACGAAACCAAAATTATTTACTTTTGTAGTCCAATCAAAGGCATAACCAATCCTAAACTGTTCTGTGGCTTGCCATTCTAGCAAAATACTTGGCGAGGATAAACTTCTATACGAAATACCAACACCAATTTTATCATAAAAATATATGTTTGCATTGATATCAGCTTGTATGGGTGCTCCACTTACCACTTTTACCAACAAAGAAGGCTTTAATTTTACTAAATCGCTTACGTTGATTACATAACCTGCCATAAAAAAAGCATGCCTAAATTGCTGTGCCTTGTATTTACTAGCAACACTAATGCCACCAACAACAGCATTGCTCGATATATTACTATTTAATAATTTAGGAAATGAAAGCCCTATATAAAAACGGTCGTTGCTCCAAAAAAGACCAGCACCTATGTTTGGCAGGGTTTTATTGACATTAGCCCCAAAAGCAGGGTCGTTTTCGATTTTGGCATCTAATAAATTGGCCTGAAATTGAGTTATTCCAGCATTTATCCCAAAAGCTAGGGTAGATTTTTCAAATCTTATTCTGTATGCACCACTTACATTGGCACCAAATACATTGAAAACTCCAATGGCATCGTTTGAAATTTGCAAGCCAAGTCCTAATTTTTCGTTGGCCAGTGGCATATCTGCACTAAAAGTAAGGGTTCGTGGTGCACCTGCTAAACCTGTCCATTGGTTTCTATACAAGGCAGTAAGGCTGAGTACATCTCTACTACCAGCATACGCAGGGTTTACGGCAAGCATATTGAACATATATTGTGTATACATGGCATCTTGCTGTGCATACAAAGTTCCGACAACAGAAATTAGGATGGTTAAAGTAAATTTTTTCATGTTTTTCAAGGTTAGTTAGTAAGAAATATAATTTATTAAAAATAGAAATCAAGCCATTTTTAATTCATCATATTATCCGTTTATTTCATTTAATTTTTATAATTCTAGAGAATATTTTACAACAAATTTAACTATCAATAATTTCAAAATTGTACTAATTGAATAAATACGATTTTTTATAAACATATAATTTTATCTTATCAAAGCTAAATAATAACGTGCAATAATAACAATTTTTGAGAATGTTTATAAATTTTGGTTGAAATTTTCGATAAATATACAAGATTTAAAGACGAAAAAAATTGTATTTTTTTTGACTTTCAAACATCTAACTACAAATTATTCTTTTTGTTTAAAAAAGTCTAAAAGTTTATGTCTTTAATTCTAATATATTTCTTTGTAAACTTAAAATTATAATTTTTTAAAATATCATGTTACAAAAAATACAACTTGAGTGTTTGAAAAAGTTAGCTATTTTCTAAGGATTTTCACATATATTGAATCCAACATATTGTACGCATATAAAGACATTATAGGTTATAACAATAAAATATTACTTTAAAAATAATGTTTTAAGTAACAATAGTATCATTCTTCTTGATGCTTATAAGACCAAAGAAAGAGATTTTTTCATATAAAAAGAAGTTATTTGTGCTTTACTAATTATTTCTATTAAAGACCTTATTTGAGCTTTTAAAGATTAAAAAGAAATAAAATATAAACAAAACTCTTTAGATTTATCCTACAAATACTTTTACAAAACTGCTGGTATCCAAATACTTGTTGGCTAGTTTTTGCAACTCTTTGGCCGAAACTTTTCTGATATTGGTTATATAGTTGTCGTAGTACGAATAATCTAACTCGTTGTAATGCACAGTTTTGAACTTGTCGGCCAATGCAAAAGGCGTATTTACAGAATTTAAGTAGCCTCCAATCATGTAGTTTTTTACAGTTTCGAGCTCTTCTGATGATATTTCAGTGTTTTTTAATATTTCTATTTGAGCAAAAATCTCGTCTACTGCCGTTGTAAGAAGTTCTTTTTTGACATCAGCCCCAATGACAAAATATCCTTCGTGCTGATGAGTGATGATTTGAGAATAAATACTATACGTTAGTCCTTTTTCTTCTCTTATGGTTTTCATAAGTCTTGAACCAAAATAACCACCTAAAATCTCATTTAATACCGTAAATTTAAAATAATCTGGATGTTTTCGAGTAAACATACGTTTTCCAATACGTAAACTCGATTGCACAGCTTCTACTTTTTCGAGATATAGTTCGTTGGAATTTTGCTCAATTCTTATTTCTTTATTGGCCGATTGTGCAGGTGCTAATTTATATTTTTTATGACCAAAAAATTTGTCTATTTCTTTTAAAATGGTGTCATTGGCATTCCCAGAAACGATAATTTCAAAAGCATTGTCTTTGATGTAAGATTTATAAAAACCCAAACAATCTTTTAATTCTAATTCAACTACATCGTTTTCGGTAATGAAATAACCATAAGGATGTGTTGTGCCAAAAATATGTTGTTTAAACAAACCAGCAGCTACAAAACTTGTTTTTTCTACATTTATTTTTAGCTGCTGCAAATGTATGTCTTTGATGTTGGCAAAGTTTTTTTCTAAGAAATTAGATTCATTGATAATTTCTAATATTAAAGGAAACAATGAATAAATATGTTTTTCGAGGCAAGTCAACGAAATAGTAATTTTATCAACCCCAGAAAAAAAATCTATGTTAGCACCATAAAAAGCTATTTTATCGGCAATTTCTTTTTGGGAATGGTGCAAAGTGCCCTCACTGAGCATTTTGGCAGTAAAGAAAGATTGTCCCTTGATTGTTTCTGTATAATGGCCTGCATTGAAAACGATGTCCAATTTAACTAGATTTTGGCTACCCATACGTATATAATGTAGCGGAATCTTGTTGGCAAGCTGTGTTGTGGTGGCCCTATTTATTTTGAATGGTTTAATTTCAACACTTTCGGGGGCAATGGTTCTATCTAATGTCATCAAAAATTTATAAGAATGATAGCGTTTTTTGTAATATTTACAAAAAAATAATTATATTAATCAGATATAGATAGCTACTCTACAGCCGATTCTTTTACTTTTCCTGGTTTTTCTATGTTTACATTAAGCGAAAAACGTAAAGTATTGGCCAAAGGCGAATTTCTGGTAGTGGCTACCAAATAGGCAAAATCGAGCCCCAAAACGCTATATTTGATTCCTAAACCTAAGGAAACATATTGGCGTCCCCCTTTGGTAGGGTTTTCGTTGAAAAAACCCCCACGTATGGCAAACAAATTGTCGTACCAATATTCGGTGCCAAAACCTAAAGTAATTTCTCTCATTTCTTCGCCAAAGCCACCTGGGGCATCTCCAAACGAGCCAATCATAGCACTAACAATAGATTTGGATGTATTGGTAAATCTACGACCAGTCGCTGGGTCGAATTGTGGTGAGGGGGTTAGCAATTTGGCGGCTTCAACTCCAAAACTAATTTTATTGTATTCGTCCAACTCTGTGGTGTGCATTACACCCAATTTGAGGGTTGTTGGCAAATAATCAGACCTAAAACCATAGCCCAATTTGGCACCAATATTGTTTATCATTATTCCTACGGCCAGTTTCATATCTTTGCCGCCAGCAAACATATCTGTTTTGTAATAAAAACCAATATCAGCAGCTGCCGACTGTCCGCCACCTGATTGTGCCAAAGCTCCTTGAAAGCCCGAAAGCAAATTAGAATAAATATATTTTAGCGATATGCCACCACTCAATTTTTTGCTTAACAATCGAGAGTATGTACCTGCAAGCGATAACTCTTGCGGTGTTCCATTGCCTTGTGGCAATGCTTGGTCGTCATAAAAATCAATTTTTCCTAAATCAAAATAAGTAAAATTGATGGCCACGGCATCTTCTTTTCTTAACTTATAGTAGCCTGCCAAATTATACAATCCCATATCAGGTGCTAAATTTCTAAGCCAGGGATTATACGAAATACTACCCCCAAAATCTCTTTCTACCAAGCATAGTTTGCCAGGGTTATGATAAGCCGAGTTTTCATCGGCCGAAGTAGCCACCCCCATGTCGCCCATAGCGGCCGAGCGAGCATTGGTAATGATACCCAAAAATGGCACAGCAGTTTGCAATGGACTTAATTCTTGGCCAAGCAAATTTGTTTTACTTGTTCCTATCGCTGCCTGTCCACGAACTAAAATGTATGAATAAAACGAAAAAATAATTAAAAAAACTTTTGAAAAACGCATCATCTGTTAAATTCTATTAAAATACTACTTTATTTGACTACTACTAACCTTTGGATACTATCAGAAACGGCTCCATCTTTTTGAGCTACTATCGAACATTTATAAACGTACAAACCACTTGTAATATTGTAATTATCGTTTTGGCCAATGTTCCAATCTATTTCTAATGTTGCATTTGCATATTGTATATCTTCTACTATTTTTTTTACCAACTGGCCTTGATTATTATAAATATCAAGTTGAAGGGCCAAATTTTCGCCTACTCTATTATGATTGATAATAAATTTTGTAAATTCTGAAGCTGGATTTGGTACATTTATAATTTGACTGATGGCAAATTTAGCAGATTTTGCCACAATAAAATCTAATTTTTTTTCAGATGAGTTATTATAAGTGTCCCATGCCTTTACTTTGATGGTATGCAACCCGTCTGCAAGCGAATCTAGTGTGTACGAAACACTCCCTTTTTTGTAGTTATTAAGCTCTGTTGTGTAGTTTTCGTTTAATATTAAGGTCTGGTCTATATTGTTGTCGAGGACTCCAGTAATTTCGTGGCCTATGCCTGATCGAGCTATATTTATACCACTTTCATCAGCCAGTTTTATCAATAGCAGTGGTTTTGAACCAGTCATTCCTTTGTTTCTAAAAGTAGTATCATCCATGTATAAATGTATCTCTGGAGGGGTATTATCCTCAGGAGCGTTTACATTTGTGCCACCCAACATTACATTGTTGGTATATCCACCAGCGTCTATTAATTGTTTTTTGTCGAAAGCATACAGGCTAAATTTGCTATCACCTACTTTGTAATTGATGTCTTTTGGCAAAATAAAAGAATATACAAACTTACCATTTTCGACAGAGGCTTTGGCCGAAAGTACAGCATTATCTCTCATTTTAAAATCAAATGGGCTTTCTTGGTCGGGGTATTGTGCCAGTGTGCGAAGTTCGCTATATTTATCAAATAAATCAATTTCTATGGTACCATTAAAATTTTGCATCAACATATTTTTTTCTTTATCTCTGATTTCGCCTTGAATAGTAACTTTAGATAAAGCCTCCAAAGTATCAGCAGCTACCGAAAGCCCATTGATAGATGTTAAAACTACATTATGCTCAGGAAAAGCAAGTACACTAGATGGATCGCCAAAAAGCATATAACTACGATTAAAAACGCTAACAGCACTAGCATTTTTGGCATTTCTAAAGACTTCGCCTATATCAGGTCTGTTTCCTTTGGCATCTTTGATAAACATATTTTTATAAATCTCTTTGTTTAGCAGCAAGTTTGTAGATTTATAGACTGGTCTAGTGGCTGTAATTGTACCAATGGCACCTCCTTTTTTGGCGAGTAACAATTCGAGGGCTCCTCCAGTTCGTTTTGGTTGGTCGCAGAGTCCAAAATCGCAAGTGGCCGTAATATAAAAGTTGAGTTTATCAAAATTAGTAAAAGATTGAGCATCAGTACCATTCAAAATTTGCTCTTGTGCTATATTTTCGGGGCCACCATGCCCTGAATAATTGATTATTAAAACACCCTTGTCTATATTATTTCTCAAAATACTATTTATTTTAGGAGCTAGTGTACCAATAGGAGTCAGTTTTAGTGGATAGGCATCAATATATGCTTTAGTAATATTAATAGCATTGGTATTGGTTTCGATGACAGTAGACAACTCTTCGGCATCGTGTATATGGCCATTTGCATCTGCATTATCAGCAAGTAATAATATTTTATTTTTCCATTTTCCAAATGCGTTTTTATTACTTTTATAGTTTATGATTTTATCAACTGCGATGGAGGCTTCTTCAGCATTTCGTACTGGCAAGCGACCAACGCCAATCAACATATTATAATTGGAGTTGGATTCGGCCCACTCGCCTTCGTTATCTCCAAAAAACCCATAATAATCATCAGAACAATAAGAATTGATACCACTTGTAGATTCTCGTGCTTGATATACAGGCACAAAATTGGTATTATCGGCTATTCTATTTTTGTAATCATAAGAACAAGCACCAAATAAAATTAGGTTTTTGAGGCCACCACGAGCATAAAACATGGCTGCACAATCTCTAATGGCTGTAATATCTTGGGCACCACTCGAAAACTCGTTGTACACTTGGTCTGTAGTTGCTACCAATGTTTTGATACCTATCGAATTTTTGAACTGAGCAAGTCTTTTGGCTTCATTTTCAAAACTTGGATGCGTAATAATGAGTAACTGTGGGGTTTCGGCACCATGTATATTTTGGTTTGGTATTTTGGATTCAAAACTGGGTATTTGAGTAATTTGATTTGGATAAAAAGCCACAAAATGCTCTATTTGTGACATAGATAATGATTGAAACTGCAAGGTATTTCCAATAATTGTAGTAGACATTTGTATGGGAGAGGGAGTAGTAGAAATATTCCAAACTTCTAAGCCATTGCTCGCATTGCCTATATTGTAAACATTAGAAATATTTGATTTAGCATCTAAAGTCCTGAAAATCAAGCTATTACCAATCATATTTAAACTTCTTTTTGCTTGTATTTCTACATAATCTAAATAGCCAACTGCTGCTGGTTCGCTTTTTTCAAAAGTCATTTTATAAACCATTGAGCTATTGTTATTGATAGCTTTAGCGTTTAGATTCAACGATGCCATACCAAAACTACCCACATCAAACTGAGCTCTTGTGCCAAAAACCAAGTCTGATTTAAGTAAGTTTTCGTTTAAATACAACTTAAATGTTGAGGGAGAAGCATCTCTTGATTTATTAAAATAAGCACTACGAATGGATATGTTTGAATTGGGCATAAGTCCTGTAAAATCAAAATTGAAATTGCGTGTAGTAGTGCTACCAAAATCTTCGCCATACCAAGTTCTACCCGACATCAACATATTTTGCAAATCATTGTTTATATATAGTAAATCATCATAATAATCGATTACAACACTGGTTGCTGTGGTTGATTGTTGATTGGTATTTTCTTTAATTTTGATGTTATTACTATCAGAAATATGTATAAAATAGTAAGATTTATCTGAATAAATATTTTTAATATGATTTATTTCTGAGCCATTGATTTTTAATTCGTTGGAGCCTTGAGCATAAAATAAAATAAAATCAGTAGAATTGAATTTACCATTGGAGAGGCCATAAAATTTAGTGGAATTTTCTTTGAGATCGTCCCACCTAAAACTGGCTCTCGATTGAGGCAACATACCTATTCCATTGCCATAAATTTTGATTTTATTAGGGTCTATATTCTGAGGATTGAGTCCTAATTTGACCAAAAAATTATAATCAATTTTATGTAATCCAGATTGAGAAACACCAATTTTGTAGAAATTTCCTTGTTTTAGGACAGATTCTTGAACATTATCGGCAGTGGCAAATACAGATAAAAAAATACACACAATAACAATGCATCTTTGCATAAAAGCTAACATCAAACTTTGGTTTGTAGTATTATTATTGTATATTTTTTCTAATAAGGCGATGGGGATTTTTATTTTAAATACTTTTGACAGTGCATTTGTAACCTTCCATGATAACATTTGCCAATAGTTTTTTGCAAGCTCCATCAGCTTTGGATTCGGCCTCAGATTGATTTTGAGCTTCTAGTTCTAACACAATATGTTTTCCAATGCGTACATCTTGCACTCCAGTAATTCCTAAATTTGATAAGCCCAATTTTACAGCTTTTCCTTGTGGATCAAGAATTTCTTTGAGTGGCATTACATCAATTTCGGCTATAAACTTCATAAGGTTCTGAATAGTGTTTAATCAACGACAAAAGTACATACATTATTATAATAATTGGTAACGAAAATAAAATTTTAATTTCAAATATAAAAAATAATAGCCATATCAAGCCTATAGCAACCAACAATAGTAGATGAAATAGTATGTTTTTGAATGACATTGATTTGATTTTAAGTGAAAACATACGTATTTCGGAAACCATCAAATAACAAAAAACAATAATTAAGGCATTAAAAAAATAGGGAAGCGATAGCACTGTAAAGTATTGCGATAATAAAAGACTATTATCACCAAGTATAAAAGCTAAAGAAGCCCAAAAAATACCATTGGCGGGAGTAGGTAGACCCAAAAAGCTAGTTGTTTGGCGGGTGTCGTTATTGAATTTGGCAAGACGAAGGGCAGAAAAAATAGGTAATAAAAGTGCAAAGTAAATATCAAAATGATACAGCATAATAGCAGGAGCTACGCCAAAAGTAACCATATCGGCCAAAGAATCTAGGTCTTTGCCAATAGGTGAATATGCTTTGAATAAACGAGCTGCAAAACCATCAAAAAAATCAAAAATAGCTCCCAAAAGTATCAAATGCAGGCCATAGATTGGGTAAATAATAGCTAAAACTCCGCAAAATATATTGCAAGTAGTTAAAAAATTAGGAATATGACGAGTAATATTTTTCATTTTTCGTAAATAAGTCCATCGGCCATAGTGAGCCATCTATCTGATAGTTTGGCCAAGTCGAGGTTGTGAGTTACTATAACAAAAGTTTGATTTCTAGTATGTTTTAAATCTAAAAATAATTGATGCAGTTCTGAAGCATTTTTAGAGTCTAAATTGCCACTGGGTTCGTCTGCAAATATTATTTTAGGGTCGTTTATCAAAGCACGAGCCACAGCTACCCTTTGTTGCTCACCACCCGAAAGTTGGTTTGGTTTGTGCAACAAACGATGCGAAAGTCCCACTGTTTCAAGCAAATCAATAGCTTTTTTATTGGCCGATTTCATATCAATACCTTTGATAATGGCAGGTAAACTTACGTTTTCGAGGGCAGTAAACTCAGGCAGTAAATTATGAAATTGAAATATAAAACCTAAAGTTTGGTTACGAAATTTGGCCAATTGATTTGATGATAGCGTTGAAATTTGAGTATTGTTGATGGATATAGTGCCACTATCTGCTCTGTCGAGGGTGCCAAGTATTTGCAACAATGTGCTTTTGCCCGCACCTGAAGCCCCTGTAATGGCCACAATTTCGCCCTCTTGCACTTGCAGTTGAACTCCCTTGATAACTTCTATATGTTTGTAAGACTTTTTTAGGTCTTGCACCTGCAACATGCTGACTTTTTTTATTACAAATTAAATTAATTTGAGGTATTAAAAATAATTAATTTAAAATTTTATTGACAAAAGTAAGAATTTTATTGATTATTGATTATTAATTATTGATTATTGATTATTGATTATTGATTATTGATTATTGATTATTGATTATTGATTATTGATTATTGATTTAATAATTTTAAAAAAAGTATAAAATAATTTGGGAAAAATAAATTATAAAGATTGATACTTAAAAGTTATAATGGTCTTTACACTCGATAATTCTGATATGATTCTCTAAAATTTCATAAACCATGCGATGCTTATCAGTAATTCTTCTAGACCAAAAACCACTATAATTATATTTTAATGGTTCAGGTTTACCCAATCCATCGAATGGTGTTTTAGAAGTTATTTCAATTAATTTTAATAATTTTTTGAATGAATCAGGTTCACTTTTTTGTAATTCGAGCATTTGAGCAAATGCCTCTGAAGTAAAAAGTACATCTTTCATAGCCCATTTTCTTTCAGTGCTTTTTGCAAATCAAATAGAATTAACTCACCATTTCTAAGTTGTTCTATAGACTTATCTAATCTTTTTCTTCTTTCTGGATTATTTAAAATTAATTCGGTTTCGTCCATCTCTTCATCAATTTGAATGGAAATGCGTTCGGTTTTGAATGTATTTTTAATGATTTCCAAAAAATTATCATTCAATTCTGATTTTGATAAAATATATGTTGCAGTCATAAACTTATTTTTTAGTAAATATAAAAATTTTAGATTACATATTGAAATATAGTTTTAAAATCTTTTTTTTGGTTTTAGAATAATTTACCAATTATCTTTGAAAAGTTTAAATTAATCACTGAAAAATGAAAAAAATATTTCTTTTAATTTTTATCTCTTTTGTATCTTTTGCTCAGCAAATTGATAGAATTAATCCAGATTTGAAAGACAAAAGATGGTCTGCCTATTGGCTTTTGCCAGATGATTCTCGAAAATATGGGGTATATCATTTTCGCAAAACTGTTGATTTGCCATCTGTACCCAAAGAATTTATCATTCATGTAACTGCTGATAATAGATATGAGCTTTTTGTGAATGAAAAACGTGTTTGCTTAGGTCCAGCTCGTGGAGATTTGAATCATTGGCAATATGAAACAATAGATATAGCACCATTTTTGAAACCTGGCAAAAATGTGCTGGCTTCTGTAGTTTGGAATGCTGGTAGTAATAAACCTGTGGCTCAAATGTCAGATAAAACTGCTTTTATTTTGCAAGGTAACACAAAAGTTGAAGAAATAGTAAACACAGACCAAACCTGGAAAATGATAGAAAACACTGCTTACAGCCCTTATAGTAGACCAGCTTATTTTGGAACACCTGGAGCTTGCGAAAAAGTAGATGGAAATTTATATATTTGGAATTGGCAAAAAATTGATTTTGATGATTCAAAATGGCAAAAACCTTTCACTTTTGAAGGTAACAATGGCTTTCCTAAATCATACATTTTACCTTTTAATACTTGGCAATTAATTCCTAGAGAAATTCCGCTTTTAATTGATTCGGTAGTAAGAATACAAAAGATTGCTCGTACAGAATTTATTAATATTAAATCCAATTTTCAGTTTGGAAAATCTGATTTGATTGTTCCGCCAAAAACAAAATGTAAAATATTATTAGACCAAACTTATTTAACCAATGCTTATCCCGAAATTTTGGTAAGTAAAGGCAAAAAATCTAGTATAGAATTGATTTATACTGAAGCATTATTTGATGAAAAAATAGCTAATTATTCAAAAGATCCAGCCGAAGGTAAAACAAACAGGAATCAGATTGATGGCTTAGTTATTAATGGAAATGCTGATATTTTTATGCCAGATGGTGGCGATAAACGATTGTTTAGGCCACTTTGGTTTCGTTGTTATCGTTATTTGCAAATCGAAATAGAAACAAAAGATGAGCCACTCATCATCCATGATTTTAAAGGAATTTATACTGGTTATCCACTCACTCAAAAAGCAAAGTTTAGCTCTAATGATGATCAATTAACTAAAATTTGGAATGTGGGCTATCGTACAGCTTCGCTTTGTGCTCATGAAACTTACTTTGATTGCCCATATTACGAACAATTGCAATACATTGGCGATACACGTATTCAGGCACTTATATCGCTTTATGTGGCTGGCGATGATCGATTAGTAAAAAATGCTATCAACCAATTTCATTACTCTCAGACTTATGAAGGGCTGACTAGAAGTAGCTACCCAAACCATGGACAACAGTT
The DNA here is from genome assembly GCA_013297755.1 of Cytophagales bacterium. Lineage (GTDB taxonomy): Bacteria > Bacteroidota > Bacteroidia > Cytophagales > UBA9547 > REAG01. The sequence goes on from JAAFIH010000028.1 coordinate 34,664, forward strand.
TATTCCGCCATTTTCGTTGTATTGGATTTTGATGATAAACGATTTGCGAATGCACACACCTAACGATGATTTTTGCAAGAAATTTACAAAAGGAATTGATGGTGCATTGGATTGGCACAAGCAATTTTTGTCTGAAAAAAATATGCTCAAAGACATTACCAACTGGAATTTTACGGATTGGCCCAACGAATGGAAATGGGATGGATCAAGGGGATATGGTGGAATTCCATCTGGCTCGCCCAAAGGCTATTCGTCTATTTTGAATTTACAATATGTTTATACACTCAAAATTGCAGCAGAAATGTATCAAGAATGGGGTATGAATTTGAAAGCTCAAGAATATAGAAATTTAGCAAATACTATCCAGCAAGCCACTTTTGACGCCTGTTGGAGTGCCGAAAAAGGTTTAATTGCTGATACACCTGAAAAACTAAGTTATAGTCAGCATGCCAATTTGTGGTTGATTATGAATGATATGCTGCCTTTAGAAAAAAGAAAAGATTTTATGCAAAAAATAATTGCTGATAAATCTTTGATTCAATGTACAGTTTATTATAAATTTTATTTGTTTCAAGCGATGAAAAAAGCTGGTATTGCCAATCAATATCTCGACCAATTATATCCTTGGAAAGAAATGTTAGCCATAGGATTGACTACATTTGCAGAGCGACCAGAGCCCTCAAGAAGCGATTGTCATGCTTGGAGTGCAAGTCCAAATTACGATTTATTGGCAACAGTTTTGGGTGTTGAGCCTGCTTCTTCTGGATTTAAAACCATAAAAATTAAACCAAATTTAGGAAATCTAAAAAATGCAAGTGGCAAAGTGCCACATCCCAAAGGCGAAATAAAAGTAAATTATGTAGTAGATAGCAATGGTGTAATAGAAGCAGAAATCATACTTCCAGTAAATACAAATGGGGTTTTTATTTGGAAAGATAAAGAATATATTATTAAATCTGGATTTCAGAAATTTAAAATATAATAAAAGCTCTTTTGTGAACTTCTAAAACCTCTTATATAATTTCAAATATTTGTAATTACCATTTCAAGGTATTGTCGAAAAAAAAGGGAATCGATAATTCAAGAAAAAACACATATAAAATTTTAGAAAAAAAGAACACGCCAAAAAAGAACACGCCAAAAGGCGTGTTCCTACAATAACAATTATTTTATCAAAGAACACGCCAAAAGGCGTGTTCCTACAATAACAATTATTTTATCAAAGTTATATCCCCTGAAAGTGGTTTTGAACCATCTTTTCTGTCTATGGTATAATAATAAGTGCCAGCTGGTAGGCCACTACCATCCCAGGGATTGGTTTTGATTGCTTTGCCATTCAATTCAACAATAGGTGAACCATAGCGATTGAAAACATTAATTGTTGCAAAATCACTTAGTTTTAAAGTCGATAGATCCCAATAGCTATTTTTGTCGCCAGTATTTGGTGTAAGTGCATTAGGTACAAAATTGTTTTGTTGGCATGATTTTATTTCAATTGTATTAGAAATCACAGCAGGGCAAGGGCCATTTTTTACTTTTGCTTTATAATATTTTATATTATTAAACAAAAAATCATCTGGGGTAGAAAGATTGTCAGTTTGAGCTTTTGGCTGTGCTGTTGGGTTTATTGATTTAAAAACAGAAGTATCAGCTTTGCTGGCTTCGTACCACTGAATGGTGCCTCTATAATTTTCTAATAGGACTTGAGTGGAGGGTTCGTCAGGACATACCTCTGGTTTAGTAGTTACAGCTTTGCCTACTTTACTTTGTAGACTCACGTTTGCGGTGATTTCGTTACTCGTTTTGATTAGGTTTGGACAGTCTTTGAGCAATCCTATTGCCTTGTAGACCCACGTTTCTGACAATTTTTCGGATGTAAATAATTGCTTATTGAGGCTTAAATTAGTTGATTTTGCCCAGTCTATTCCTAAAGGTGATTTTTGATACCAAACAATAGAATCATTTTGAGAAGACGACACCAATATATTTACAGCATTTTGTTCGCAGATTCCTTCATTATTGAAATTTGCAGCAGTGATAGTAATATTTGAAGGCTCTAATATTGTAACTGAATTTGTAGCACTTTTGCCATCGCAAGCTCCATTTCCTGAAATGGTATATACAATTTGATAATTTCCTTTATTACTATTTTCGAGATTAATATCTCCATTATTTTGATTGATAGCTAAACCAGCTTGAGCGTAAAATTTACCAGTATTTTCGCCAGAAATACTCACAGATTGAGAACCTTCTTTGCAAAATTGAGTTTTAGAATAAGAAATTCCTGATAAAGAAACTGGTTTATCTATGGTAATACCAATAGTAGTTGAAATAGAGCTACAACCTGTCAATGTTTTAGTATAGGTTATAGTAGCAGTACCTATAAAATTGGTTGGAAATTGAATTGCACCATTGGCATCAACTACTAAATCGAGGGCAGATGTACTAAAGCCAGAAGTTAAACTTGTGTTTATAATTGAGGCATTTATTACTCTATCAGCACAAAATTTATTAGAATCATAAGCTAATCCAGTTGGCAACGAAGGCTTTGGATTTATGGTTAATCCAGTAAAAGTAGACATGGCAGGTGGGCAATTCCCTGATCTGTTTATAGCAATTATATTATAAAATCCAGTACTGTTGTTGGCAATGTTTATGCCATCATTGGCACTGGCATTGACACCAGCATTTGTAGGAGTAATTATCCAAGTGGCAGTAGCTAAATTTGATGTGCTAGACCAATTAATAGTGCCAATATCCGAACAAACGATATTATTTGGTATAGAAAAATTGGGCTGTAGTGGTCGTGAGTTTACAGTTACTACCACTACATTACTAGCAATGGTAGTAATAGTGCCACAAGTTTCTGTAGGTATTGCTATTAATTTTATAGTATTGACTCCTGAAGGCAATTCATAATTATTGTCATCTAAGGTATTGGTAGTAATGTTGATTAAACTATTATTGACAAACCATTTATTATTATTCAAATTTCCTGTTGCAGTTGTATTCACATCTATTGTATATCTATTTTGAAAACAAAGAAAATCTACAGAGGATGAAATGTTTACCATAGGTTTTGATTTGACAATGGCATTTAGCATTAATCTATCAGAGCTTTCGCAATTATTTATGGTTTGGCTTATATAAGAGGTTACAGTGCTTGGATTATTGGTTGTAACTATTGGAGCAGTAGAAGTTCCAAAACCACCTGACGATGTATCATACCATTTTAAGTTTTGTCCTATGGCAGTTAAAGTTACACTTGGATCGTTTAGGCAAACTGGATTTGGACTTGTACCTATGGGTGGTACAGGTATCGAATTGACTGTAATTGACACCATACTTGTAGACTGACAACTATTAGCATCTGTACCAGTAAGCGAAACTACTTGATTTGAGGATAATTGTGTACCTAAAGTCGTGTTTGTAGAACTAAATGGATACCATTGGTATGTAATTGCTCCTGAACCGCCAAGTGTTAAGGTTTCTCCATCACAAAGTGTAGTTTTAGAAGTACTTATTTGCACATTTGGCAAAGAATTTACAGTAACTGTAAACATGGCCACTGAACTACAATTATCAGAAGTTCCTGTAAGTGTTAATGTACTTGTGATTGAAGGAGTTAATGTATTTGTATTTCCTGTAACATTATTAGACCAATCATAACTAGCTGCACCCATTCCTGATAAAGTTACCGACTTACCTATACAAATACTTGGGGCAGAACCCAATATACTAACATTTGGATTTGCGTTAATAGCTATATCTGCATATTTGGTATCTGTGCCACAGCCTGTAATACTTACCATATTTTTGATTCTATACGTTTGATTATTACCTGAGGCCAAAGCATTGACAATACCTTGAGTTTGATCTACCCATACTAAACTACCTGTACCTGTACTAGAAACTACTGATAAAGTTTGTATTGTACCAGTGGCTTGTGGATTTACTCCTTGGCTACAAAAAGCAAAACCTGGAAAACTAAAATTAGCAGTAAGTGGATTAGTTCCTACTGTCATTGTAAAATAAGCAGATGTAGCACAAATACCTGAAGTTTGATATTGGATGACATAATTTCCAACTTGGCTTGCAGAAGGAGTAATTTCTCCATTTACACCATTAATTGATAACATATCTGACCCAGAAGTTGAGTAAGTGTATGCACCTCCAGTTGTTTGGCCAATAGTGATTGGCAACACAACACCAGAAGAAAGATTACAAATGGTAGCACTAGGGTAGCTGAACGAGGCCACATCGTCTGCATTAATATTTAGATTAGTTGATGCACTTACAGATGGACAAGCATTGGCTGTTGGAACAATGATTGTAATATTATATCCACCTATCGAGCTTAAATTTGGCGTAATAACACCAGTATTTGTATTGATACTCAAAATATTTATTCCTGAAGTTGAATAACTAAAGATGCTATTGACAGGGAAAGTTGTTGTTGGGTTTAGTATAGAAGCACTTTGGCAAATTGAATTAGCATACGTTAAATTTGGTATAGCGTTGAGTCCATCTACAGTTACAGTTGCAAAACCACTTACAGAACTGCATCCACCAGAAGTAGGAATTAAATATGTGATAGTTGAAGTTCCTGATAAACTATTGACAGTAATTAACCCAGAAATGGAGTTTACATTAAAGCCATTGGTGGCAGAAAAAGAACCATTCGCAATTCCTGTACTAGAAACAAGTGTAATCGTTGATTGATTGCTACAATAGGTCGAATTTCCATAGCTAAAATTTGGTGTATTTGGTGCAGAATTGACTGTAATAGTAGCAGAATTACTTGCCCAACCACAACCATAAGCAGCAGGAATAGTATATGTTATGGTTGAAATTCCTGATAAACTATTGACATTAATTAATCCAGATATGGAGTTTACATTAAAACCATTGGTTGCAGTGAAACTTCCACCAGTGATACCATTGCTTGTAAAAATTGAAATGGTGCTTTGCGAAGAACAAAATGGAGCATTTCCATAACTAAAACTTGGGGTAGTGGGTGGTGCACTCACAGTAATGGTGTAGGCAGAGCTTAATCCTGTACCCAAAATACTAACAGCAAAGCTATAAATACCAACACTTGTAGGAGTAAAACTACTCAAAAGGGTTGTACTATTTGCCAGAGCAACATACTGACCATTGTTCAAACTATACATCCATGTTTTTGTACCCACTGCTCCTAAAAGTGTAAGATTTTGAATAGGATTTCCTTCGCACACTTGATTGATTGAGCCTGTAACATATCCACCAACTCCAGAAACACTTATTGATTTTGATATGGAAAAGGCGTTTCCACAAATTCCATTTGTAACTCCAACTCTGTAGGCTGTAATGCCAATCGAATTTACATCTTCGCTAAATGGATTGGCATTTGTAGTACTTGGTATGGACACCCAACCACTATTATTGATATTTCTTTCCCAACCTGTGATAGCACCATTATGCCCTACAATCAACATACTGCCTGAATTTCCATTAACGGTAACTACAGAATTGCCGCCAGAAATTGTGCCAGCAAGGGCAAAGCCAGCAGTTGTAATTGTTGCCAACCCACTCACAGAACCACAACCATTGGCAGATGGAATGGTGTATGTGATGGTTGAAACACCTGCTAAACTATTGACAGTAATTAATCCAGAAACAGAATTTACATTAAAACCATTGGTGGCTGAAAAACTACCATTAGTAATTCCAGTGCTTGTAAAAATTGAAATGGTGCTTTGCGAAGTACAGAATGGAGCATTTCCATAACTAAAACTTGGTGCAATGGGTGCTGAGTTTACAGTTACAGTTGCCAATCCACTCACAGAACCACAGCCATTGGCAGATGGAATGGTGTATGTAATGGTTGAAACACCTGCTAAACTATTGACAGTTATTAATCCAGAAACAGAATTTACATTAAAGCCATTGGTCGCAGAAAAACTACCATTAATAATTCCAGTGCTTGTAAAAATTGAAATGGTGCTTTGAGAAGAACAAAAAGGAGCATTCCCATAACTAAAACTTGGTGCAGTTGGAGCTGAGTTTACAGTTACAGTTGCCATGCCACTCACAGAACCACATCCATTGGCAGATGGAATGGTGTATGTGATGGTTGAAACACCTGCTAAACTATTGACAATAATTAATCCAGAAACAGAATTTACATTAAAACCATTGGTGGCTGAAAAACTACCATTAATAATTCCAGTGCTTGTAAAAATTGAAATGGTGCTTTGCGAAGCACAAAAAGGAGCATTCCCATAACCAAAACTTGGTGCAGTTGGAGCTGAGTTTACAGTTACAGTTGCCAATCCACTCACAGAACCACAGCCATTGGCAGATGGAATGGTGTATGTGATGGTTGAAACACCTGCTAAACTATTGACAGTAATTAATCCAGAAACAGAATTTACATTAAAACCATTGGTGGCTGAAAAACTACCATTAGTAATTCCAGTGCTTGTAAAAATTGAAATGGTGCTTTGCGAAGTACAGAATGGAGCATTTCCATAACTAAAATTTGGTGCAGTTGGAGCTGAGTTTACAGTTACAGTTGCCATGCCACTCACAGAACCACATCCATTGGCAGATGGAATGGTGTATGTGATGGTTGAAACACCTGCTAAACTATTGACAGTAATTAATCCAGAAACAGAATTTACATTAAAACCATTGGTGGCTGAAAAACTACCATTAATAATTCCAGTGCTTGTAAAAATTGAAATGGTGCTTTGCGAAGCACAAAAAGGAGCATTTCCATAACTAAAACTTGGGGCAATGGGTGCTGAGTTTACAGTTACAGTCGCAAAACCACTCACAGAACCACAACCATTGGTAGAAGGAATAGTGTATGTGATGGTTGAAACACCTGCTAAACTATTGACAGTAATTAATCCAGATATGGAGTTTACATTAAAGCCATTGGTGGCTGAAAAACTACCATTAATAATTCCAGTGCTTGTAAAAATTGAAATGGTGCTTTGCGAAGCACAAAAAGGAGTATTCCCATAACTAAAACTTGGTGCAATGGGTGCTGAGTTTACAGTTACAGTCGCAAAACCACTCACAGAACCACAACCATTGGTAGAAGGAATAGTGTATGTGATGGTTGAAACACCTGCTAAACTATTGACAGTAATTAATCCAGATATGGAGTTTACATTAAAGCCATTGGTGGCTGAAAAACTACCATTAATAATTCCAGTGCTTGTAAAAATTGAAATGGTGCTTTGCGAAGCACAAAAAGGAGTATTCCCATAACTAAAACTTGGTGCAATGGGTGCTGAGTTTACAGTAACTACAACCCAGCCACTCACACTGCCGCATCCGCCACTTGGAGATGTAAAATAAGTAATAGTAGAAACTCCCGCAAATCCTGTAACCGAAATTGCACCACTTAATGTATTGATATTCAATCCATTGGTAGCTAAAAATGTACCTCCACCAGTACCAGAAAATGTATTGTTTACTAAGCCATTTGAGTTACAAATTATATTATTTCCATAATTAAATATAGGATTTTGAGGCGATGGGTTTACAGTAATCAGCGAACTTGTAGTTAAATTTACAGTACCTGCACAATACGTTTGTGAACCAAGTATTGCCAAATCTCCAAACTGGCGATTGTCCCAAGCATTATTATTAAAACCTGCATAAACCACTTGTGAGTAGCGATTAATGCCTCCATCGTTGTCATCGTAGCCCACATCAAAACCTATGGCACTACCTACAGAGGGAGCTGAAACGCCAATTCTAGCCCAAGGAATGGCAACTTCCATCGTATAGCCATCGTTGGTAAGTTTAGATTTAAAAATTACGCCACTTCCACTAACTGTAACTGGAATCCACGTGCTTTTTTCTAAAACCACATCATTGGGGTCGCCATATCTTAAAATATATTGTTTGGTATTGCTATCATAAGAACCATCGGCAGGGTTTCTAATGTTATCGCCATCTACAAATATTTCTATGGCATCTGTATCCCAAAATTGTTTGGTTGGGTCAAAAATAACTGAAGCATCAACTACTTTTACGCCAACATAAAGGTAATTAGCATCCCAAAGTGTACCAAAAGTGGCTGTATTATTACCTGGGCATACATCATTGACACATTTGGAAATAGATTTGGATAAATTCCACCCTGATTCTGTTAAATTGCCATCAATAATAGGCAAAGAACTCGAAAACAATGCATTAGCTCCCGAAACATTGGCAGCAAATGCAGTGGCTTTTACTGAAATGGAATTTCCACCCACAGTTAAATTTGCAGAAGGTATGGTGATACTTAAATTATTGCCTGTTCCCAAAAGTGTATTAGAAATTGCATTTGCACCACTAAATGCTTGATAAACCACACCTGCCTCGCTGTTGGCAACGCTCACAGATGCACCAGCTCCTGTACACACAGATTGAGATGCTGGAAAAACTGCTAAATTTACACTAGGCAAAGGAGTTATCGAAACTTTTGTACCCACAGAAACGGTATCTGTGCAAAGTCCTGAACCTACTTTTAGGTTATAAATCCCTGCTGTTGAAACAGTTAAAAATCTTGTATTTGCTCCTGTTATGGTTTGTCCATTTTTATACCATTGATTATTGATAGCAGATGTTGAAGTTAAAACCACATTTCCACCAGCACAAAAACTGGCTGCCCCCACAGGATTTATATTTGAAATTGATGTAGGATTAATATTGATGTCAAATTTTAAGCGTGGACTTTCGCAAGTGCCATTATTGTTAGACACCCAAAGGGAATAGGCAGGAGTTCCTGCAGTGCCAGTAGCTGGAGCACCAGTGGTGGTGTTAAAAGGTCCACTTACAGATACATTGTACCAACGCAAACTCGAACCAGAAACTTTGTTGGTAATGTCTGTGGCATTGGCATTGGCAAATTGGCAATAGGTTAAAGCTGCCCCACCTGTAATGGTTGGAAGTGGATTTCCAAGAATAGTTACCACTGCTAAGCCAAAATTATTTCTACATTGTGTACCAAGATTATCATAAGCCGTTAATGAATAATTATAAATTCCTGGTAAAGTCTTAATATCTGCAACTGTAGATTGAGGGAATCCATTTAAAGCCCATCGCAACTCTGATGCACCACTTGCAGTAATTACAAAAGGAATATTGGCACAAAATGTTAAACCAGGTTGAAAACTAATGGTTGGAGGTGGATTTATGAATAAAGAAGTTGTTGTAATACTTAGAGGACAGCCACCATTGGCATATTTGGTAAATCTAACTTGTATATTTCCTGTAACAGATGTAGGATAAATAGAACCAGAAACTGAGTTTACACTAATTCCTAAGCTTGTTGTAGAATAAAACCCAATAGAAGCATTATTAAATCCATTATTTTGGCTTAATGTTTGATTGTTGCAAGTGGGCCAATAACTAAAGGCAGGATTTGAATTTGAAGTTATATTTAATTGCACTGGTGAGGTTACGCTAAAGCCACAAGTTCCGTTTATAAGTACCGAAAATAGCATACTTGAAAAATTTGCTCCTATGTAAGTATAAGTATTAGCGTTATTTATGCCAGGGGCAGCACTCCAAACAGAACCACCATTGTTAGAATTTTGCCAGTTAAAAGTACTCCCATCCACTCCCAAAATACTCAAAACTGCTTTTTGCCCTTGGCAAATTGGATTTTCAAAACCAGTAATAGTAGGACTTACACCATTAATAGTAATTAATACAGCGTTTGAATAACTTACGTTAGTGCCACAAGCTGTATTTGTATATGCTACCCTAAAATAGGTATTTGCCGATAATCCTACTGTAGTATATATAGCCATAGTTGCTCCAGTGATTGATGTCCAAGCACTATTATTGCCTGATTGTTGCCACTGAATACCTGAATTTGCTCCAATTACTGTAAGTATGGCTTTCTGACCAGAACATATAGCTGTGTTGTTTCCCAAAACTGAAACTGATGACACAAAATTATCCTGTAAAATCAAAATTTTAGATTTGTAAGGACCTAAAGTGATGCTTCCACATACATAATTTCCATCTAAATCTTTGTATACATTTGTGCCTAGATTAAATGATTTTGAGGCAGTTTCATTGTTTACAAATAGTTTGCTTCTATCTAAGTAAGCATCTGGCTGTATACTTGTTACCTCCAAAATCGAAACATCATCAATCCATACAATGTCGCCATTGGCTTGCATATTAAAATGAAAACCCATGTCGTTAAAATTTCCTTGTGCTGTAAAAACCAACTGATATGTCGCTTTTTGGGTACTAAACTGAAAATTTTGTGCAGGAGATGGATAAAAATTAGAATAAACTGGCCATTTACGCAATACAAATGGTTGAATATTTCCATTTCTGTTTCCAACGATACTAAAATTAGCCACATAAACTTTTCCAGCTGTTACACTAAAAGCAGGGCTTTGTATTTCGCACATTCCACCACCTGTTTGTGAGCCTTTGATTGCTCCTCCATTGAGCAAAGGGTTTGTTTCCCAAATTGTATTTCCTGGTCCATTTCCACCCCAACCGTTAATATCAGAATCAAAAGTACCATTAGAAACCAAACTTGCTCCTGTGGTAGAAATAAAGTAAGGACTCCATGCAAAATCTGTGCCTTTAGAATTTAGTTCTTTGTTGCGAAGCGTTCGCCATTGAGGTAATGTGTAAATTGACTGAACACTACCTGGACAATTTTCGGCATATTGCGAAAAAAGGGTCGATTTATATGGATTAAAAATATAATTATTATCAGAAGTTCCAAAATTAAATGGGCTATTGCAACGGTCGCTCGACCAACGAATGCCGTTTTGATCAGGACGTACCGAATAAAAGATATTATTAAATGTTTTGATATTGACAATATCAGCACTCCAACTACAATCGTGGTTACAAGGATTTTGACTATCCGTTGGGTTAAATTCATGGTGCATCAATCCATTCCAATAGCAATTATAGGTAGTATTGTTGCTAATGGTATAGTTTTGGCTACTTTGCACAAAAAGTCCATTTTTGGAATTATAAATTGTATTTCCTGTAATAGTATTGGAGTGTGTGAACGAATCAAAATAAATACCTTCGGCAGCACCAATGTCATTTTTTGTCCAATCGTGTCCTGGCATACCATCTTCGCTTCCAAAACCATCGTGCAAAATATTGTCTCTTACAATATTAAATTTGGTTTTGCCCCCCCAAGCCTGAATAAAACCATTATCGTTTTTTGTTAGGCCATTATTGCTCATTTCGTTTCGCTCGATAATGTTGTTTTCGCCATTCCACACCATGCAACTATAGCCTGTACTATCTATTTTATTTTCAAAAACAGTCACATTATATATATGATGAATATAAAAACCAATAGCTGAATTCAAATCATCAAATTCGTATCCTGCCCTGATTCCAATTCTTTTGGCTACATTTCTTTTTACAGTTGAATTTTTAAACCATTCTATATTAATGGCTTCGCTGTTGATGTCATAAAAAGTACAGCTATCAATTAGTATATCACCAGTAGGATTGGCAGATGGTGTCCCAGAGGCTTGGCCTTGCAGATAAATTCCTTTTTCTCCTATGTTTTTGAAATTACAAAATTGTACTGTAATAGAACTACAATTTCCACTACTAATACCTCTTTTTTTGTAGTACCTCAAATCTAAATTTTCGTACAAAAGGTTGTTTATATACCCACCAGTATAAAATCCATAATCGAGTATAGATCCCTCAAAAGTTTGGGTATTGGGATTGAGTCCATTTGGCATTTTTATAAATATATTGTAAGGAGCATTTTTTTCTTGGTACCATTCACCCGCCAAATCCATGGCAGATGCCACACCATCAACAAAAAAACCTTTTCCAGCTGATATCTGACTGCCACCGTTGGGTATGGTTACGTCTATGGTATTGCCACTTTGTGCGTTTACAGTTCCTTTTACAATCCAATCGTTTTGCCTGCGAACATACACATTGGCACTATTCCAAGCTCCTAAACCAAGAATAGAATTTGTGAGTTGATTTCCGCTAAAATTATCAATAGGCAAATAGCTTTTGTTAGGAAAGCGAGCCACCGTTTGGCGTTTGTCGTTCATAAAAAGTTCGCCAATCAACTGACCTGGAGACATTTGCCACACATCGCTACCAGTATTTGTCCAGCCACCAAGCGTAGTAGACCCCAACAATTTTGGTTTTGCGCCACTGCCATAGGCACCATACATAATACGAGAAGTAGGAGTACTACCAGCTTTACCTATCGCAATTGTTCCTCTAAAAGTGCCTCCACGCTCAAATAAAACTTGGTCGCCATCTGCAAGACTGGCTTGATATGTAGACACCTTTGCCATAGTACGCCAGGGCTGAGCCAAAGTGCCAGGATTGGCATCGTTGCCAGTGGGAGATACATAATAATTGGTAGCAGTTGCAAAGAAACTAACAATTTGTGTAAGAATAAGAAATTTTATTGTATTTTTCAATTTGGTTATATATTAAAGTATGTATTGAAAATTGATATTAATTTTTTATGGTCTTAGTAATATTAATACTTGAAAATGAAGAGTTATAACAATATTATCTACCTTTAAGTATTTGTGCTTTTTCAAAATAATTCTTAGTTTAAAATTAAAATATCATACCAACAAGGTATTTAAAATATCAAATTTATAATTTTTAATAATGTAAGTATTTTATAAAAATACAACGACTTTATTTTTACTTATACAATTTGAATATTTGATTTTTTTAATTTGAAACAAAATTTTTGTTCAAATTTAATAAAAAAATAATTAAAATAAATAATAAAAAAGTACAATTTTTGTTATTTATAAAACCATCTCTGATTAAAAGAATACCTAAAATTAGGATATAGAGTAAGATATTTTAAATGTATATACATTTAAAAAATCTATTTAAGTTGAATAAATCAAAGCATTGAAATCTATAAATATTACAACTGAAAAAATTAAATAATCAGTAATAATTATAGTTTTATAAATTATTATTTAACATACTATAAATAATTATTCTTACAAAATAATCTTTGAGAGAAATTCATCTATTATAAAAAATAATTGAAAATAATATTAAAAAATTTATGTTAAAATCATGTTTAATCAAATCTAAAATTTAATGCCATTATGGAAAGTCTTTTTTCAAAAACTATACTTATATTTTCAAAAACTATACTTATATTTGTATCAATAATAACTAATTTTTTGTAAATGAATGTATTTGTAAGTGGTGGTGCTGGTTATATAGGAAGCGAATTGGTCAATAAATTGGCTCAAGACAAAGATGTAACCAAAGTAATTGTGTATGATAATTTGGCACGAAAAAACTATAATTTTTTTACAAGCTATGCTTTTGATAAATCCAAAATTGAGTTCCTAGAAGGCGATTTGCTAGATTCTCGCAAAATGCGACAAGCCCTCAAAGGCATAGATATAGTGTATCACTTGGCGGCCCTAACCGACAAAAATCCTTACATCGATTCCCACATTTTTGAGCAAGTCAATCATTGGGGTACATCAGAATTAATCAATGTTATAGAAGAGTCTACTTCTGTTCAGAAAGTTATTTATTTGAGTAGTGTGGCAGTATATGGCTCAGGCGAAACTGTGTTTACAGAACAGCACATACCCAATCCTGATTCATTTTATGCCACCTCTAAATGGCGTGGCGAAGAACAAGTAAAAAGACTTTTTGAAACTAAAAAATGCTATATAGTGCGTGTGGGCAATGTATATGGCTATTCGCCATGTTTGAGAATAGATGGCGTAATCAATAAATTTATGTTTGATGCCAATTTTAAAAACAAAATATCCATTATTGGTAATGGTCGCCAGTACAGAAATTATATTCACATAGACGTAGTTTCCGAAACATTAGCAAAATTTCTTACCATACAAGCAGACTCTGATACTTTTAATTTGGTAGACAAAAACCTACAAGTATTGGATGTAGTAGAGATTTTGCAAGAACTGTATCCACGATTGGAGTTTATATTTATAAATCAGCATCTCAAAATTAAAGATATACAAGTAGCCACTACAGACGTTAAACTATCGCAATATATACATATAGAGAGTACCAATTTGATTGACGATTTGAGCGATTATAAATCTAATTTTTCATTTTAGTAGAGATGTATAAATTTGGCCTGAGTTTCATTTATTTTTTTTTATTAAGTGTATGTTTTAATGAAATTAAAGCTCAGGATGTGCAACTAACCCAATTTTATGCCTCTCCTGTGTACCTCAACCCTGCCTTTGCAGGAGCTACCGATTGCTGGCGGGTGGGAGCAAACTACCGAAATCAGTGGTTTTTGGGCAATAAATCTTACCAAACTGGGGTAATATTTGGTGATAAAAACATACGCAGCATAGGTGCAGGCTTGGGTGCCTATATCATGTATGACACTCCTGGGTCTGGTGGATTTCAAACTTTTGAATTTGCTGCAGCTTTTGCCAAAAAAATAAAACTGTCGCAAGATTGGCAACTCAGGCTAGGATTACAACCTTCTTACCATCTCAAATACATGACGAGTGGTGCTGCCAGCAATACTTATGGCGACCAAATGACCAACCTACAAGGCGTAGTCAATGGCACCTCTGATAGCCCTTTAGTATATGGAAGTTACAATTTTTTTGATCTTTCTACAGGGTTTTTGCTCTATTCCAAAAGCCTTTGGCTAGGCTTGGCGGCACATCATTTGTTACGAAATCCTTTCATCAAATCTTACGCCATACAGCCAGTACCCATGAAATTGTCGCTACATGGTGGCTACAAAATACAACTATACGATGCCTCAGAATCTACCCTAACACCTGCATTTCAGCTCAAACAACAAGGTTATGCCTTGCAACTCGACTTGGGTGCTTACTACGAACGCTCTCGTATGATTTTTGGGGCTTGGTATAGAGGCCTACCCATTATTACTGGCAAGGGTTTCAATACAGATGCACTTGCATTTTTGATAGGTTATCGCAAATATGATTTTAGGGTTTGCTATAGCTATGATTTGCCCCTATCCAAAATGATTTACTCCTTTGGCACCCACGAAATATCAGTAGTGTTTGAATTTTGTGTGGCAGGCAAACAAAAACCCCCTCGCAATGTGCAACAACTACCCTGCCCTATTTTCTAACTTAGGCCTAGAATGTGGATTAAAAATAAAAAAAACAACTTGATAGTCATTCAGAAAATAAAAATAAGCATTTTTAAGTGGTAGACAATTTTACTAACTTTGCATCAATACTTTTATAATACTGAAATGGCAAACGAAAAAAAAACGGAGAGAATTGTTTATTCTCACTTTGAACAATTTAAAGATGTAATTCATATTGAAGAACAGGCTTCTGATAATGCTAAAATTGATAAATTACTCAAAACTGCCTCTAAAAAAGGAACAGGAAAAGGCAGACCTGAATTTATTATTACCTACAATAAAAATGCTGATTTACTTATCGTTATAGAATGTAAAGCAGAAATTACAAAACACGAAAGTCCAAATAGAGACAAATTTGCAGAATTTGCAGTTGATGGCGTTTTATTGTATGCTTCATACTTATCAAAAGAATTTGATGTTTTGGCTATTGCTGTAAGTGGCGAAACGAAACAACATTTAAAAGTATCTCATTTTTTACACTTAAAAAATGAACGAAAAGCTACTGAAATATTTGGCGACAAACTTTTATCTGCACAAGATTATTTAGACGGATATTTAAAAAGTCCTGAAAAATTTAGACAAGATTACAACACACTTTTAGAATTTACAAAAAAACTAAACGAGAAACTTCATACATACAAAATCCTTGAAAGCCAAAGAAGTTTATTGATAAGTTGTATTTTGATTGCATTAGAAGATGATGCTTTTCGGAAATCATACACATTAAAAAATACGCCAAAAAGTTTAGCAGACTTCTTAACAAAAACCGTTTCTGAAAAATTAGAAGAAGCCAATATTTCGGGTAAGAAATTAGAAAATCTAAACATGCAATTTGGTTTTATCAAAACCGACACTTCACTTTCTACAAAAGATAAAGTTTTAAAAGAACTTATTGACGAAATTGACGAAAACATCAATCAATTTATCAAAACTCACGAATACTTTGATGTTTTAGGACAGTTGTACATTGAATTTTTGCGTTATGCAAATAGCGACAAAGGTTTGGGTATAGTACTGACACCACCACATATTACAGAATTATTTGCAGAATTAGCCCAAGTAAATAAAAATTCTATTGCTTATGACAACTGCACTGGAACAGGTGGATTTTTGATTTCAGCAATGAAAAAAATGATTGAAGACGCAAAAGGCGACAAAAGTAAAGAAGCTGAAATAAAATCGAAACAACTAATTGGCGTAGAATATCAAGCCCATATTTTTGCTTTGGCAGTTTCTAATATGTACATTCATCAAGACGGCAAAACCAATATAATGAATGGCAGTTGTTTTGATGAAGAAATAATTAAAGAAGTAAAAGATAGAAAGCCAACTGTTGGTTTTTTAAATCCACCATATAAATCAGACAAAAAAACTGATACAGACGAATTAGAATTTATTTTTAATAACCTTGAAAGTTTAGTTGATGGTGGAACTTGTGTAGCAATTGTACCAATGCAAAGTGCATTAGCCACAGGTGGTAAGGTTTTAGAATACAAGAAAAAACTATTAGACAATCATACATTAGAAGCAGTATTATCAATGCCAGACGAATTATTTTTTAATTCAAAAGTTGGTGTGGTTTCTTGTGTTATGGTTTTTACAGCACACAAACCACACCCAAAACATAAAGAAACATATTTTGGTTATTACAAAAATGACGGATTTGTAAAACGCAAAATTCAAGGCAGAATCGATGCTTATGGACGTTGGGACGCAATTAAAGAAAAATGGATTTCTCACTTCTTAAATAAAAAAGAAGAAATAGGATTTAGCGTAAATCAAATAATAATAGCAGAAGACGAATGGTGTGCAGAAGCATATATAAAACCTGATTATTCTAAAATTACTACTATAGATTTTGAAAATAATGTCTTTAATTATATCTGCGTCCTTATCAAGTATAAAATAATTGACATAGATAAAAACCTTACAAAAGAGCCTGTTTTAAATCAAAATTCACAATTTGATTTTAATAACTGGAAGAGTTATAATCTTACAGAATTATTTGACATTAAAAAAGGAGAAAGGTTGACAAAGTACGATAGATTAACTGATGAAGAAAATATCCCACTCATAACTGCATCTTCAGAGAATAACGGTATTGTTGATTTTATTTCTAGGTTTGATTTTGAGGATAGCAAAATTATCTTTGAAAACAAAATTACAGTTGATATGTTTTTTAATGTATTTTATCAGCCATTTGAGTATTTTAGTGATGACAATGTGCATACTTTGATTCCAAAATTTAATGATAATCCTTATATAAATTTATTTTTGGTTACTTTATTTAAAAGTTATGTTTTAAAGTATAATTACGGAAGACAGGTTAGATTACACAGACTTGAAAAAGAAAAAATATTTATCCCATCAAAGAATGGTAAGCCTGATTTTATATTTATGGAAAATTTTATAAAATCAATTATGTACTCCTCAATGATAAAACAATGAATTATACAAAAATATTAAACCATAAAATTATTTGGTTTTTAAGAGAGAGTGAGTCTTTAGTTTTGAACAACAGTTGGCAAGAAAAAATAGTTGGTTTTATTATAAATGAATACATGGAAGGTGAATTTGCTGTAGAAATTAATAACTCTACCGATTCATTAATTTGGAAAATTGAAAAGTAGTAATATAAATAACTATTTTCAGCCAGCGACCACGTTGAAAAATTGATACCAACTTTTGAAATGAATAAATATGTTGCTATGTTTTTAGTAACCATTATGAATTTAGAAAAGTATCGTTACAACTATGGTAGGAAATGTAGCCAAACAAGAATGAAGCAAATAAGTATAAAACTACCAAGCAAAAAAGGACAACCAGACTTTGAGTATATGGAAAATTCTTAAAATCTTTAAACTATTCAGGTTCAATATGATGCACACAGAAAAATACATATTAAATACGCTAAAAACTATTGCGTTAGAAGTTCTAAACAAAAAGCTGAATGGTAATAGTCCTCGATGGGATTTGACTATTTCTTCAGTAATAATAGATGAAGAAATTTATCAAGCAATTGCAAAAATTATTTTAGGCGGAAGCAAAGAAGGAGAACTATGTCAGTTTGTTAATGATGAAAGAGAATTTGTTTATTGGAAATTAAAAATTAATTGGAAATATGAAAAACCAGCATTTATATTTTTCAACAAAAGTGAGATAATAGATATTATACTTAAACAAGAATGAAACAGATAAGTATAAAACTACCAAGCAAGAAAGGAGAACCAGACTTTGAATATATGGAAAATTTTATAAAATCGTTGTCTTATTCAGGTTCTATATAACTTGAAAAAATCAATAAAAAAAGAAAAGTACAATAATAGCTTAAAGTAGGCTTCCCTTTAAAATTATTTTTTTCAGGTCAATAATCTACTTAAAAGTATCATATTTTTCAAAATATTTTTTGTATTATTCCTAACGCTTGTTTGATAATATTAAAATAGTACAATTTTTTAGTTTTCGATTTTCATTTTCGCTTTTTTAGACCCAAAAGCACATACCTCTTCCATCAAAGTCTGCTTTGTTTTTTGTTTAAGCCGCTTTTTTACGACTTAATTTCATTTCTTTTTCAGCTTTTTCTTTCGCTATTTTGGCTTTTCTTTTATTCTTTATTAATACAACATTGGCGGTAAATACACCAAATAATACCCATATTAACTCCGTTCCCTCGTTTTGTGCCTTGATTTTGTTTAGCAAATAATGGTTTTTTTCATTCCCAAAAGAGCCCTCCAAAGCGGTGCTTCGCAATTTCCCTAGTTTTTCCTTTATCTTTTTTTCCTTTCTTAATTTAACTGGGTCGCTTTCTTTTGGCCCTTTTTTTGGAAAATTAGTTTCTATGTCGTTGTCAGTAAGAAATTTCCTGTTTTTATTTGTAGGATAGATGTTGTCAGCCGCCAATTGACTGCATTTACCAAACATTTCTTGGCATGACAACACGCTTGATTCTAGCCTTGTGTTTTCATTAAAAGCACTAAAACTTACATGCTCAAGCCAGTTTATTCCGTCTGTTTGGCAAATATGGGCTTTCATGCCAAACTCGGTGGGTTTGTTTTCTTTTCCACGTTTTATGGGGCGTACGTAGGGTTTAAAAATGGAAACTATTCTATCATCTACCTTATTTTTAGGGTCTTCTATTAATATTTTTTGTTGTTCTAGCACTTTTTGGATGCTCGAAAATACTATACCTAGTTTTGTTTCTATTTCATAACCCTGCACTTGAGATACAGTATCTGTATATAAATTAATGCTTTTTTTTAAAAACTTTAGTAAGTTTTGTCGTATCTGTAATGTCTTTCTATGACTCTTTTTTCGATTTTTACTGTAAGCTAAATACTTGTTTCTCTTAGCTTTAAATGCCGTTCTAGGTAATTTTAGATTATATTTTTTACAAAATGAGGGTATTAATTTTTCATGTATTTTTTCGCAACATTCAAATAGTAATTTTACATCAGTAGGAAAGCGAATGTAGCTCTCAAAGCAAGTAGCATCTAGCATCAAAAGATGTGTGTTTTCTAAATCATTGCTTGCTTTCCAGTAAGAAATCATTATTTTTTGAAAATCATTTGAGTTCAAATTTTTGGCTAAATACGACCTTACGTGGCTCACAAAGGCGTTATTTTTTATTTTTTCGTTTTCTTGTAGCAAACATCCACAAAATAATTGCATGTCTGTATTGGCATGAAAAAGTTCTAGTAATTTTTCATCGCTTACTTTGTAGTAGTGTTTCAAAAACATCATTCCAATATAGCCTTGAGGTTTAAGCCAAGCTGGGGCGCCTTTTGGCGATTCCTTTTCTGGCAATAATTGAACTAAATCAGTCCAAGGAATGGCGTCATAAATTTTTCCAAGCTCAGATGAATTCTTGAAAATGTACCATTTATAAGATTTATAGGAATCTAAAGGAAATAATGTAGATTGCATCGCTTAAGTTTGTTTTTAACACACGAAATATAAGCAAAAAACATCAATTTGGCACAGTTCGTGCCAAATTTGGTGTGATTTATTTATCAACACCCTGATAATCAAGTAGTTAGAGAGAAAAAGGGAAGCCTAAAGTAACTTCCAAAAGTCCCAAATATATTTTCAAAAGCCTCACACTAAACCCAAAGCCTCGCTCAAAACTATCGATTTGCCGTAAAAAAAAGAGAAACTTATGAAATGGGGTCTTTAAAAGTCGCCTTAAAAAAGCATTTTAAACCCTTGCTATAACTTTTTTGAAAATAAAAATGAATTGTAAATAAATAAACAAATTATATGACTTAATTAGGAGTATATTTTCTAGTTTTGCAAAAAAAAATCTAATTTTAATGATAAAAAACAACAACGAAGCTACTAAAAGTACTACAATTACTTATATAGAAAATGAAAAGAAATTACCACAAAAAACAATACTTTTTACAAAAGACAGCCATAATTTAGATTCACTAAGCCTCAAAAGTGATAAATTTAGATATATTGATAGTTTTAATTTTTATTTAAACTACTTTCATTATATCCCAAATTTGATGCAAGAATTTAATATTTTTAGTAAAAAAGCCAACGAATGGTTTTGCAATACCTACCATGCCGAAATTAAAGATTATTACTACTCAAAGAAAAGAGTAAAATCAAATAAAAAAACCGAAATAGACGAAGTAATATACATACTCCACAACGATTTATTGGTTTTTTTTGATCTCAATGACGATTGCGTTAGTTTGTTTTTTCGTAATACAGATATTGCTTTTATAGAAACTATACTATCACAACTCCAAAAATTTAGAATCAAAATCCAGCCAGATAGCCCAGAGATAATGCTTATAGTGCAATCATCAAGGGGGCTAGATACAAAATCGCTAGATATTACTAAACCAAAACTAAATATTGAGGATAATTATAACGATGATTTTTTACCAATACATCAATTAATTTTAAAACGCTTAAAATTAAAAAATGATAAAGGACTTGTGCTTTTGTATGGCAAACCAGGCACTGGCAAAACTTCTTACATCAGATACTTGATAGGTTCTGTGAAAAAGAATGTCATTTTTTTGCCTCCAGATATGGCCTCAAATATTACTAATCCAGGCCTTATTTCAATTCTAATTGATAACCCTAACGCAATTTTTGTAATAGAAGATGCCGAACGCTTGATTGTGGACCGAGAAACAGAAGATAATTCGCCAGTATCAGCATTATTAAATATTACAGATGGTTTATTGGCCGATTGCTTAAATGTTCAGATTATTTGTTCTTTTAATACTGATATCTCCAAAGTAGATGCTGCATTGCTTCGCAAAGGCAGACTTATTGCCAAATACGAATTTGGAGAATTGCAAACCAACAAAGCTCAAGCATTATCAAAAAAACTAGGTTTTAAGAATGAAATCAACCAAAGCATGATTTTATCTGATATTTACAATCAAGAAGACCTAAATTTTGAAATTCAGAAAAAAAGAACCATAGGTTTCAAGTAAAATTACGAATTTTATATTTCTTTAAAATAATATTATCTAAGAAATCATTTTTCTTTTTTTAATTTTTTTGCTCAAAAAATAAGCATTACAATCAATATTTTTAAAAGTTTTATTCTAAAAACTAAATGCTATTAAATACAATGTAAGATTGTCAATTTTGTAATTAATCAAGGGTTTTTTCTGAAAATTTAATGTATTAACCCTTGAATCAGTAAATAAATAAGTCATTTTATTTACCACAATTATTAATTTTATTAAAATTACAATTATTAAAAATAATACTTATAAAGTGTATGAAAATATTATTAGTAGATGATGATCAAATAAGTACATTTATTACCAAAAATGTTATAAATAAAAGTAACATAAAAATAGATTTAAAAACGAGTTTATTTCCAAAACAAGCTCTCGATGATCTACAACAAATCAACGAAATAGAATCGCTACCACAACTGATTTTATTAGATTTGAATATGCCATTGGTAGATGGATTTCAGTTTATAGAGCTACTTATGAAAATGCACTCACCTAAAAGTGATATTAAAATTTGTGTTTTATTGAGTTCAAAAGCCCAAGATGATATTGATAGGGCTTATAAATACAAACCTGTGATAGATTTCATAACCAAGCCACTGACAATTTCAAGCCTAAATGCTGTACTTGCAAAACTGGATAATTTACAATCTCATGCTGATTTGCAATAGAACAATTTATAAATAAGTACATCTATTATTCCAAAATCTACCTAAAATTGAAGAAAAAAGATACTATTTTCGCTAATAAAGTTCTAGAAATTTCACTTTGGTTATACATCATTTTCGCTTTACTTTTAAGCCCAATTTACAACACTTTTTTATTTGCTTTACCGATTATTATAATATCAATTACATGCTATTATTTAGCAAAATATTTACTACCCCAAAGTAATTTATATCAATATATTGGTAGTGGCTGTTTGGCTGTTTTTACAGCTTTGCTTATATATCAGTCTCATGGAATTATGGAAATGCACTTTTTGGCTTTTGTAGCATCTATTTTACTTATTCAGTTCAAAAAATGGCAAGTACAATTACCACTTATTACTATTGTAGTTATCCACCACATCACACTGGCTTATGCACAATTTGGAGCCAATTTAGATGTATTTTTTATGGCAGAAAATGATTTTTCGTGGCTTACTTTTATTTTGCATTTAGTTTTGGCAGCAATTATATTCTTTTTGTGTAGTTATTGGGCCTTTATTATCGAAAAATATGATACTAAACTTGATAAACATACTCAAAAACTACAATCTCAAATCGAAATAAATGATAAAATTGAACTTATAGCTTCAAAAATTGCCAATGGAGATTTGAGCTCAAAATTTGAAGTAGACGAAAAAAATACTCTAAGCAAAGCCCTCAAAATAATGCAATCTAACCTTGTCAAAGCCCATATAAAAGAAAATGAAGAGAAATTTTATAACTTAGGATTGGCTCAAGCTGCTGACATTTTGAGAGAACACAACGATAACTTAAAAACACTTTCAACAAAAATATTGGTTTTTTTAATCAAATATGTAAATGCTAATCAAGGGGGTGTATTTTTATTAAATGATCTTGATACAGATAATATCTACCTTGAGCAAACAGCTTCGTATGCCTATGATAGAAATAAGTTTTTAACAAAAAAAATACAACTCAATGAAGGCCTCTTAGGTGCTTGCTTCCACGAAAAAGAAGTTATTTATATGACAGATGTGCCCCCAACCTATATACATATTACCTCTGGTCTTGGGTTGGCTACCCCCAAAGCAATTATTATTGTGCCACTAATAGCCAATGAAACCGTAAATGGAGTTATAGAAATGGCCTTTTTCAACGAAATTGAACTTTTTAAAATTAATTTTATAAAAAAAGTATGCGAAATTTTTGCATCAACAGTGCAATCCGTTGAAGCAAGTAATAAAACCAAAAAATTATTAGAAAAGTCTCAGCTACAAACCCAAACTCTACGCAACCAAGAAGAAGAAATGAGACAAAATATGGAAGAATTACTGGCCACGCAAGAAGAGATGAGTCGTAAAAATTCGGAAATTGAAAACACTATTAAAACATATCAAAACCTAACCAAGACGATTGATAGTACTTTTGCGAGATTAGAAATACGACCAAATGGTAAAATCATAGAAGCTAACCAAGTATTTTTAGACCTATTGCAGCTAAAAAATGTGCAGGTAAACAACAAAACTTTTAATTTTTTTATAGAACCAGAAATAAAAAATACAACAGAGTATCTTCAGTTGTGGAACCAACTTAATATGGGTATTTCTAGTAATTTTTTGATAAAATCTAAAAATGCTCTAGGTCAGTCTATTTGGCTTAAATGTATTTTTAAACCTTTAGTAAACGAGGAGGCTGCTGTTGAAAAAATACTTGTTTTGGCCATGAATATTACCCAAGAAATAGAAAAAATAGAATACTTAGAAAATGTAATTTCTAGTTCAAATATTAAAGTAAAATAAGGGAACTTTTAATGCCCCAACTCAAGTAGAGAAATTTTAAAGAAATTATCATTCAAAAATTTTAAATAAAAAATAGTCTACAAAACCTCTACCTCAACCTTTTATACTTATAGTAACGATACTTTTAGTCCATTTTAGTTTGCATATACATCTTAGTAATAAATTTACTATTTAAAATAGATTTACATTTTTTATTTCAAAATTTGAGGACAGGACTGCAAAAAAACTAAAAACTAAAATGTTGTGAAAACATTTTTATAGACTAAATTTGCAAAACATAAAATATAAAAAAGAATGAAAATAGCTATTTGGGGATGTGGCAACATGGGTTTTACCTATGCAAAAGCATTTATGAGCGATAAATTAGTAGAAAAAAAAGCACTTTTGCTGATAGATAAATCAGAATTTGTAAACGAAAAATTAAAAGAAAACGATTTTTTTATAAGCCAACCAGATGCCAAAATTGCAGATTGCGATGCTATTATACTAGCCGTAAAGCCCCAAGATGCGGCTTCTGTATATATAGAATTAAAAAAATATTTGCAACCACATCAACTTGTGCTTTCTATCATGGCAGGCATAACTATAGAAGTTTTACAATCAAATCTCAACCACCAAAATATAGTAAGAGCCATGCCCAACACACCAGCACAGATAGGTCTAGGCATTGCAGGATATTCGGCAGCACCCCACGCTAATATGACCTCAATCTCTATTGCACAGCAACTGTTGGCCACCACAGGCAAAACTGTGTTTCTAAAAAACGAATCTATGCTTGATGCCGTAACAGCCATAAGTGGGTCAGGTCCAGCCTATTTCTATTACTTTGTTAATGCAATGATTGAAGCAGGAATTAAACTAGGTTTAGATGCCAAAACGAGTTCTTTATTGGTTTCAGAAACCATGAATGGCTCTTATCATCTGATGCAACAATCAGATAAATCGCTCCAAGAATTGATAGCAGCCGTAAGCTCCAAAGGTGGCACCACAGAAGCTGCACTCAAAGTATTTGAGGCAAATGCTATCGCACAATCTATAGAAAAAGCACTTATTGCAGCCGAAAATAGAGCCAAAGAATTATCCAAAATCTAATCAATTATTATCGTGTGGGCAGTATTTCATAAAGAATTTCACTCTTTCTTACATAGCTTAATTGCTTATTTAGTTATAGGTATTTTTTTGGTTGCTATTAGTTTTTTTATGTGGATAATGCCCGAAGAAAACATACTTGATGGAGGATATGCTCATATAGATACTTTGTTTTCGATTGCTCCATATATGTTTTTGTTTTTAATCCCTGCCATAACCATGCGTAGTTTTGCCGAAGAAAAAAAAACAGGAACTTACGAATTGCTACTTACCAAACCTATTTCAGAGCTGAATATTATTTTAGGTAAATATTTTGCCTGTTTTGCTTTATCATTATTGGCAATAATTCCAACCATTTTATATTACATTTCTATCTACTTATTGGCCGACCCCATAGGCAATGTAGATACACCTGGCATCGTAGGTTCTTATATAGGATTGGTTTTTTTGGCAGCCATATTTACTTCTTTTGGCATTCTAGCCTCTGCCATCGCTGATAATCAAATTTCGGCTTTTATTTATGCTATTCTTGGTTGTTATGTCATTTACACTGGTTTTGGTTCTTTGGCCACCCTTTTTGGTGCTGGTAGCAAAGCCGATTTTGTAGACAAACTTGGCATTTCTTACCATTACAATACACTCAGCCGTGGACTTATTGATAGTCGTGATATACTATATTTTACAAGTGTGATTGCATTAGTCATTAGTGCTACTTATATGTCATTGAAACTAAATAACACATAGTTTTTTTATGAAAAAATACACTATTGCACTTGCTGGAAATCCCAATAGTGGCAAAACTACCCTTTTTAATGCACTCACAAAATCTAATCAAAAAGTAGGCAATTTTGCAGGTGTTACCATCGAGCGGCACTCTGGTATTTTTTCATTACAAAATGCCATAACATGTACTTTAATTGATTTGCCAGGCACATATAGTATTTATCCAAAAACAGAAGATGAAGCCATAACTTCTACTGTTTTGAAAAACTATCAAAATGAAAAAATAGACCTTGTCATGGTAGTAGTAGATGCCACCAATGTATATCGAAATCTACTATTGTTCAGCCAAATATATGATTTAAAAATACCAATAATATTGGTATTGAATATGATAGATGAAGCCAAAAATAAATCTATCAATATCAATATCGAACAACTAAAGCAAGATTTGAATATACCCATAGTGGCAATTTCGGCTCGTTTGCAACTAGAAATAGATGTATTAAAAAATGAAATTTTTAACTTTTTTAATCATCCTCAAAACGACCAGGTATATCATTACAACTTTTATACTCCAAATAAAAATTTTTTAGAAAATATTACAAAAATTCCTACAAAAACACAAAACGAATATCTCTCTATCCTAGATTATCATTTTAATAATAAAACCCAAATTTCGCTACAAGAACAAACATTTGAAACCATAAGCAGATACCAAAAAATAAGTACAATTACCCAAAATTGTGTATCTAAACCCAAGGCTATACACTCCAAAACCCAAAAAATAGATGCTTTTTTGCTTCATCCTTTATTTGGATATTTGATAATGATTTTTATTTTTATTGGTATATTTCAAGCCTTATTTACTTGGTCTAGCTACCCCATGGATATGATAGACGAAGGAATGCAATACATTTCATGTTTTATAAAAAATAATTTAGGCAAATCTGTCTTTTGCGATTTTATTACCAATGGTTTAATAGCTGGTATAGCAGGAATAGTAATATTTATACCTCAAATAGTTTTACTATTTTTCTTCATAACCATACTCGAAGAATCAGGTTATATGGCTAGAGTAATGTTTTTGTTAGATAACTTTATGAAGAAAGTTGGGCTCAATGGCAAAAGTTTTATACCTTTATTTACAGGTGCAGCCTGTGCTATACCAGCCATTATGTCTACAAGAAACATAAATAATAAAAAAGAACGAATTATTACAATTTTTATAACCCCATTCATTAGTTGCTCTGCTCGGATTCCAGTGTATACCATCATTATTGCTACTGTTATTCCTAGTTCACAATATTTGTTTGGAGTTTTCAATATGCAAGCATTAGTGATGGTAGGTTTATATGTATTGGGATTTGCTATTGCTATGGCAACATCGTTTTTATTATCAAAAACAATCAAAACGAGTGAAAAAAGTTTTTTTATGTTAGAATTACCCAATTATAGATTACCTCAGATTGGTAATATTTGGCATACTATATATGAAAAAGTTTTTTTATTTATTACAGAATCAGGAAAAATAATTTTAATTATTTCACTTATTTTATGGCTGTTATCCAATTTCTCGCCTGCTAGCTTTCACACTTCTGCACATGATAAAACTAAGATTGAAAACGAATCTCAAAAACTAGAAAATTCGTTTGCAGGTATCCTAGGCAAATCCATTGAGCCTATATTTAGCCCACTTGGCTTCGATTGGCGTATAGATATAGCCATTATTACATCTTTTGCTGCCAGAGAAGTGTTTGTATCAACTATTTCTACCATATATTCAATCCAAAACCAAGAAGATACTAAATTGATAAAAGATACCTTGATAACAATAAAAGACAGTCAAGGTAAGCCTTTTTTTACTTTGGCCAGAGGTGTTTCAATACTTATTTTTTATGCTTTAGCGTTGCAGTGTATGAGTACAATTGCAGTGTCAAAAAGAGAAACTGGATCTTGGAAAATACCTATATTACAATTTTGCTATTCTTTATTTTTAGCTTATAGTTTGTCGTATGTAAGTTATAAACTATTATTTGTATAGTTTTTTTTGGTTTTATTACTAAAAAAATAATGTATTTTAATAAAAACTTGGATTCAAAAAATTAATTATTCAAATTATTCAAAACTACATTCTAATAATGCCTCAGGTCTGATTCATTTTAAAAAAATTAAAAAAGAATGAATTAAATTGAAACAAAAAAGGCCATCTTTCCAGATAGCCTTTTTTGTGGATTGTAACCTTGTGTGTGATTATTTCACAACAGCAGCAGCTGAATCTACAACAGCAGCAGCAGCTGAATCTACAACAGCAGAAGCAGAATCTACAACAGCAGAAGCAGCAGAATCTACAGAAGCAGTAACATCTGTAGCGGCTTCAGTAGCAGCAGTTTCAGCTTTTTTACAAGACGCAAATGCTAACGCACCAGCAACAATCGATAACGCAAATACTTTTTTCATTTTTATAATTTATTAAAGTTAACTAATACGCAAAAATAATTAAATTGTTGAATAAAAAAAATATTTTTTTATTTTTGCCTAAAAACCAATGTAATATTGATGCCCTCGTAACCAAAATATTCGCGCATTTTGTTTTCTAAATATCTTTTGTAAGGTTCGTTTACATAGCGTGGATTGGAGCAAAAGAACGCAAATGTAGGATTTCTGATAGGTAATTGAGTAATATACTTGATTTTGACAAATCTACCTGATACAGCAGGTGGCGGATACTGGGCTATGGCCTCTTGCATGCGCTCGTTGAGTACTGATGTAGGTATTTTCTTAGTTTTGTTATGAAATATCTCTACTGCTTTTTCCAAAACTTTATGAATGCGTTGCTTATTGACCACAGAAGTAAATATGACAGGTAAAAAATCGTTGGGCGATAGCTTTTTCTTGATAAAATCTTCCCATTCTTTTGTAGTTTTAGAGTCTTTATCATCTATCAAATCCCACTTGTTTACAGCAATAATCGTAGCTTTTTTGTATTTTACGGCAAGCCCTATGATGCTCATGTCTTGGCTTTCGAGGCCTCGTTCTGCATCAAGCATACATATACAAATATCTGATTTTTCGATGGCGTTGATAGAACGCATACTCGAATAAAATTCAATATCATCTTTTTCTACAGATTTCTTACGAATACCTGCTGTGTCTGTCAAGATAATATCAAGTCCAAAAGCCTTGTATCTGGTATCTATGGCATCACGAGTGGTGCCGGCAATATCAGTAACAATGCTACGCTCTGTACCCAAAAGTACATTGAGCATAGACGATTTGCCTACATTGGGCCTACCAACTATGGCTATGCGAGGAATTTTCGGGGCCGATTCTTTTTCGTCTTCTATGGTTGGTTCGTCTTTGAAATGACTGATGACTTGGTCTAACAAATCGCCTGTGCCAGAACCTGTTTGCGATGATATAGGAAAAATCTCATCTCCACCAATACCTAGTGCATAAAAATCGGCAATATAGTGGGTTTTGTCTGGAGTATCTGCTTTGTTGGCAATGATGTAAGTAGGTTTTTTGGTTCTACGCACATAGTTGGCAAATTCTTTGTCTAAGTCATTCAAACCATCAGCAATATCTACCATAAACAGTATGACAGTGGCCTCGTCCATGGCCAATTTTACTTGTTTGCGAATTTCTGATTCAAAAATATCTTCGCTGCCTACCACATATCCACCAGTATCAATAACAGTAAATTCACGCCCCAACCACTCGCTTTTGCCATAATGCCTATCTCTGGTTACGCCACTTTCGTTGTCCATGATGGCTTTTCGCTCTCCCACTAATCGATTAAAAAAAGTAGATTTGCCTACATTGGGGCGACCTACTATTGCTACTACATTTTCCATCTATATCATTATTTGGATGCAAAACTACAAAAATATATTGTTTTGAAGTTGATTATATTGAAAAACAACTTTCATTTGATTATTGATTTTATGTTGATTATTGATTATTGATTATTGATTATTGATAAATAACACCCAACTACTAACTACGAACTACTAACTCCCAACTACGAACTCCTAACCCCGTTTACCGTAGTCTTCAATAATTCAATAGTAGTTCGGCATAGTCTCTGACTATGTCGTGGTGTGGGCAAATCTCTGATTTGCAATATTAAAAAAAAGTCCTATTTTTGTAAGGAAAAAAAGGAATAGTATAAAAGCAAATCAGAGATTTGCAACCACTTCGACATAGTCAGAGACTATGCCGAACACTACGAAGAGCGAGGACTATGCCGAACACTACGAAGAGAGGGGAAATAAAAACAAGTAATGAAAGCCGAGCAGAATGGCTACTGGATAAATATGCTTATGAAACGAAAAGGACGGGCAGGGCAGAAAATTATAAAGTTTGGCAAGATGCCAATCATGCTATTGAAATTGGTTGTTTTATAAATATAGAAGAAAAAATAAACTATATACACCAAAATCCAGTAAAAGCTGGTTGGGTGTATCAAGCAGAAGACTATGTGTATAGCAGTGCCATTGATTATTGTGGTGGCAAAGGCTTAGTAAAAGTTATGGTAATTTAAACCTAAACCCTAAAATAATTTAGGTAATATGTTGTTGAATATTTAAAAAAAGTCGAATAATCGTTTGTTATTCGACTTTTTTAGTTTTAATTTGCATTACCTAATTAGGTAACATATATGGCCAAAAT
>JAAFIH010000029.1 GCA_013297755.1 Cytophagales bacterium
TTTTTTTAGGGCTTCCGTTGTGGAAGTCCTGTTGGGACTTGTTATACTTCATATTCGTTTTTTTTTAGTATTTTTATTACACAAATATAAACATAAGTATCTGATAATCAATGGTTTATTTATTTTATTTTTAAAATATTTTCTTAATTAAATAGTGTTGCATTGCAGGGAGAAGTGA
The DNA here is from genome assembly GCA_013297755.1 of Cytophagales bacterium. Lineage (GTDB taxonomy): Bacteria > Bacteroidota > Bacteroidia > Cytophagales > UBA9547 > REAG01. The sequence goes on from JAAFIH010000029.1 coordinate 179, forward strand.
GAGATTTGTATGGACATCAATTTGTGTGTTTAAACCCCAACCATCCCAACGAAGAAACGCCCAAACAGATAAGAGATTGGCTAGATTTAATCTATCAATCTATCCATAGCCCAGAGAGACCCGTTTTGAACACAAAAAATGTAGGGATAAAAAAAGCAGTAGAGTTGATAAGTTTTGAGAATTTAACACCAGAAGAACGAACACAGGCCAAAAATAAAGAAGCATCAAAAATTGTTTTGACAAAAGAAAGAATGTCAGAAAAAATCGAAATTGCTAAAACTATGATAGAAAATAAAGAACCTAACGAAAAAATTGCAAAATATACAGGTTTGACACTTAAGCAAATAGAAAAGTTATAGCCAATTCTAAGACGACAATATTAACAATGAATAACAACCAGAAAATAGTTACAAGGATTCCCCTGAAAAACCTTTGGACAGACATTGAGGATATTTATGCTTACCGTGAAAAATATTTAACGGTAGACAATATTCGAGCTACTCTCAAAAGTTACCCAGTTGAATTTGTTGTTGCGGAGGTTGGACAAAAATTAAATTGGATTAGCTATGGCAGATCAATTGACTTTTGGAAAAGAGAGGTAAAACAACATTTGGCTAACGATATTGATAATATCAACCTTGACAAATTCCCTGACAACTACGCTTACATTGCAAGTGAATGGACAAGAGAAATTCAAACACCCATTGTTCTTTTAGAAAAATATCATTAGAAAATGACGTGGTGAATAAGCACAGGCTATAACAGCACATTAGCAATATGGGGGGTTTCGTGTTCGATATATAGTTTTGTGGTTACACAAAGTTCAGTTCTCTTAATGAACATTTGCGTTTAAATGTCTGCCCTTGGCAAATCTTCAAAAATTAGAAATCATAAAAAAATAAAATCAAGAATTTAACCTTCAATTAAGGCTTCCCTTTAAATTAGTTTTGAAAATCAATACAATATTCTGTTTTAATAAATTATTCATTAGTATAGTAAATATTATTTTGAATTTATAAAATCCTTTAAAATATTATATTGTTAAAATTCTAATAATTTTTAAAATTCAATTGTATAGGAACAATTTATTACCTATACAATTTATAAAACATTGATAATCAGCAGTTTACGTTGTTAAAGTGAATCCTTAGTAATTCTACTATTTCAAAATTATCAATATTTAATTCTCAATAATTCGCCTTGTAATAAAAATCCATTTTTTTTGTCGTTCCAAATATATAAGTCTTCTATGCTTTTGCTAAGTTCGGCCGAAGCATCTTCTATAGTACATGTTTGTTTTACGATATAAGTTTTATATTTAGATTTGAGAGCTGTTGTTTTCTTAGAAGTTGTTATTTTTTGGTCATATTGCAGGCCTTCCATGCCTATATTATTCCAAATTTTGATGCTGTCGGCTTTTGTAGCATAGTGTTTGGCAATAGAAAACAGGGTTTGTTGCATACATACAACATGGTATATTTTTGACGAATCTTTAATAATGTCTTTGTTTGTATTTAGTTTCAAAAACGATTTTGAGGGTAAATTTGTATTTACAATAGTTTGAACACTGTCTTTTTTAGCAATTACTGGTGGCTCTATTTTGACTGTTTGGGTTATGCTAGGTTTGTTTTCAGTATTTTCTGGTTCTGTGGCGGCAGGTGCCGATGTTGTAGTTAAGGTTGTTTGTAGGGTTACTTTATCTTTATTAAGTGCTTGGTTTTGAGGAACTTGTAGCAAAGATGTATCTTTTTTTGGAACAGAAATAGGCTGAGGGTCTGTTTTTTGTATTTCCTTTTTTGGAAAATTAAAGATGATTGGCTCTTCGGGTGGTCGTTTGTTTTTGAGATACAAAACTCGTCCTTCTTGTAGTCCTTCATTCTCTTCCATTCTATTTTTCTTATAAAGATGTTTGAGTTTGATACCATATTTTTGCGAAATGTCCCACATAGTTTCACCTATTTGTACAGTGTGTTGCAGTATGACGGCTTTGTTGTTTTTTGATTCTAAATAATAAATTTTGCCACCTCTTACTTCTTCAAATTTGAGCATATCGTTGTATTTAAAAAATTTTTCTGGGGAAATACCACCTGCAAAAGCTAGCTTTGCTGGAGTATCGCCAAGTCGAGCTTGTATGGCCTCAAGTTCGTTGTAGGTAATCAACAATGGTACATCTTGTGTGCTTGTTTTGGGCATCATCAATGGTGTTGTGTTGCTTGATGGCATTTGTTGTGGCGTTTTTGAATCTACATTTACAACCGTTTTTTTATCCAAAACTATGCCCAGTTGGCTGGCTATTTGGTCTCTTTCGATAAAAGTTGTAGGCAATAAAACGGTATAGTTTTTGTCATCGGGTACTCTGGCGTTGGTCAGCCATTTGTTAAAATTTTTGAGAGCATCCACATTTACCCCAGTTTGGGCCGCAATTTCGGTTAAGGTTTTGCCTTTTGTGTCTGTTTCGTAAGGTAGCAATGTAATATCAGGGCTTGGGTTATAGCCCACTTTGTCTTCGTAAGCTATTTTATGGGCCAAAAATTTGATGGCATACCAATGAGTATCAGTAGATAAATTCATTTCTGCTGCTCCTGAGTGTTCGGGTTTCAAAAACTGTTTTACCCCACCAAGCCCAGTGTTGTAGGCAATCAAAGCATATAGCCAGTTGATGGTAAATTGGTAATTTTTTTTCAAATATTTGGCCGCTCCATGTGTAGATGCAATGATGTGTTTGCGTTCGTCTATATCAGCATTTACAGTTAAACCCACCTCTTGGGCGGTTTCTTTTTTGAACTGCCAATATCCTACGGCATTGCTTCCAGAAACGGCATCAGATTGCATTCCACTTTCTTGAATAATCAAATATTTGAAATCAGTGGGGATGTTTTCTTGTTCTAAAGCACTTTCGATAAATGGAAAGTAGGTGTCGGTAAGTTTTAATTTATTACTAAAATAATTTTTATTTTTGGCCAAAGCCAATACTTGTTTTTGTAGTTCGTATCTTAAATCATTTGTGAGATTAAGTTGAAGTCCAGCAAAATAAATGGTTTCGGGGATTTCGATTGATTGAGCAAAAATGCTCGAAAATGCAAATAATATTACACGATTAAAAATTTTTTTTATTGTCATTTTTATAAATTATGATAAAAATTATTTAGGAGTATTTGGTGTAATCGAAAAAGCTTGGGCTTCTTCAGTGTACAAATGTGGAGCAAAAGCCTTGAGTTGCTCTTCCATGCCCACATCTAGTTTTGCCTGATGTATGTTTCTGCATTTCGATAATTGCTCGATAGTTAGCCCTTTGCAACCAGTGAGGTCGGCCTTAAAAAGGTTGGCATCAGTAAAATCAGCTCCAGCCACCATGCTGCCCGAGAGTACGCAATCTATCATAACTGCACCCGTAAACTTAGTTTTGATCAAGTTGGCATCTCTTAAATTTGCTTTTATAAGGGTAGTAAATTTTAAATTAGCACCACTAAGTTGCGAACCACTAAGGTCGGCTTTTTGCAATTTTACATTCAAAAAACTAGCTTGATTGGCTCTAATGTTCTTTAAAACAGCATTTTGGAGCGTACTTTCTTCTAGATTTATATTGTTCATATTAGAACCAGTAAGAATAATATTATTTAGATTTACATTTTTGAGATTACAATTATATAATTCTAAATTAAAAACACCATCTTTATTGAGCCTTTTGATGTCTCCAGCAATTCTAAAACTGGCTTCTTCGTTGATCCAATGCCTAAAATCATCAATCTCTTCTTGGTGTCTTTTGATACGAATTCTTTTTTCGCCAATTTTATTCAACCAAACCAAAAGCATACCAATAATTAGAATGTCAAAAATCATGCCATGAGCCTCTGATAATAGATTGACATAAAAATAGTTGTCGTTGCTTTGGTAGTGAGGGTAGCTTAAAAAAACAACTACTGTACCCAAAATAACCAAAACTATGGAAGTTGTAAGCAATTGTCGCTCAGTAACGCTATTAATAATTTGCGTAAAATTTTTCCAAAATAATTTTATTTTTACTCTTATCAACATCTTGTTGTATATATGCACATTAATTAGAATCCAAAAATAATATATAATAATTAAAACTTACCTCACTTTAATTTAATATTATTTTATTATTTTTGAAATATACGAAAAAATTTAGTTATTTTACAAATAGTTTAAAAAAAATATGGCAGCAGTGGCAAATAAAATTGGTTTTGTAATGTTAGTAGACGACAACGAAACAGATAATTTCATAAGCGAAAAAATTATTGAAATGTCTAATTTTGCGGATAAAATCATTGCTATGGATTCTGGCTCTAGTGCTTTGGAATATTTGCAAGCAAATGCTAATAATGAAGAAAATATACCTGATATTATATTTTTGGATATAAATATGCCCTTTGTAGATGGTTTTGTGTTTTTGTTTGAGTTCGAGAAATTTAATTCTCTAATCAAATCAAAATCAAAAATTGTAATTTTATCAAGTTCTGACAACAAAAAAGATATTGATAGAATTGTCGATAATCCTTATGTAATCAATTATGTAGTAAAACCATTATCACCAGAGGCTCTCAAAAAAATTGAAGGTTTATATTAATACATCAATATGATTTGGAAAAATTTAGAAACACTAGCACAGTTTGAATCCATTATTGATGATTCTTTTTCACAAACTATTTTGATTTTTAAACACAGCACTCGTTGCGTGATAAGTATAAATGCCAAAGATAGGCTTGAAAGACAATGGAAACCCGACAAATCTCAAAACATAACTTGCTATTACCTCGACTTATTACAATATAGAGATATTTCCAATACTTTAGCTTCAAAATTAGAAATTACACATCAATCGCCACAAGTATTAATTATTAAAAATGGTGTAAGTGTTTTTGATGTTTCGCATATTGGTATACAATTTGATTCTATTCAGAAATTTTTTTAATTTCATTTTTATTACTCCATCAGTTCGTTATAAGCCATCCAAGCCATAAAACCAGCACCAATTTCTAGGGCGTTTTCGTCTATATCAAAAGTGGGAGTATGTACTGGCGAAACGATATTTTTGGATTCATTTCTTACGCCAAGCCTGTAAAAACAGGCATCTACATGGTGTGTATAAAACGCAAAATCTTCTGACGCCATCCATAAATCTAAATCTATAATATTTTGTGGACCTACATATTCTAAAGCATTTTTTATTGCTCTAGAGGTAAGCTCTGGGTTGTTTTCTAAGTAAGGATACCCAGGAGCAAACGTAAGCTCACAAGTAGCACCCATGCTTTGAGCCATGCCTTCGGCCATTTTTTTCATTTTAGATTTGGCATCTTCACGCCATTTTTCATTGAGAGTTCTAAATGTACCCTCTATGAGTACTTCGTTGGGGATAACATTGGTGGCTCCATTGGCAGTCATTTTGCCCAGCGATAATACAGTTGGCATTTTGGGGTTTGCAAATCTACTTACAACTTGTTGCAGTGCAATAATGATATGAGCAGCAATTACAACAGGGTCTACACTTGTATCAGGCATGGCTGCATGGCCACCTTTGCCTATAATTTTGATATACACTTCGTCTGCACTAGCCATATAAATTCCACTTCTGAAACCTAGTTTTCCTACTGGAATTTGTGGGGCCACATGTTGGCCTAGGATGACTTTGGGCTTAGGATTTTCTAAAGCTCCTTCTTTTATCATTATAGATGCACCACCAGGCGATTTCTCTTCGCCTGGTTGAAAAATAAATTTCACTGTTCCCGCTATTTGATCTTTGATATTGTGAAGAATAAAGGCTGTTCCTAGCAACGATGCTGTATGCACATCGTGTCCGCAAGCGTGCATGATGCCCTCGTTTTGTGATTTATAAGCCACATTATTGATTTCTTGGATGGGCAATGCATCCATGTCTGCACGTAAGGCAATCGTTTTTGAGCTATCATTTTTACACTTTAGCAATGCAACAATCCCTGTACCAGCAATATTTCTAGTTACTTCAAAGTCTAGTTTTTGTAATATATTTGCTACATAATCAGAAGTTTTAAATTCTTTAAACGACAATTCTGGATAGGTATGTAAATATCTACGATGTGTAACAATGTCAGAAAAAAAGTTTTTTGAGAGTGATTTTATTTTATCAATCATTTATATATAGGAATAGATTTATATTAATAGACTACATCTTGTTTTTAATCTCTTCAATTTGTGCGTAAGTTAATCCTGTACCCTGCACTATTAAATCGTTGTTTAAACCTAATTTGATAAGATTCATTGCAATTTCTAAAGCTTTTTTAAGTTTTATTTTATCCTCAGCTTCAGCCATTTTCTTTTCCATCAACTCTTCTTGTTGTGCTTGGAGCGAAATTATAGCACTTGCTTTTACGTGTAAGAAATCTAAATATCTATTATAACCATATTGTTGCTCTTTGTTGAGGCACATAATGTCTAAAATATTTTTGGCTTCTGCCAATCCTTTGGCCTTGAAGGTATCTTTAACTTCACTATTTTTTAAGAAATAAATCCATTCATCGAGGGTATCTTTGGCCTCATCGTTGAAAGTATTTACTTTGATAATGTAATATTCTGGAAAAATATCTGATACCTTGGATTTCACAAAAGTATCTTTTTGTTTTTTGGAAAGTTGTAAAATATCTTGTTTGTGAAGGCCTTCAAAATTTGTCAAACCTTTGTACACATAGTCTTTTCCTTGGCCAAGTTCAAAATATACAATATGGATAGATATTACTTTTTTTACATGTAAATAAGATTCTCCACTATCAATATTTTCGGAAATGGCTTTGCTGGCACTAAAGGCCATTCTTTGAAAATAATCTATTTCATACGTATTTTGTATTTCTATAATGATGAGTTCATTTTTAGAGTTTTGAGTAAGAATATCAACTCTGTTATACTTATCGTCAATATCGTCTTTGTTGGATTCGCTCTCCAGAATTTGCTTTATTTGGATGTTGTCAAACAACAATTCAGACAAAAATCCCTCCAAGACAACAAAATTTGCTTTGTTGCGCAGCAATTTTTTTATTGCCCAATCAAATCGAATTAGTTTTTTTGTCATGATGGATTGATGTATTTTCTACAAATATATAAAGATTGTAGTAAAAAAAACAATCATATTTAAAGGCTCTTTACTAATAATTAAAATAATATTTTCTTAAAAAATAATAAAAATAGATATTAAAATAATATTTTAAACAATGAAATAGATAAATTAAGACTAATTTCAAAATTAATTTTAAATTTGAAATTATTTTATAAAATTACATACAGGCAATATCTAAAAGACTTCTATTTGTTTTCAAAAACCTTACTCTAGGTTTTAGTAATAAAGTGAGAATCAATAGAAAATGGGTTTTTAGATATTTATTAATTTTTATAAAATTTGAATTAAAATATTGTAAAAACAACCTTATTAGATGCTTAATTCTATTTACAAAAAATCTTTTATATTTTTATTTTTAACAATTTCTGTTGCTTTTTCACAATCTAAAATCTTATTGACAGATCCAGAAATTCAATATGAAGTTACAGAAATGGTCAATTTAATGTATAATTTTAAATTTGCTACATCTGACAGTCAATATCAAGCATTGAAAAAAAAATATCCAAAACACCCTTTGCCCTTTTTTTTGCTTGGATATAGCCAGTATTGGCGAATTCTTATGAATGAAAATTATACTGGATACGATAATTTATTCCATGCTTACATGGATAGTGTCATTTATTTTGCAGACGAGTTGTACGACAAAGACAACAAAAATTACGAAGCTATTTTTTTTCTATCTGCTGCCAATGCTTTTAAAGGACGCAGATATTCTGATGTAGAAAAATGGGTGCCTGCTACAAATGCTGGTCGAAAGGCATTAAAATATCTCAACAAAAGCAAAGAATACAATGATTTCTCTCCAGAATTTTTGTTTGGCGAGGGCTTATATAATTATTTTAGAGAGTGGATACCCGAAAACATGAAGGCATTTAAACCTGTGATGTGGTTTTTTGCTAAAGGTAATAAAGCCAAAGGAATATCTCAGCTTAAGCAATGTTCTGAAAATGCTTTTTATACAAGAATTGAAGCACAACACTATTTATCAAAAATATACATGATGGAGTCAGAAAGCACAAAAGAAGCCTTGCCGATAGTAAAAAATCTGTATGAAACCTATCCTGATAACCCTATTTTTCATAGATTATATGGCCGTGTTTTGTTTCAAATGGGCAATTCTTTTGAAAATGAAAAAGTTTCTAAAGATATTTTAAAACAAATTGAAAATAATAAGTTTGGATATTCGAGCATGGATGGCAGATATGCAGCGTTTTTTGTAGGTTGGAATCAACAAAATAGAAATAAAGATACTTGTAAATTATATTATGAAAAATCAATAAAATTTTGTGAAGACGCTCAAGCTCTAAATATGAATTATTGTTTGATAGCTTGCTCAGAATTAGCAAAAATGGCCGAACAAGATAAAGACACCTCTAAAGCATTGTTCTACTACAAAAAAATAAAAGAAAACGCTAAAAAAAGTAATGATTTTTATAAAAATGCAAAAAAATATATAAGAAAAAACGAGTAATATTCTTTAGGTTTTATTTGAATTAAATCATGTACAATGATTCGTTTTCTGACATAAAAGCAATTCAAATTAAAAACTTAGCAATCAAAAAATATAAATTTAGAATAAAAAAAGTATTTCGACTAAGATTATTACTTCTCAATCTTGATATAAAAGTAATAAAATTTGTATTATTTATAGATGAATAATAAAAACAAATTTAACAAGTTGATTTTCTCAAAGTCATAATTCATGGAATAGATACCAAATCCAAAAATACCGTTTTAATAATAATCTTTTTTTATAGTTTCAAAATATATATTTTTGTGTTGATTTTATAAATATTTTATTTTGATTTTGACATTAGTAAGTCTATTAGGGCTTCCTTTTATAGTTTTTTTGGTGTCGTTATTTTTACCAAAATCAAGTTCAAAAAACTGGGCATGGCTTTGGGTAATTTTTTTTATATTTATATTATCAAATTGTATTATTTTGATACAATTTAATACATCAGACTTGCCATTAAACTTTGGTTATAACTGGTTTTCTTTACCTTTCAAAACAGATTTTAAGGTTGTATTTAGAATCCATAATTATGCAGCTTGGTTGCTTTTTGTGGTACAATTCGTAGCTCTAATGGTGTTGATTTATTCCATAGAATACAAAAAAAACGATGCTCATTACCACAGATATTTTTCTTTTTTGGGCTTGTTTATTTTTGCTATGAATGGATTAATTGTATCAAATAATCTGTTGATAATCTTTATTTTTTGGGAATTGATGGGCTTTGCTTCTTACTTATTAATCGGATTTTGGTATGACAAACCCAAAGCAGCCTCTGCTAGCAAAAAAGCGTTTTTGGTAAATAAAGTTGCTGATGTCTTTTTTTTGATTGGGATATTAATCATTTGGGCAAGTTTGGGCAATTTAGATATAACACAAATATTGAAAAGTATAGAAATAAATGGTACAATTCCAAGTTCGGTTTCAATAGCGGGATTTTGTATTTTTTTGGGATGTATGGGCAAATCTGCTCAATTTCCTATGCAAGTTTGGTTGCCCGATGCCATGGAAGGGCCCACACCAGTATCAGCCTTGATACATGCGGCTACTATGGTAGCAGCTGGCGTTTATTTAATGATAAATATTACTTTTATGTGTTCCATCTCTACACTCCAATGTATTACAGTTATTGGATGTGTTACAGCCGTTTCTGGGGCAATTTCGGCCATGAGTCAATGTGATATCAAGCGAGTTTTAGCGTTTTCTACCATTTCTCAACTTGGTGTAATGATGGTTGCCATTGGATTAAACTCACCTGAAGCTGCATTTTTTCATCTTTTTACACATGCTTTTTTCAAAGCAGGCTTGTTTTTGAGTGCAGGTTCGGTCATTCATATCATGCACCACGCCCATGATGCACTACCCATTGGGCCCAACAAATATCATTATGACAAACAAGATATACGAAACATGGGTGGGTTGCTCAAAATAATACCTTTTAGCTCTATTTGCTTTATTATATGTAGTTTGGCTTTGGTAGGGTTGCCTTTGTTTTCGGGTTTTTCTTCTAAAGGTGCCATTGTTACTTTATCCTATATTAATCTAATCAATGGGAATTTCTTAGATTTTATGGTCTTTTTATGTTTACTTATTACGGCTTTTCTTACTGCATTTTATGTTTTCAAAACTATTTTTAGGACATTTTTTGGCGAACTTAAAATCAAAAATTTATTAGAAAAACACCAAATTAAGTTACACGAAAACGGTATTTTGATATTGATTTCGATTTCGATTTTGGCAATTATGTCATTACAGTTTAATCCTTTGGTAATGCAATTATATGATGGTTTAACACTATTTTCAGAAAACGCAAATGATTATGAGTTAAAAACTGAAATCTTAGTTTTATTAGTAATATTATCAGCTATAATATTCTGCTATGTTTTATTTAAAAAAAATATCATGCTTCGTACCAAAATACCAAGATGGTTGTTTTCGGCTTCTTATCAACATTTTTTCCTTGACAATTTCATTGCAAAATATATTGTAACGCCTACATTAATTACCTCAAAAGGAATTTTGTGGTTTGAAAATGATGTTTTAGATAAGTTTGTCAAATATCTATCAATCTCTCAGGTAATATTTGCAAATATTATTGCCTTTTTGGATAAATTTTTGGTAGATGGTTTTGTAAATGTGCTTATAGGGGGTGTTCGGGGGTTTTCTTACGGCATCAAAACATTTCAAAAAGGAAAAATACAGATTTATATACTTTTTGCACTTGTTTTTTGGATAGTATTGGGTTGTTATTTGATTTTTCTAAAAAAATAATTTTTATGTTAATATACTTTAAATATACTATTTAATAGTCAATATGCCTTTTGATTAAAAAAAATTTTGTAACGAACTTTTGTTAATTTATTCCTCTTAATTTTTAAATTTATTTATTCATCAAATATAAATAAACTAAGTTTGCAATAAAAAACAACATTGAAACAAAAAACTTACGATACAGCACCAAAACAAGAAACGGCCGTTTTGGTGGCCGTATCTAACAAGTCGCAACCCGAACAGGTAACCAAAGAGTATCTCTTGGAACTAGATTTTTTGGCTCGTACCCTAAATATAAAAGTAATCAAGCATTTTACTCAAAGGCTCGAACGGCCTGTGCATGCTACTTATATTGGAAGTGGAAAATTAGACGAAATACGCCAGTTTGTAGAAACTGAAGACGTAGATTGGGTAATATTTGACGATGATTTATCGGGATCTCAAGTAAGAAATATAAATACTGAATTAAAACGAAATATCCTCGACCGCAGTTTGCTTATTCTATATATTTTCGAACAAAGAGCCAAAACTGTACAAGCCAAAACCCAAGTTGAACTAGCCAAAAATCAATATTTATTGCCAAAACTTACCAATATGTGGACCCACTTAGAGCGACAAAGAGGTGGTACTGGCACTAGAGGTGGTGCAGGAGAAAAAGAAATAGAAACCGATCGTAGGGTAGTCAAAGACCGTATTTCGCTTCTCAAAGACAAATTAAAAGAAATAGACAAGCAAAATCTTACCCAGAAAAAAACCAGAACTGGTATCGTAAGGGTTGGTATTGCAGGATATACCAATGTAGGAAAATCAACACTAATGAATTTGCTTACAAAAGCAGATGTATTTGCCGAAGACAAACTTTTTGCCACAGTAGATAGTACAGTACGTAAATTGGTGTGGGACACTATACCTTTTTTGATTTCTGATACAGTTGGTTTTATCCGAAAACTGCCACATCAATTGGTCGAGAGTTTCAAGTCTACCTTAGACGAGGTTTCAGAAGCTGATATTTTACTCCATGTAGTTGACATATCGCATGCTGGTTTCGAGGCTCAAATCGAAGTTGTAAACAAAACTTTGGTCGAGATTAAAGCCAATGATAAGCCTGTAATTTTAGTTTTTAATAAAATTGATAACTATCAAAATCAAATATTTGATAATTTAGAAATTGAAAACACAACAGAGGTTTTTAATGAAAAAATTACTTATCTTAAAAACACTTACATTGGCAAAAAAAGTGATGTAGTGTTTATTTCTGCTACCGAACGTAGCAATATAGAAGAATTGAGATCAGTAATACTCAATAAAGTTAAAGAACGACATTTCGAGATTTATCCAAATTATATACACAATCCTGCCAATGATTGGCAGAGTTTGGTTTAAGTCACATAAAAAAAGACATCTATATAGGAGTTTAAAGATGTCTTTTTTATAAATCTGCTAAAAATTATTTATTCTTACCTTTTTTGTTTTCTTTAGTTTCTTTTTTATCGTCCTCTTTTTCGTTGTCATCGTCATCATCATTGTTGTCATCGTCATCGTTTTTTTTGTCTTTTGTGTTGCCACGAACTTTGCCTTTGTTATTTTTTAATTTTTCTCTATTATTTTTTCTCATGGATTTCAATTTCTCAAATTGAGCCACAGTAAGAATTGCTTTTAATTCTTGGTTTGATTGTGCAAAAATAGGCTTTATTTCCTCTTTGCGACTTAGTTTATTGTTTGAATTTGCTTTTAATGCAGCTATTTTAGTGGCTCTAGCCAAAAAAATAGCCTTTATTTTTGCTTCTTGTTCGGCAGTGATGTCTCCACAAGCCGATTTTAATTTTTCGGTTTGCAAAGTAGCTTTTTCTTCAGGTGTTTTCTTTACTTTTTCTGTGTTAATATTTTTATCTGTTTCTTGGCCTACTTGTTCGGCTGAGGGTGCAGTTGTAGGTAAGTTTTGGGCGTTTATTAATAGTGTTCCCGCCAATAATGTGCTTGTTAAAATTGATTTTATCATTTATTATTTTATTTTAATGCCTACGTTGTTGTTTGCATTTGTAAAGATTTTAACGAATATAATATTAAAAAGTTATTTTTGTAATTCATTTTTAATCTTAAAATATGTCTATTCACAAAAATGTAGCACAGGCTGTAGTTGAGGCTCTAAGTCAGATTTTTATCAAAAAAGGCCATGCTGATATTGTGGTAGAGAAATTGTTAAAATCAAATCCAAAATGGGGTAGCAGAGACCGCAGATTTATTGCCGAAAATGTATATGATATTACTCGTTGGTGGCGATATTTGCATTTTATAGCCTCTAAAGACGAAAACAGAACAGATACTGTGGCTATTTGGCTAGTTTTAGGTATTTGGCTTACGCTAAAAGACGAAATATTGCCTCAATGGGACGAGTTTGCAAAAATCAAAGACATAGATATTGGCACAAAAAAGGCTGATGCTGCTCTTGTACCTCAAATTTTGTATTCGTTCCCAGATTGGATGCACGAGCGTGGGTATGCAGAGTTGGGCCCTCAATGGACTAATCAAATGAAAGCCCTCAACGAACCAGCTCAGGTTGTATTAAGGAGCAATTTGCTAAAAAATAGTGCTGCTGATTTGAAATTAATTTTGGACAAAGCCAATATTGAAACCCAAACTATTGATGGCTTTGCAGATGCTTTGGTACTGAAAAAACGTCAGAACTTGATGCAAAACGATGGATACAGAAATGGATTGTTTGAAATACAAGATGCATCTTCACAACTGGTAGCTCCATTTCTAAAGCCAGAATCAGGTATGTTTGTAGTAGATGCTTGTGCTGGGGCTGGTGGCAAAACATTGCATTTGGCGGCCTTGATGAAAAATAAAGGTAAGATTATAGCATTAGATACCGAAAAATGGAAACTCGATGAGCTAAAAAAACGTGCCGCAAGAGCCAATGCTACTATCATAGAAACGCATGAATTTGTGCACCCACAATTGATAAAACAATGGGCTGGCAAAGTAGATAGACTCTTACTAGATGTGCCATGTACTGGATTGGGTGTAATACGCAGAAACTCTGACGCCAAATGGAAACTATCGCCCAAAACACTGGAGGAGTTGTTACAAAAACAGCAATTTATACTCCAAAACTATACATCTATCGTAAAAACGGGTGGCCTTTTGGTATATGCCACTTGTAGTATTTTGCCCAGCGAAAATCAAAACCAAATAGAAGAGTTTTTGGCAACCAATGATAATTTCTCGTTTATTGAAGAAAAAAAAATTATGCCTTCTGAAGGTTTTGATGGTTTTTATATGGCAGTCTTGGAGAGAAAATAAAATAAAGAAATTATAGTCATAAATCTTACTATGAAATACGCCAACATCAGAGAAGAAGAGCTAAAAAATAAAATCGCACAGGAATACTTTTGGATGCTAGATTGCTCCAAAATAGTAGGAAATGTAGATTTTTGTGTATCACTGCATAGTTCTGAAACAGAATTATCTGATATTTCTACGCTCCTGTGGGCTGAGGCCAAAAAAGGTTCAGCAGATATTCAAAAATCTATAAGCCAACTCATTCTTACTATCGGCAAAGCCCGTACTTTTGATAAAACGCTGCCTCCAGCTTATTTGGGTGCGTTTGATGCCGAAAAAATCGCTTTTGTGCCATACAGCGAAATTACAGATGTTTTTTATCAAAATGATTTTAATTGGAATGTAACCCCATCCAACCACGAAACACGAGAATTTAAACTTATTCTTACCAAAGTAAAAGATACGCTCGATGCACAAGCCTTGATATTTTATTATGAAAAAGACCAAAAAGAGCTACAATATTTTATAAAACAAAACTTTGTAGCTGGCAAATATGGCATTACCAAAACTCGCATTGACAAAAATAATTTTATGGTCATTTACAACAAATGGCTTACAGCAGTAAAACCAAGCATTAGTGCGGATTGGGACGCTGCCAAAAAAATAGGAATTATTGACGGTGATTTTTATCTTGCTGATTTGCTTTCAAAAGAAAATAATACGCTCAAAGATAAACTTTTTGTACTCCTCAAAACTGATACCTATCATTTGGATAGGAAATTAGATGACGCAGGGTTTTTTAGTACAAAAACCGTTTCTTTCAAAAAAAATGACCAAACCGCTCACACCCAATTTTGGAACAAATACGAAAGACCGCCCAAAGAAGAATATTGGGATTATATCGTAGGACGTAGGGATTTGCTTGTTCCGCAAGATGTAAGGGAGCGAAAAGGGAGTTTTTTTACGCCTCAAATCTGGGTAGAACTTTCCCAAAAGTACCTCGCAGACGTACTGGGCGAAGATTGGCAAGATGAATATTACATCTGGGATTGTGCTTGTGGTACAGGTAATCTACTCGCAGGACTTACCAACAAATACCATATTTTTGCCTCTACTTTGGATAAGCAAGATATTGACGTGATACACGACCGCATACAAAACGGTGCAAATCTTTTGGAAAAACACGTTTTTCAGTTTGATTTCTTAAATGATGATTTTGATAAACTTCCAAAAAATCTACAAGAAATTATCAATAATGAAGAAAAAAGAAAAAAATTAGTCGTGTATATCAATCCGCCTTATGCGGAAGCAACAACTGCAAAAACTATAACAGGCACAGGCGAAAATAAAGCAGGTGTAGCCAAAGACAGCAAATTAAATGATTTTTATAATGCAAAAATTGGAAATGCCTCCAACGAAATGTTTGCCTTATTTATGGCAAGAGTTTATGATAAAATTCCAGATTCTAAATTCGCATTATTTTCAAAATTAAAATTTGTACAGGGTACAAACTTTATTAAATTTAGAGATTTTTTTCGAGCAAAATTTTTAGGTGGTTTCATAGTTAGAGCTGATACATTTGATAATGTAAAAGGCAACTTTCCTATAGGATTTACGACTTGGGATTTAAGTGTTAAAGATAAAATAAATAATACAGTTTGCAATATAATAGCCAATAATGGCAAAAAAGAAGGTAAAAAAACTTTTTATGGTGAGTTACCTGAAAGTATCAATAAATGGATAAAACTTTTTGACAATGGTAGCAATATACATTTTGGTTATATGGGAAATCCCGCACCTGATTTTCAACACAATAGTCAAATGTATTTAGCAAATCAAAAAGGTATTGAACATTTTAATTTTTGGTCTTTTACCAAAAATAATGTAATTATGGGGAGTATCTATTTTGCAGTTCGACAAGTAATAGATGCTAGCTGGTTAAATGATCGAGACCAATTTTTATTTCCAAACGATGGCTGGAAATCAGACAACGAATTTCAAAATAACTGTTTGGCTTATTTGCTTTTTCACGGACAAAATAGAATTACCGCAAAAAATAGTACAAACCATTTTATCCCATTCACAGAGCAGGAACTCGAGGCAGGGGAGAAGTTTGAGAGTAGTTTTATGATTGATTTTATCAAAGGAAAATTAAAACCTGACCCTAAAACCAATCTTTTTGGAATAATTGAAACCTTACGAACCACACCTCTTATATTTTCTACAGAAGCCAAAGCAGTATTTGATGCAGGGCGAGAACTTTGGCGATATTACCACAAAACCATCAACAATTCAAGTAGTTTTTTGAGTACAAAACCCAACGCAAATGCGAGTTTGTATGATATACGAGAGTATTTTCAGGGCAGAAACACCAAAGGCACCATGAAACACAAAAGCGAAGACGAAAATTATACACTTTTAATTGCAGATTTGCGAGAAACTTTAAAACTTTTAGCAAAAAAAATAGAACCAAAAGTATATGAATATGGATTTTTGAAATAGAAATAATAATAATGAAATACGCCAACATCAGAGAAGAAGAGCTAAAAAACAACATTGCCCAAGATTATTTTTGGATGTACGACTGTGCCAAAATCATTGGAAACATAGATTTTTGTGTGTCTATCAGACAAGAATCAGTGGAGTTTGCATCTCAGTCGCTCCTTTGGGCTGAGGCCAAAAAGGGCGTTTCAGATATATACTTGTCGCTAGTGCAGCTTATTTTAACGATTGGCAAAGCCCGCACTTTTGATAAACATTTGCCACCACCCTATTTGGCGGCCTTTGATGCCCAAAAAATAGCTTTTGTGCCATACAGTGAAGTGAGCGAAATTTTTTATATGAACGATTTTAATTGGAACGTAACCCCCTCTAATTATGAATCCAAAGAATTTAAGCTTCTGCATCAAAAAGTAAAAAATACGATTACCGAAAAATCGCTATTGTATGACTATCAAAAAAACGATCGAGAGCTACAAAATTTTATAAAATCAAACTTTGTAGTTGGCCATTTTGGGGTAACCAAAACCAGAATCGACAAAAATAATTTTATGATTATCTACAACAAGTGGCTACAAGCAGTAAAACCAAAAATTATCGTAAACTGGGAAATTGCCAAAAAAGTAGGCATCATAGATGGCGATTTTTATTTGGCAGATTTATTAAGTCAAGACAATATTACATTAAAAGAAAAACTATATGTTTTATTAAAAAATGATAAATATGAATTAGATCGAAAATTTAATGACATGGGCTTATTTAATACAAGTTCGGCTACTTTTTCGGATAAACAAAAAGCCCACACCCAATTTTGGAGTATTTATGAGCGTCCACCTTTGGAGCAGTACTGGGATTATATCATCGAACGTAGAGATTTGCTGGTGCCACAAGACATACGTGAGCGAAAAGGCAGTTTTTTTACGCCTCAAATTTGGGTAGAACTTTCTCAAAAATACCTCGCTGATACTCTGGGCGAAGACTGGCAAGATGAATATTATATCTGGGATTGTGCCGCAGGCACAGGCAATTTGCTGCATGGGCTTACCAATAAATACAACATTTGGGCCTCTACCCTCGATAAACAAGATGTAGATGTAATGCACGACCGCATACAAAATGGCACAAACTTACTCGAAGACCAAGTATTTCAGTTTGATTTTTTGAATGATAGTTTTGATAAATTGCCAAAAAAATTACGTGAAATACTAAATAATGAATCAAAACGAAAAAAATTGGTCATTTATATAAACCCACCCTATGCAGAGGCGAGCAACAAAAAAACCCTAAAAAAAATAGAAGGCAACAAGGGTGTAGAACAAAGTATGGTAAATAAAAAATATAGTAAATATCTTGGACAAGGAAATGCCGAGCTTTTTGCTCAATTTCTTACTAGAATTTATTTTGAAATCCCAGACTGTTTAATTGCAAATTTTTCAAAACTTAAAATTATTTCAGGTCCTCATTTTATAGATTTCCGCAATTTTTTTAAAGCAACCTTTAAAAAAGGATTTATCATGCCTGCAAATTCATTTGACAATGTAAAAGGTAAATTCCCAATTGGGTTTATGATTTGGAATACTTTTGAAAAAAAATCTTTAACTCATATAGAAACAGATGTTTACATTAATAGTAAAATATTATTTAGTAAAAAGAATTTTTATACGTATTACGACAATCAATATATTAATGATTGGATAAAACCATTTAGAGCTGATATTAAAAAGAATCAATTA
Organism: Cytophagales bacterium; assembly: GCA_013297755.1. Lineage (GTDB taxonomy): Bacteria > Bacteroidota > Bacteroidia > Cytophagales > UBA9547 > REAG01. The sequence goes on from JAAFIH010000029.1 coordinate 18,585, forward strand.
ATTGGAAAGTTTCCATTTAAAGGCAATGATTTTCAAAACCAAAATATGATTCAAATTGTGCATCATAAAATGAATTATAATGTTGAAGCAGGTCAGTTTTTAATAAATCAAAAAAATGTACTTACAGCATCTATTTATTTTGCAGTTCGCAAATGTATAGCAGCATCTTGGCTTAACGATAGAGATCAATTTTTATTTCCAAATGATGGATGGTCAAAAGATATAGAATTTCAAAATAATTGTTTTGTTTATTCCCTTTTCACAAACAATATTCAAGCAAAGTATGGCACTAATCACTGGATTCCGTATTCAGAAATTGAAGTAAATGCAAGAGAAAAATTTGAAAGCGATTTTATGTCAAAATACATAGCTGGCAAAATAGATACCGAAATTACCAATGATTTATTTAGCAAAGTGGATAAAAAAGAACAAAAAGCTCTTAAATTCAGTCCTCATGCCCAATTAGTATTTGATGCTGGCAAAAAACTGTGGCAATATTATCATCAAGAAATCAACAAAATACCTGTATCAGAACTCAAAAGTGAGCTTGTAAATGCCTCTTTGTATGATATACGTGAGTATTTTCAGGGACGTTCTGCATCAAGAATGAACAATTCCAGCCAAGACGAAACCTACACTCAGTTGATGGACAACCTAAGAGAGACTCTCAAAGACTTGGCTGCCCAAATAGAACCAAAAGTATATGAATATGGATTTTTGAAATAATTACTTTATGATATATCTTTCTAATTTTTATTTTATAAATCAGTATATTTGAAATGATTTTATCATTTAATAGAAAAAATTATGGCTTATTCAAACTTTACATTAGCAAAACTAGAAAAAGATTACGGGTTGATGCAAAAAGATACTTTTTTGTTTAAAGATATAAATTTACCATTAATAGATGCAAGCCAAAGACTCAAAGACGATTTGCAAGATGCAAAAGAAGTTCCTATGATGTCCGAAAAGGCAAAATCGGAATACATTATTGCCCCAATTACTCGCGAGTTGAAACGAAATAATGCTTTTATTACTATTTTTTCAGGCTATACTTTTAATATAGAAAGCGATAAAGAATTAAGTGGTTCGCCCGATTTTTTGATTTCTGCAAAATCGGGAATTGTAGAACCCCAACGACCTGTATTTTGCTTGTTTGAGTCCAAAAATAAAGAAGCAACTGAAGGATTTGCCCAATGTGCAGCCGAAATGTACGCAGCCAGACTGTTTAACCTAGAAAATAATGAGCCTTACGAAACTATCTATGGTGCAGTTACCAATGCTTACGACTGGGTTTTTTTAAAACTTGAAGGAAATACAGTTTTTATAGACAAAGAAAGGTATTTTTTGAATGAATTGCCAAAATTACTCGGCATTTTGCAATTTATTGTAAACCAATACAAAAACTAAAAATCTTATTTCATAATGAAATACGCCAACATCAGAGAAGAGGAGCTAAAAAATAAAATCGCACAGGAATATTTTTGGATGCTTGATTGCTCCAAAATAGTAGGAAATGTAGATTTTTGTGTATCACTGCATAGTTCTGAAACAGAATTATCTGATATTTCTACGCTCTTGTGGGCAGAAGCCAAAAAAGGAGCAGCAGATATTCAAAAATCTATAAGCCAACTCATTCTTACTATCGGCAAAGCCCGTACTTTTGATAAAACGCTGCCTCCAGCCTATTTGGGTGCGTTTGATGCCGAAAAAATCGCTTTTGTGCCTTACAGCGAAATTACAGATGTGTTTTATCAAAATGATTTTAATTGGAACGTAACCCCCTCCAACCACGAAACACGAGAATTTAAACTTATTCTTACCAAAGTAAAAGATACGCTCGATGCACAAGCCTTGATATTTTATTATGAAAAAGACCAAAAAGAGCTACAAAATTTCATAAAACAAAACTTTGTAGCTGGCAAATATGGCATTACCAAAACACGCATTGATAAAAATAATTTTATGGTCATTTACAACAAATGGCTTACAGCAGTAAAACCTACCATAAATGTAAATTGGGACTTTGCCAAAAAAGTAGGCATTATAGATGGTGATTTTTATTTAGCAGATTTGCTTTCTCACGAAAACGAAACCCTCAAAGACAAACTCTATGTTTTGCTCAAAAAAGACCAATACCAATTAGACCGAAAACTGAATGAATCTGGACTTTTTAGTAGCCAATCCACAGGTTTTAATGACAAACAAAAAGCCCACATTCAATTTTGGAATAAATACGAAAGACCTCCCAAAGAAGAATACTGGGATTATATCGTAGGACGCAGAGATTTGCTCGTACCCCAAGATGTGCGTGAGCGAAAAGGCAGTTTTTTTACACCTCAAATTTGGGTAGAATTGTCTCAAAAGTACCTTGCAGATACCCTTGGCGAAGATTGGCAAGACGAATATTACATTTGGGATTGTGCCGCAGGCACTGGCAATTTATTGCATGGGTTGACTAATAAAAACAATATTTTTGCCTCTACATTAGACAAACAAGATGTAGATGTGATGCACGATCGTATCAAAAATGGAGCTAATCTCTGGGAAAACCAAGTTTTTCAGTTCGATTTTTTAAACGATAATTTTGATAAACTGCCAAAAAATCTAAAAAAAATTATCGATGACCCCGAAAAAAGAAAAAAATTAGTGATTTATATCAATCCGCCTTATGCGGAGGTTTCTAGTTTAGGAATCAAAAGTAAAGCTGGAGTAAACCAATCAAAGTGTCATGAAAAATACATAAATAAAATTGGAACTGCAGGAAGAGAAATATACACATTATTTTTAGCAAGAATTTATGACGAATTATTGGGATGTAAAATTGCAGAGTTTTCAAAACTAAAAATCTTACAAGGTTCGGCATTTATTTTGTTTCGCAATTATTTTAAATGCGAATTACTTAAATCGTTTGTAATACCAGCTTGGACTTTTGATAATGTAAAAGGTAATTTTCCAATTGGGTTCAAAATTTGGAATACAAATAGTGAAAGTACTTTTGTTTCAACAATTTCTGATGTCTATGATCACAACAAAAAACTAATTGGAGAAAAAACATTTTATGTTACAAATAAAAAAGAGTACATTAATAAATGGATTTCTCAATTTAAAGTTAAAGAAAATGCAATTGGCTTTTTAGCTGGTACAAATGGCAATGATTTTCAGCAAAATGGAATTGTTTATATTTTAAATGAAAAAAAACAAATGGCAAATCCAAGAGGAATGTGGATTAGCTTTGAAAACATAATTCAAATTTCAATCTATTTTTCTATTCGCAAAGCAATTTCTGCCACTTGGCTCAATGACAGAGACCAATTTTTATTTCCAAATGATGGATGGAAAACTGATGTTGTATTTCAAAATGATTGTTTGGCTTTTACCCTTTTTACAAATAATATTCAATGTAAATATGGTACAAACCATTTTATCCCATTTACAGAGCAAGAGGTAGGGGCTCAAGAGCGTTTCGAGAGTAATTTTATGGCCAATTTTATCAAAGGAAAATTAAAAAAAGACAATACAAATGATATTTTTGGGAATACAGACACATCATGCACCACACCTCTTACATTTTCTACAGAAGCCAAAGCAGTATTTGATGCAGGCCGAGAACTTTGGCGATATTACCACCAATGCCTCAACAATACAAATACTTTTTTGAATACCAAACCCAACGCAAATGCGAGTTTGTATGACATACGAGAGTATTTTCAGGGCAGAAACACCAAAGGCACCATGAAACACAAAAGCGAAGACGAAAATTATACACTATTAATTGCAGATTTGCGAGAAACTTTAAAACTTTTAGCAAAAAAAATAGAACCAAAAGTATATGAATATGGATTTTTGAAATAGAAATTTTCCCTATCCAAAAATATTACACATTTGAAAAACAAATTCATTCAATATATTTGCAATCAGTATTTCAATTATAACTTAAAAAAACATAAAATGAAAAATATTTTTTTATCCATTACTTTAGTCAGTTTTGGTATTGTAGCCCAACCCTACAAAAATGTTACATTACCCTTAGAAAAACGCATTGACGACTTAATGTCTAAGATGACAATAGAAGAAAAAATAGCCCAATTATATGGCGATGGTTTACGAACCAAATCCAACGAAAGATTAGGAATTCCTGGCTTTGAAATGTCAGATGGCCCCATAGGTGTACGAACAGGCAAAGCCACCTCTTTTGCTTGTGGCGAGGCCATTGCTAGTTCTTGGGACACCCTTTTGATTGCCAAAGTTGCTCGTGCCATAGCCATAGAAGCCAAAGCTAAAGGTATAAATATCATGCTTGGGCCTACTGTAAACAACCACAGGCTACCAAGTGGTGGACGCAATTTTGAAAGCTACTCCGAAGATCCTTACTTGGCTAGTCGCATGGCAGTAAACTATATCAAAGCCATGCAAAAAGAAAAAGTGGCCGTTTCGCTCAAGCATTTTTGTTGCAACGACCAAGAGTGGGAACGTATGCGTGTAGACGCTCAAATTGACGAGCAAACCATGCACGAAATACATTTACCCATGTTCAAAGCAGGTGTAACAGAAGCCAATGCCCTCACTGTGATGAGTGCATACAATAAAATAAACGGCACTTGGGCTAGCGAAAACAAATACTTACTGAATGATGTACTCAAAAAAATGTATAAATTCAAAGGATTTGTCATCTCAGATTGGGAAGCTACTCATAGCACTTTAGCATCTGCCAAAGCAGGTTTAGATTTAGAAATGCCTAATCCAGTCTTTTTTGGCGATTCTTTGCTCAATGCAGTAAGAAAAAACAAAGTTTCTATCTCTGAAATTGATGATAAAGTACGCAGAGTTTTGAGAGTAAAATTTACTCTGGGCTTGTTTGATACCAAAAATACACCAAACGAAAACCTTGTAAATACGCCAGAATTCAAAAAACTAGCCTTAGAGTCCGCTCAAAGTGGAATGGTTTTATTAAAAAATAATAAAAATATATTACCACTAGATAAATCCAAAATTAAATCCATAGCCATCATAGGGCCAAATGCAAATATAGCTCGAACTGGTGCTGGCGGTAGCTCTTTGATAGCACCATATTATAGTGTAACGCCCAAAGAGGCCATAGAACAAAAAGTGGGTAATGCTATAAAATTAAATTTTGCTCAAGGCGATGTCATAGATATCAAAGGTCTTACTACAATAGATGCTAAATATTTGATTGCCGAAAATGGGGAAGAAGGCCTCACTGCCAAATACTGGGACAAAGCAACCCTCCAAGATTGTATTGATGCCAACCTAACTGCACCACCCACAGTGATTCGTGTAGACAAAAACATGAGCCTTAGCTGGCCCGACCCACAGTCGCCTGATAGCAAAATAGATAAAGATTATTGGATAACTCAATGGACTGGCAAACTAAAACCACCCATTTCTCGAAAATATAAAATTTATACACGTACAGACGATGGTGCTAGGGTTTGGTTTGAAGACAAGCTAGTGATAGACAATTGGTATGTGCATGGCGCCCAAACGGATAGTTTTGTAGTAGACATGGAAGGATTCAATACATATAAAATTCGTATCGAATACTTTGAAGGAAACATGGGAGCCGATTTTCAATTTGCTTGGGATTTGCCCAAAGATGGTGCCACAGCAAGCAATGGCTCACTTATAGCTGAGGCCGTAAATGCTGCCAAAGCATCAGATGTGGCAGTAATATTTGCAGGAATGTCGAGCCAATACGAATCCGAGGGATTTGATACCAAGACTGGTCTTAAACTTCCTTCTTTTCAAGATTCATTAATTTCGGCAGTGGCTACAGCCAATCCCAAAACCATTGTTTGTTTGACAAATGGAAACGTCATAGAAATGCCTTGGCTCTATAAAGTACCAGCTGTGGTCGAGGGTTGGTATTCTGGTCAAGAAGTTGGCAACGCATTTGCAAATATTTTATTTGGAGATTACAATCCTTCGGGCAAATTAACACGTACTTTTGTATCAAAAAAATCAGATTCGCCTGCCTATACAGGATACATGGCCGATGACATATCTGCAAAATATAGCGAAGGTATATTTGTAGGGTATCGATTTTTTGAAAAAATGGAAATCCCTACGCTTTTTCCATTTGGTCATGGTTTATCATATAGTAGTTTTGAATATAAAAACCTCATAATCAGTGAATTAGGCAATAAAATCAAAGTAACACTTTCGGTAAAAAACACTTCAACAATAGCAGGCGATGAAGTGGTGCAGGTCTATATAAAACCCAAAATTGAATTAGAAACAAGACCAGTCAAAGAACTAAAAGGATTTAGTAAAGTAAGTTTATTGCCTGGTCAACAAAAAAACATAACTATTTATTTAGACAAAAACAATGCTTTTTCAATTTACGATACCAAAGTTCATGCTTTTGTATTACAAAAAGGAAATTATCAAATATGTGTCGGCAAATCTAGTGCCGATATCGTATTAAGTAGCGATTATAAAGTAAAATAAATAGGCATTAAATTTCATAAAATTACTTGTTTTTGTATAAAAGCCCAAAATAAAATCCAAGAATATAAGTAATTTTATGAAATTATTTTAATAATTTCAAATCACATTTTTATTAATAAATTGATTATTAGAGGCAAAGAAAAACACATTTTCTCGATTTTTTTTGTTTTGCTATTTATTGTATTCAAAGACAATCCCTTTTTTTGGGATTCTACACAATTGGCTTCATTACAAGCACATTTTTATTATGATGCTCATTTTAGTACATTTTTTCTAAGCGATACGATTGATAGTGGCCATCCTCCCACATTAGGAATTACTTTAGCTTTTTTATGGAATATTTTTGGCAGAACTCTCATCGTTGGTCATGCTTTTATGCTTTTGTTTTGTGTAGGCATAGTATATCAGTTATATACTTTATGTCAAATTTTATTTCAAAAATACCATTTTTGGATCATGCTTTTTGTGCTATCAGAGGCCACATTTTTGGCTCAAAGCAGCCTAGTTTCTCCAGATATTTGTGTTTTATTCTTTTTTATTTTAACTATAAATGGTATTTTATTACAAAATAAATGGTTTATTTTTTTAGGAAACATTGGTTTGTGTATCGTTAGTACAAGAGGGGCTATGCTTGGTGGCGCCTTAGCCATTTTTACTGGGTGGCATTGGTATTGGTCTAAAAATTTTAAATATAATATTATATATTTCTTTTTGGCTGGATTTATACTTGCTATTACATATCAAATGGCTCATTATTATCAAAAAGGATGGATTTTGTATCACCCCAATTCGCCTTGGCAACAGTGTTTTGAAAAAACAAATGGCTTAGGTTACGCAAAAAACTTACTTATTATGGCTTGGCGTTTTTGTGATAATGGCCGAATTTTAACTATGGTTGTTTTCTTTTTAGGAGTTTTATTTTATTTTAAAAAATTAAAAAAATCTCCCATATTTCAAATGCTCATATTTGTATTCTTATGCACAGCTCTACCATTACTGCAATACAAAAACTTACTTGGACATAGATACCTATTGCCCTGTTATTTTTTAATAAACTTACTTATTTGTGGTTTAATTTTAGAAGAAAAATATAGATATAAAATTCTGATATTTATTATTTTTATAATCGTTCAAATAAGTGGCAATTTTTGGATTTATCCTGATAAAATCGCCAAAGGATGGGATGCTTCTTTGGCTTATTTTAGTTATTCAAAATTATTAAAAAATAGTTCTAATTTTATTACTAAACATGCAATTCCAAAAACTGATATATATACTTGTTTTCCATTACTTTCTAGCACATATCACACCCATTTAGATCAAGATAAAAGCACTTTTCAGGAATTTACTTCTATCAAAAATTCAAAATATGTGTTGTATTCCAATATTATCAACGATTTCTCAGATCCTCAAATAGATAGTTTAAACTCTGAAGGTTTTAAGACTATATTTGCTGATAGTAATTATTTTATTACATTTAAAATATTAGTAAACCGTAATATTAAGTAAGAAAAGTATTTATAATCCTAAAATATATGCTTACATTTTTTTTTATTACAATTTAGAAAAATATCAATTTACGATACCTATGTAATTAAATGGAGTAATAGCTCTCAATTCTTTTTTTATGGTAAAACTTACTTGTAAATTATCTATAAAAGTAGAAATAGTATGTTGTGTTATTTTCTCACCAGTTCTAGTGAGGTCTTTTAATGTTTCATAAGGGTTTTCATAACCTTCTCTTCTCAAAATTGTTTGTATAGCTTCAGAAACTACTGCCCAGTTTTGCTCTAAATCGTGGTTTATGGCTTCTGGGTTGAGTTGCAGTTTGCTCATTCCTTTTAAAATAGATTCTAATGCAATAAACAAATGGGCAAATGGTACGCCAATATTTCTTAATACAGTACTATCAGTAAGGTCTCTTTGTAACCTTGAAATGGGTAATTTTGTAGAAAAATGTTCAAATAGTGCAATAGCAATACCAAGGTTACCTTCAGAATTTTCAAAATCAATGGGATTGACTTTGTGAGGCATGGCCGATGAGCCAGTTTCGTTTTTATTTACTTTTTGTTTAAAATATTCCATAGCCACATATTGCCAAATATCTCTATCAAAATCGATTAAAATAGTACAAATTCGCTTAAAAACATCGCATAAAGCCCCTAAATTATCATAATGTTCGATTTGAGTAGTATATTGATTTCTTACTAATTGTAATTTTTCGTTTACAAATCTATTGGCAAAAGTAATCCAATCTATTTCTGGGAAAGCCACATGATGAGCATTGAAATTGCCTGTGGCTCCGCCAAATTTGGCCGAAAATGGAATTTTTCTGATGTAGCTCATCTGATTGTGAAGTCGCTCTACAAAAACCATCAATTCTTTGCCCAAACGAGTAGGCGATGCTGGTTGCCCATGGGTGTGGGCCAACATTGGCACCGCCATCCATTCTTTGGCATGGCCTTTGAGTATGGCCAATACATCTGTAAGTTTTGGCAAAATTTCGTTTTCAATACTATCTCTTAAAAGCAATGGAATGGCAGTATTATTGATGTCTTGCGAAGTAAGACCAAAATGTACAAATTCTATGTATTTGTGTAGTCCTAGCTGTTCTAGTTTATGTTTTACAAAATATTCAACTGCTTTTACATCATGGTTTGTTATTTTTTCTTTTTGTTTAATGTATAGTGCATCTTCTTCAGAAAATGAAGTTACAATTTCGATAATTTGTGGATACAATTTTTTATCGAAATTTTGGAGTGGCGTTATACCAGATTCGCACAAGGCTATAAAATATTCTACTTCTACAATCACTCTATACTTGATGAGAGCATATTCAGAGTAATATGTTGATAAAGTTCTCGTTTGCTTAGAATAGCGTCCATCTATTGGTGATATTGCAGAGAGTGCAGAAATTTCCATCGTTAATTTTTTAGAAAAGATTGCAAAATTACATATTATAAATATTCTATTAAAATTAAAAATAAATTTTCTAACATTTTTTTAAATGTATTGTCATTTTACAAATTTGATTTAATTGCAAAAATTATAGATTGAAGTATGCGAGAAAAAGATTTTATTTTCATTATTTTTATTTTTTTTTATAAAAAAATTTGTATATTAAATAATCTTATATACTTTAGCAGATATTTTTAATATTAAGTTATTTAATAAGTTATCTAAGTTATTTAAGTTATCTAAGTTATCAAAATTCTCATTATGCTTAAAAGAGAGGTACTAGCAAAGTACATACCAACATTATTTATTGCAGGTGTTATGCTTGCAGCCTGCTCTAAAGGTGGCAATCCTACAAGTTCTGAACCAGGAGCTGTAAGTAAAACTACAGGTATGGCTTATAACGATGAAGATAGTAGCTTTAAAGTTGAACCTTATGCAGGCCAACCAGAGGGACCCAATTTAGTTTTTATTGAAGGTGGACGTACAATTCTTGGCTCTTTTGAAGAAGATGTAATGAATACTCGCGATAATGTAGAACGTACAGTTACGATTACATCCTTTTTTATGGATGAAACAGAAATTGCAAATATACATTGGTTAGAATATTTATATTATATAGCTAAAGATTCTGGTGGTTATACATCGCCAGCATATATCAAAAATTTGCCTGATACTACTGTTTGGCGTCAAGCACTTTCTTATAACGATCCTTATGTAGACCACTACTTCCGTTATCCAGGATTTAGATATTATCCAGTAGTGGGTGTGTCTTGGAATCAAGCCTTTAGCTATACTAAATGGAGAACTAGCGTTGTTAATATGCAATTAGCAAAATCTGCACAGAGAGAAGACTTAGTAGAAATCTCTAAAGCTGGTGGACGTATTCCTTTAGAATCTGGTTTAGTTTTGCCTGATTATAGATTGCCTTCTGAAGCTGAATGGGAATATGCAGCAAAAGCTCTTGTAGGTACTCAGTGGTTGGACGAAAACCAAACCCACGCTCGTTTGTACCCTTGGGATGGTCATGCACTTAGAAATCCGTTTGGCAATCAAATGGGTACATTCCTTGCTAACTTTAAAAGAGGTCGTGGAGATTATGCTGGTATAGCTGGTAAGCTAAATGATGGAGCCATGATTACTGAATATATATATGCTTATCCACCAAACGATTATGGATTATATAATATGGCAGGTAATGTAAATGAATGGTGTGCAGATTTGTATCGTTCTAGTTCGTTTCAAGACTTTGATGACTTAAATTCATTCAGAAGAGATGGCGTGTTTGATAAAAAAGATAATTATGACAAGAAAAACTGGTTGTCTTTGATTGATGATTCTGTAAGAGTATATAAAGGTGGTTCTTGGAAAGATGTGGCTTATTGGTTGGCTCCTGGTACTCGTAGATTCCTCGACCAAGATTCTAGTACATCTGCTATTGGCTTTAGATGTGCCATGATTCGTGCAGGTACTAATAATTAATATCACTTTTGTTTTTTTTGTCTTAAAGGGAGCTATTGCTCCCTTTTTTGTTTCATTTTTGTTTTCTTTTCATTATTTATTTTAAAAAATGGCCAAAGTAAAAGCCTCTTTTTTTTGTCAATCTTGTGGATATCAATCAGCAAAATGGCTTGGCAAATGCCCTACATGTGGTGCTTGGAATACTTTTGTAGAAGAGTTAATACAAAAAGATGAACCACAACAAGGCTCTTGGAAAACATCTACCTCAAAACAAATATCGGCTAAGCCAATCGAAATCAAAGAAATTCAAGCGGATACTCAAGAGCGATACAAAACTATTGACAACGAACTCAATAGAGTACTTGGAGGAGGTATAGTGGCTGGCTCACTAATACTGATTGGCGGAGAGCCTGGCATAGGCAAATCTACCCTAATGCTGCAAATATCGTTGAGCTTTAAGGACAAAAAAGTGCTTTATATCTCAGGAGAAGAAAGCGATTCGCAAATAAAAATGCGTGCCGAAAGGGTCAATTTAAGTGAACAAATATCTATGATTGATTCTAATTGTTATATTCTTACTGAAACTAATACTCAAAATATTTTCAAACAAATTGAAATTCTTGAACCACAAATTGTAGTTGTAGATTCTATTCAAACGATGACTTCTACCTACATAGAATCTTCGGCAGGTAGTATTTCGCAAGTCCGTGAGTGTACGGCTGAGTTTATGAAATATGCTAAAGAAACTGGAGTACCTGTATTTTTGATTGGCCACATTACCAAAGAAGGCACTTTGGCTGGCCCAAAAGTATTAGAACACATGGTAGATACTGTGTTGCAATTTGAAGGCGATAGGCACATGACCTATCGTATTTTGAGAACTACAAAAAATAGATTTGGCTCTACTTCAGAACTTGGAATTTACGAAATGCACGCTCAAGGCTTGAGAGAGGTTAGTAATCCATCAGAAATTCTTATTTCTCAAAAAGATTCAGATATTAGTGGTGTAACTATTGCTGCTATGATTGAGGGAAATAGACCTTTGTTGATAGAAATTCAATCCTTGGTATCTGTGGCTACGTATGGTACTCCACAAAGAAGTAGCACTGGTTTTGATTCCAAACGCCTAAATATGTTGTTGGCAGTACTCGAAAAAAGAGGTGGCTTTAGACTTGGCCAACAAGATGTTTTTTTGAATATTACTGGTGGTATTCGTGTAGATGATCCAGCCATAGATTTGGCGGTTTGTGTGTCTATTATCTCTTCTTATAACGACATGAGTATTCCTCAATATTGCTGTTTTGCGGCCGAAGTAGGGCTTGGCGGAGAAATAAGAGCCGTAAATAGAACCGAACAGCGAATATCTGAAGCCGAAAAACTTGGTTTTAAGCAAATTTTTGTCTCCAAATTTGCCATGAAAGGCATAGAATCAAAAAAATACGCCATCAAAATATCTTCTGTGGCCAAACTTGATGATGTTTTTTCAGAATTATTTGGTTGATTTTTGATAACACATTCCTAAAACTTTTATGCTTTCGATTACCTTTCTATATGGGCAAAATAAAAAGTTCTAAATTAATTTTTGCCAAAGCTAGGTAAAAGCAAAAGTAGTTTACTAAAATATCTATCTTTGATTTGTTTTGCCCTTCAATCTACATTTTGTATAGTTGAAAATGTAGACTATTCTTTGACTAACATAAATAAGCAAGGATTTTTGTTTTATAATTTCAAAAATATTACTTATTTAAACGCCATATCTTTGCTAGTATAAATTTTACTTAGTTGTTTTATTTTTAATGTTTCTTACTGTATCTATGCTTGCATTAATTTCAAAACCTATCAATAAAACAAGTGAAGTGATATAAAACCACAGCATCATGCCTATAAGAGTGCCAATAGAACCATAAAGTTTATTATAAGACGAAAAATTATTGATATAGATAGTAAACGAAACAGAAGCAACTACATTCAACAAAGTAGCTATAACAGCACCATACGAAAAAAAACTCCAACGTATGCGCACAGCAGGTGCCAAAAAATAAATCATAGAAGTAGCAAAGAAAAACATAGTTACCAAAATAATATATCTAAAAGCATTGATAAGATAAATAATGTATGATTTGATATATTCTAAATTTTGTAAATAATTGATCAAAAATTCGCCAATATTTAGCACTATAATGGCCACCAAAAGTGAAACAACCAACAAAAGTGTGAGGCCAAGAGCCACCAAACGTGTTTTGATAAAACCACGTTTTTCGACAGTATTTTTGTAGCATTGATTAAAGGCATTCATCATTGAAAGTGTGCCATTCATGGCTGCAAAAATCGACAACAAAAACCCAAATGATAGCAGACCGCCACGTGGTTTCGACAAAATATCGAGAATAGTACCCGACATCATTTCATACATATTGGTAGGCATTGATTGACTCATAAAGCTCAATATCTCGGTGGTATAATCGCCAATGGGTAGATATGGAATTAAAGTAAACAAAAAAATAATTGCAGGAAAAATGGCCAGTATAAAATTAAAAGCCATCGATTGGGCTTTGGATTGGATATCGTCATGAATAATTTCTTTGACAAAATCTTTTAATACCAATCGTAAACTTAAATTATATTTGGTAATAGTTGTTTTGTGCAAAAATAACACTGCCTTGTTGTAGGGCTTAAACTTATTTAAAATAGGGTGCATAGTAAGTGTTTTAGCAAAAATATAAAATTAGAGTTATTTTGAATAAAAATTAAACAAAAAAATAATTTCAATATAGAAAAAATATATCAGATTTTGTAGATTTTGATAATTTTTTAAACAAAATCAATCAATTTTTTTTGTATCTTTTAAAATTTCATAAAGACACATCTAAGCACAAAAGTGCTACCTAATACAAGAAATGTGTAGTAATATTCGATTACTAATTTCTAAATTAGGTGCATTGGTGCAAAACGAAAGTTTTGAGCCTGGCAGTAGGGTTGTAAAATTGGTTAGGGTGGGGGTTTAGGCTAGAATTTTTATTTTAACTGAGATTTTCAGAAAATTTATTTTTCTATGCCATAAATTAGCACTAATTGAATTAAAATTAAGAAAATGTTAATAAATACATCAAAAACTCTTTTATTTGTAAATTGAATTTTTTTAAATAAATAAAATTTATTTTATACCATCATATATGTCAGAAAACAAAAATTCGAGTTGGGCCATACGCCTTCCAATTATAGTAGCAGCTACCTTAGCTTGTGGTGTTTTTATAGGAGCAAAAATGTTTGGCAACGAAACCAAAGCCAACGACCCCATGAGTGCAGCCAGCAAATTTAGAGATATTATCCACATCATCAGTAGCGACTATGTAGATACTGTAAATACGGACGAACTCACTGACGAGGCCATTTCTAAAATGCTCGAAAAACTCGATCCTCACTCTGTATATATTCCACCAAAGGATATAGATATGGCAAAATCTCAACTTAAAAGCGATTTTGAAGGCATAGGTATAGAATTTCAGATTCTAAAAGATACCCTCATGGTGTCGGGTGTAATACCAACTGGGCCATCAGAACAAGTTGGATTAATGGCTGGCGACAAAATATTGAAAGTAGATGATAAAAATATTGCTAATGTAAAACTAACGAATGAAGATGTTTTTAAATATCTGAGAGGTAAGAAAGGTACTAAAGTTAAAATTGGAATTAAAAGAAGAAATGAATCAAAATTACTAGATTTTACGATTACAAGAGACAAAATTCCTACTTTTTCGGTAGAAGCAGCTATCATGGTAGACGACAAAACTGGGTATATCAAAGTAAATAGATTTGCAGAAAAAACGTATGATGAGTTCAAAAAAGGATTGACAGAATTGAAAACAAAAGGCGTAAAACGAATGATTTTGGATTTGAGAGGTAATCCTGGAGGTTATATGGATCATGCCATTCGTATGTCAGACGAATTTTTAAGTGGCGACAAAATGGTGGTTTTTACCAAAGGCAAACAAGCCAGGTACAACCAAGAACATCGTTGTATGTTTCCTGGCGATTTTGAAAAAGGCCCAGTGATAGTGTTGGTAGACGAGGGCAGTGCATCAGCATCAGAGATTGTATCTGGAGCGTTGCAAGACAACGATAGAGCTTTGATTGTAGGTAGACGCTCGTTTGGCAAAGGCCTAGTGCAAATGCCCATAGCCCTGGGCGACAATTCTGAAATTAGACTTACCATATCAAGATACTACACCCCTAGCGGCCGCAGTATCCAAAAACCATACACCAAAGGCGATGGCGATGCCTACGAAATGGATTTGGCCAATAGATACAAAAAAGGCGAGTTCTTCTCTTCAGATAGCATCAAATTTGACAAAAAATTACAATATTTTACCCTCAAAAATCGTAAAGTTTATGGTGGGGGAGGTATCATGCCTGATATATTTGTGCCACGAGATACAAGTATGTTTTCGTCTTATCTAGGCGAATTGTTCAATCGTGGGTGCATACGAGATTATACATTTGAATACATCGTAACCAATAAAAAAACACTCGAAAATATGCCATTTGCAAGTTTTAAATCTGATTTTAAAATTACTGATGATATGCTCAAAGATCTGGTAAAATTGGGAGAAAAAGAGAAAATCAAATTTGTAGAAAAAGATTTTAATAAATCTAAAGAATATCTTAGAAATGTACTAAAATCGATGATAGCTCGTGGTATTTGGCAGATGCAAGGCTACTACCAAATAGCACTCGAAAAAGACGAAGTCTTTTTGCAAGCCATGAAACTATTTGGAAAAGCCGAAAATATAGAAAAAGGTAAGTTTTAGTTGTTTTGTATAATGTAGAATTTAAGTCCAGACTTTTAAAATATTGTATTGATTATTTTGCAGAAAGAGTAAAACTGGCCGATGATTCCATAAAACTGGCACAACAATCGGCTAATGAAGAGCAAAAAAGCTCGGCTGGCGATAAATACGAAACAGCCAGAGCCATGAGCCAAAATGCAAGAGATATGCACGCCCAGTCTATGGACAATGCCATGCAAACTTGGCAGTTTTTACAGTCTTTGAATCCTAAAACGAATACCAAAGCAGTGCTAGGAAGTCTAGTTGTAACCAACAAGGCAACTTATTTTGTGGCAGCAAGTATAGGAATAATACCATTTGAAGGAAATACAATAGCTATAATTTCGATGGCCACACCCATTGGAAAGTTGTTAGAAAATAAATCAAAAGGCGATAGTTTTGATTTCCAAAATCAGAAAATTACTATTATAGAAATTTATTAATCTTTAAAAACAAGTAATATTATTTTTTTTATTTTATATCAAACCGAAAAATTAAGATTACATTCCTATAATTTTTCTCCCACTTGGGGTGAAATTAAAAGAGGGGTTTTTAGAAGTTCCCTAAAGTATTTTATAAAGTCAAATTACTAATGTTATAATCTTTTAATTAAATTTGTAAAGTAAGAATTTTTGAAAAAAATGCTTTGTCTTTTTTTGTACTTAAAAATTTTTAACGATATTACTCCCAAAATATCAATCAATACATGGAACGAAAACACATAAAAGAAAAAGTTGCTAAGTTTTTTGGTACTAAAATAAATAGAGATTTTGGAGCCAAATTTTTTGATATTTTTATAGAAATACTCGTTTTGCTCAATGTAGTAGCTGTTATTTTAGAATCTTATGATTATTTATATGTACAGTTTGGCGATGTTTTCGATTGGTTTGAGGTTTTTACAGTTACTATTTTTAGCATAGAATATCTGCTCAGGCTTTGGGTTTCGGATATGAATTATCCACGAAAACTCAAATGGCAAGCCTATAAAAAATTTATTTTTAGTGCCAATTCTATTGTTGATTTAATATCTATTATTCCATTTTTTATTCCATTTATTACCAATCTTGATTTACGCCATTTACGTATTTTTAGACTAATCAGACTGTTGAGGGTTTTTAAACTCAATAAATATTCGCACTCATTATTACTTATTGCCAAAATTATGAGCGAAAAAAAGCAAGAGCTTTTGGCCACTTTGTTGATGTTTTTTTCGGTTTTAGTTATAGCAAGCTCACTTATGTTTTATCTCGAACATGCAGCACAGCCCAAGGCCTTTCCTAATATAATGCAATCGTTTTGGTGGGGCATTATTACTCTTACTACCATTGGTTATGGCGATATATTTCCGATAACGGCTGCTGGCAAAGTTTTGGGCAGTATCATAGCCATGATGGGGGTGATGATAGTGGCCATTCCTACGGGTATAATCTCGTCTAGTTTTGTGCAAAAAATGGAAGAATCAAAGCAAAAACGCAGAATGAGCGACATCAGAAACAAATTGAGGGAGGCTTTTTATAAAAAATATATTCCCGAAATTGCCTGCAAAGTAAGGCGTGGGCAGCTGAGCCTCGAAGCTGTAAAAGTAAATTTGGAGCTGTCTGAAGACGATATTTATAAAATTGCCGAAGGCAAAAATGAATTTAGATTTAGAATAATGAAAATATTAAATAATGGTATTATGATGGATAAATTGTTTTTAGAATACCGTGAAACAAACACAGATTATGGTACCTTTACACAAAGAAAAAGTAATATTATAATAGTTTCGCCAGAAAGTCTCAACAAACAAGGGATTGGATATTTTGCTTATTGTTTGTCTGAAAAATTAAGAGCTAATTATATTTCAAACGAATTTTATGGCGATGAGGCTATACCCAACGAAGAAGATTTTGGCGATAAAGGATTAGAGTTAGAAAATGCTTTCAATTTTAGGCACAATAAGGCGTATTTTCAAAAAACGGAAGACTTAATACCCGATGGATTTTACTTGTGGCAAGAGCATCTCAAAAAGTTTTTGTCTCCAAATGCTTTGTATTTGGTGTTTAACACATTTGATGCTGCCAATGGCTCGTTTGTGCATCTGACCTATTTTAAAAAACGAAATAGCCAAACACAAACAGATGAATATACTTATGATAATGCAGAACATTTGCAAAATTTTAAAGAGATTTTGATTTCTAAAGCCAATGAAAAATATCAAAAACAAGTAAAAGTTACCGAAAATGGTAATTTTCAATCTATTAGAGAAAATAATATTTTACAGTTTATTTCTGATAATTTGCAAGCTCAAGTGTTGCTAATCAATATCAATACAGAATTTGTGATGAAAGAGAACCTATTTGTGTTGGTGGGTCTCATGGCCGATGCCATCAAAGAAGAGTTAATTGGATATTGAAAACGAAATAAATGAACTTCTAAAAAACTTACTATATTTTTAATTTAATTTTTTTGATATAGTGTTTTTTAGAAGCTCATTTTAGTAATATTACTTAATTGATACTGTTTTTTTGGTATGCACAATATCAGATTTTGGAATTGTAATGGTAAGAATTCCATTGTCGTAATTGGCCTCTATGTTATCAGTATCTACATTTTCGGGTAGCGTAAAATTTCTAGTAAACTTACCATATTTTGTTTCTATGGATTTGTAGAGTTTGGTGTTTTCTTCTTTTTCTAGTTTACGCTCACCACTCAAGGTAAGTAATTTTTTGTCGATTTCTATTTTGAAATCTTCTTTTTTTATGCCAGGAATAGCTGCCTGAATTTCATATATTTTTTCGGTCTCTATTACATCAACACTGGGCAAGAAACTACTTGATTTGTGGTACTGATGTTCTGACAAATGATTTTCAAATATATTATCAAATATTTGAACTAACGATGGATTATATTTTGTAATAAACATGGCTTTTTAGATTTTAAAATTATACAATAAATGATTAAATGTTCGAACAATTAAAGATGTATAAAAACTGTACCAAAGCATAAAAAGGCCAAAAAATAAGACAAAATGGCACATATTGTTAAAATCAGAACCCAAAAGCGACAAAATGGCACATTTTGGTTTTTTTTGCATAAAATATACAATGTGTCAATACTAAGTACATTTAATATGATAAAATCCTAAAAGAGGCTCATAGTATTTTTAAGCATCCACACCACAGCATTTTTTGTATTTTTTGCCACTTCCACAAGAGCATGGGTCGTTTCTGCTTATTTTATACTCTTTGAGAAGGGGCATTTGAGGTTCATATTCAATAAAATTATTTTTTTGTTTAATAACAGGATTTTCAGAAAGCATTTTTATAAAAACCTCATCAATTTTTTTAAGATGTTTTGTTTTTTCTTTGTAAGAAAGATAATCATTCCAAGTTGAGGTAATGTGTTCATACAGCTCAAAAATATCAATATATGGTTTTCTAATATGATTACTATTTTGCTCAAGCATTAAATTTTCATAACTACCATTAAATCCATAGTTTGGAATATCTCGGTCGTAAAGTTCTTTTACGATTGAATAGAGTGATTCCAGCTTTATCTCAACTACATCAGAACAAACACAAGCTACAAAATCTGAGTCTAAAAGTTCCACAGAAGTTGAATTGAAATAGGTTAATAATTCTTTAAAAATTGGCTCTACTATTTGTTTATCAATTTTTTCATGTAAAACCGCCTGTATTATTCCATTTGTGATACCCATTTTGGTAAATATTTCAATTTCAGAAAATAAAGCATTTTTGACTGCATCCAAATTTGATAACCCCAAATTAAAAAAAACATTCCAAAGTGTTTCCGTTTTGTGGTCTGAAAGCCAAAACTCTATATTATCTTTATCTGAATGTTTTTCAAAAAATTGAATGATTTTAGGCAAACTTTCATTTGAATTCAAATGATTTAACAAAAAAAGAGCATGAAGCACAAAGGACGTTTTTTCACTTTCATCCTCATAAATATCTAAATCTAGCGATGTAGATTCTAAAATTAATTCCAAATCTTGAATCAAGGTTTTCCTCGGCAGAGCTATAATCTGCCTTAAAATTTCATGGTCTATAAGTAAATCATTTTCATATAAATGATGTATTTCAGTGGGGTGATTGAAAGGGATTTCGGTATAATTCATATTTTGTTTTTATATTTGTTTTAAATCTAGAATTGTTTTTAAATCAGTTTTATATTGTATCAAATCCCTTTCGTAACTTGCTACACTTTTGGTAAGAATTAAAGTATGTGGGCTTCCTTTTTTAATAGTTTCGTGCGTAATATCGAGCTGTAAATTTGAGATTATATTCAAATAATTGTCTCTTATACCTTGAATTTCTTTTATTTCTAGGGTATTTTTTGTTTCATCACTACAAAAATCAAGCAGTACATTTTCTAATTTCCCAATATTTTTTAGCTTAGGAAAAAATCTTTTGAATGTTGCTGGTTTTTCTGGTTCTGCAGCTGTTTGTAGTTTCAAAAATGAAATTGTGATATCGTAAATACCACTATAAAAACTCGATGTGGTGTTATCTTTATTTTTAATGATTGGAACAAAAACTTTATCGACAAGATTTCGATTGATGTTGACTTCTATGGCATCTAACAAATCTTTTTCGATTTTTATCCAAACGATATGGTTGGCAAGTAATATTTCAAATATTTTTATCAAATCATTGTTTGCCTTGAGATACATGGTTGAGGCATATTCTGTAAGAAAATAATTTAAAGTAGTAATTATTTTGCTTTTTGTAAATTCAATAATTTCTTGAGCAAAAGTTTGATTTTTAACATTAAAATCGTTTAGAGTCAAAACCCAATGGATGAAGCTATTTATATCATTCTTACTAAATATTTCTAATGAAATTTGATTCCATTGGTGTATTGTGCCATTTTCATAAAGTTGGATAAATGCTTGTGGACTAACACAATCGAAGAAATAGGTAACTTTTTGAATATGGTTTGGATTAGTAAAATATTTTGGAGTATATTTTATATATAATTGAATGAGTGGGTCAGCATCTCCCATTGATAGATTTTTTTTGTTTGATAAAGTTAATTTTTCTGCTAATGTGAAGCAAAAATGATGTTTATCTTGACTATTTAAGTAATATTTTATCCATTCAAAAATACTTGAATTTTGTAAAACCACTGTATCGTTTCCTAAGATGTTGAATGGCGACAAAAACACAAAAGCATGGTGATAATAATAGGTAACATCTGGTCCATAATTGCCCATGTAGCCAGTAGATTCTACTTCTGCTGGCTCTTCGTTTTCGTAATCTAAAAGATTAATGAAGTCTATGTTTTTAAATTCTAATCCATTTAAAGAAGGTATTTTTGAATCATACCATTTTAAAAAAGTTGTATATTCCTCATTAATTTCATCAATAACATCAGAATCGCCATCGTTTGGATAGCCCTCGATGGTATGCGAAACCAGTGCCATATTGCAATACCAACCCAGTTTTGATGCCACAGATGCTAAAATTTCCCATACTTTGGTGTCTGTACTTTTCAATAAATAAAAGTCAAAACTTTCGGGTGTGTATTGGTGCTTTAGTTTATAGCCTAATGGTTTTTGAAAATCCATTTCATTGATGTTATTCAAAAAAGTGAAAATATTTTTTTCGATATGGCTTGTCGTTGTTGGAGTAGGCAATTCACTATTTGGTTGCGTTTTTATTAAATTATAAACCAATGTCAAACGATAACCAGCTGTAAGAGGAGCTATGGCGTGTTCGCAATCGGCATAAAAAGCAATGTGATTAAAGGTATCTGGACTGTCGCTAAAATCTATGGTATGGTGTGTTCCATCAAAGAAAATGTCAAATTCTCCACCTTTGTATTGGCAGGGCAGCACGATGACTAATGTTGCAAACATGCCTTTTTTTCGCTCTGTGTCTTGGTGTTTTTTGAAAAAACTACCTTTTTCATAAAGTAATAATTTATATAATGCAGCATCAACTTCAATGTTTTCGATTCCAAAATCAGTTTTTATGGTATGTATACAACTTTGTAAGAATTTATCCCATTTGTCTGATTTTAAAGTAATTTCAGAAGCATCAATTTCCCAAGTATTTCTTACTGAAGTGTCTACTATGGTTTGGCTACCTTTGCCAAATGGAGCTTGAATGGCCATTTTTTTTATTTTTTCGGCATAAATATCTACTAATGGCAAAGGAACTTCTCCAATGCCATTGATAAACAAATGTGGAATAAAAAATGGATGTGATTTTGTGCTAAAAAAACTGATTTTCTCGTCAATTTTCTCTAATTCTTGGTTGATGTATTCTAAGTTTGGCATGTTGTTGTTATAAAAATTTTACTTATTATTGATGTAAATTTTAAAAAATAAATCAAGAAATTTTAATTATTTTAAAAAAAGTATTGTTTAAATGACCAAAATCTGCATCTATTGTCATCAATGGCACATTTATAGTATATGAAATGGCAGCAATCCAAAGGTGGTTCTTACCTAACTTTTATGCAGCTCAAATCAATAAATTACCATTTGTGTCTTTATGTAAATGCAGGATTCAAGTCGCAAATGCAACTTTTTGTTTGCCTGATGCAAGCCGCAAATGCAACTTTTGTTTTAAAACTTCTAAAGGATTTTGTAAATTATATTTCAACTATAATTTATTAAAATCAACTTTTTTTTCTTGTAACCATTTTTCGGCCATCAAAATACCCACCATACTTATACTATCAGTGATTTGGCTTTTCATTACCATATTGATAGCTTCTTTGAAAGGTATTTTTTTTACAGTAATGTCTTCACAATCTTCTTGGTCGGCTTGTAATTGCGTAAGATTTTGAGCTAAAAAAATAATACCATCTTCGTTTGTTACAGAGTTAGAAGTATGAATTTTTCCTAATACATGCCACTCTTGAGCCACTAAGCCAGTTTCTTCGAGCAATTCACGTTTGGCACAATCAAGAGCGTCTTCTTGGCCTATAGGGCAGCCACCTTCGGGTATTTCCCAACTATATTGATCAAGTGGATAGCGATGTTGTCCTACCAAAAAAATATTTTCTTCGTGGTCTATTGGAACAACACCAATGGCTTTGTTTTTGAAAAGTACCTTTCCATAAATTCCAGGTTTGCCAGCGGGGTTGGTTACCTGATGCTCTTCAACCTTAATCCAAGCATTTTCATACACTTCTTTGCTACTTAATTTAATCCAAGGTTTTTTTGAAGATGACATTTGTAATTGATAATTTTATTCAAACTTGATATAATTGCTGATATAATCAAATTTTTTAAAAAAATATTTTTAAATTTTTATTATATAAAACTTACTTCCTATTCTTCAATGGTTTGTTTTTGTGTATCAATTTATATTAAAAGTATCTATATTTGTAATCAAAAAATTATTAATTCTTATTTTTAAAAAAATATGAATATTGTTTATTAAAATTTAATTGTAACTGAAATTGTTGCTATTGATTTGAAAAAAAATATTTTAAATAAAATGCTGTAAGAGTAATATTTAATTTTGCTACTATATTAAAACTCAAATCTAAATAATTTGTCTATCCAATATTTAAGACTACTTTTAATAAATTTTTTAATTTTTATTACTATCATTGAAAGTAACTGTCAAAATAATTATAAACCATTATTAGATACATTAATAGCACAACAAAATTATAGCTCTGCCCTGCTACTAGCCAAGAGAATGTTATATTTTTCAAAGGATTCTACCGAAAACAATGAATTAATTATTACTATATCTAAAATTTTAATATCATCTAATCAACCAGTTGAAGCCTACCAAAATTTAGCTTTCATTATAAATAATCCTGTATCAAACGCAAATGTTTTTTCAGAGGCCCTCATCTATAGTGCAATTTCGTTTATTCAGCTAGAGGAATATAATACTGCATTGTATTTTTTAGAAACTAGAATCTTTGAAGATGTATGGCGTAATACCAGAAACATACTTGCTGCCTATTGTTATTTGATGATTGGTGATAATGTATCTTCAAAATTACAACTAAGTTATATGGGTATTGATGATACTGAACTACTTTTTAGTAATAAAAGTATAAAGAAATTAAAAAAATTAAAATTTATAAATAATACAATATCTTTAATTATTCCTGGGTATTCTTATTTTTCAAATAATAGATTTGGTTATGGTATAACTGCTTTAGCTTTGCATAGTGGTTTATTTTATTGGACACTAACTACTGCCTTAGTTGCTCCTATAGATGCTACTTTTTTTATTTTACCGCTTACTTTACGTTATTATGCTGGTACTCAAACTAGATCAAACACTATTTATGAAAAAAAATTAAAATTATTGAGAAACAAAATTTTCACCGATTTTGTCAAAAAAAATAAAACCATTTTATAAAAAGTATTCATCAAATATTTATTTTTTAAACAAATTACAGTAAAAGAATTGAGGAATAGAAAAATCAATTAGATGATTTTTAAACTACAATAAGCTTTTATCAACAATTATTTTTCGTAATAAAACACTATCTTGTAAGAAGTAGCAACTATTTATAATACTCTATTTGTCAAATATATTTTTTGAAATTTATTTTCAATCTCAGGATAATTGATTAAGAAAATAAAAAATTTATTACTTAAATAATTTTTAGCACAATTTTTAAAACTTACCTGCTACAACAATTTCTGAGGTAAATTTAATTTTTTGGCCAACCAAATTAAATCCTTCTAATAAAATCATATAAGAACCAATTTTGGCCTTGTTGTTGTTGTCGTCTAAGCCATCCCATTTAAAATATTGGTTTTGAGTTGATAGAACATTGGTAGCTATTGTTTTGATTTTTTCGCCATCATAGCTAAAAATATAAACTGATATGGTATAACCATTGTCAGGCAACTGGCATTGTAGCATCGAAAAATCTTTGTAACCATCTTCATCAGGCGAAAAAACCAATGGATCGGCCAAAATTAATTGTGAAGGTGTTTCAAACTCATTTTTAGATTGAGAGTTTTTGTATCCTGGCGTGGCATACCCTACTGTGGCAGCAGCTGATTGCCAGTTTTCGGGCAAATTGGTGGCTTTTTCGACACTTATTCTTTCTAGTGATACACCCTCTTTTTTATCTAATAAAGCATAATGATAATCGTCTTTGTAATAAAATTTGTCAATCACAGAAGAATCTGCATTTAAAAGTAACACATTTCCATCGTCATCTGCAAATGTTGGCAATGCACTCATTTCTATAAAATTATTTTTTACTGACTTAGGATAGGTATTAGTAATATTCAACACATTATCGGTAAATACTACAAATGAATTAGGTGCTAAAATATAATTTGAAGTAGTAATATTTTTATAATTTGACACTTCACTTTTTGTGTTTAAATTTGCTAATTTTAAATTATTGAGATTGATATTTTTAGACGATTTATTATAAATCTCTACAAAATCAGAACCCCCAGTAAATGGATTAAACAATATTTCGTTTATTACTAAATCAGACAGTACTGCCTTTTGTGGCAACACAAAAGACGCTATTTGAGTGTTTTGAGCCATATTTAATGCACAATCTTTTATGCCAGTTGTTGATATTGTATATGTTTTGTTTGAGTTGAAATTAGACGAAACAGTCATATTTATTCTATCCAACAAAATAGTATACTCATTTACAACAAAAGATATTGGTAATATAATATTTATTTTTGAAAATGAATTTTTGTCGATAATATCATCAAAAACAAGCTCAACTTTATTGCTATCTGTGGCAAAAGCAGAAATCAAAGTTGGGGGCGTTGTATCAGGGTTTTCGGCAAAAATAGAATTTGGTTTACCTGGTGTTCCACCCTTCGAATTGACAGATGCTGCCCAGTTTTTATTGGTTTCGCATGGATTTTTTATATCAATTTTCTCTAACGAAAAACCCCCATCCTGCTTCACTTGATCTGCATACCAAGTTTTGCTATAAGTTACAGCACTAATTACAGTGCCATCAATATCAACCAAAGAAATACCATCACCATCTGAGTTCAAGCTAGGAAACGAGGGTAATCCAACTGTTTTTCCATAAACACTATATGCAGAGGCGTTGGCTGTGCTGGTAAGAATAATGTATTCGTTGGGTAATATTTTGGTAAGATTAGGAATAGTTGCCCCAGATGTAGTGGTGGCATCTCTGAGTTTGAAGCCACTCAAATCTAACGTATTGTTGGTGGTATTATAAATTTCTACAAATTCGCCAAAGGGTAACCCATTAGATGGAGATTCGTCTGCATATATTTCTGTAATTATTACTTCTCCTGCATTAGCTTTTCGTAATATTTGTATTATAATGGTAGTATCTAAAAGAATATTTTGATTGCAGTTTTGTATATTTTGTAAACGAATAGGATACCTATTTCCTATTTGAAGGGGAGCATTAAAAACCAATTTGATGCTATCGTTTTGTATGTTTTGAGACGAAAAACCAATGGCAGTACTTGTAAAAATAGCATTGCTCGAAAACTCAGCCACAGCTTCTGATACTGCAAAAGTAACAGCAGTATTGGTAAGTTTATAATTTTTTATAAAAGGTTTTTGGGCAGAAATAGTTGTTGTGTATATTGAATTTTGTGAGCCTGGTGTTCCTCCCAAATCAGCTACTGACGAACCCCAATTGCCTGAACCAGAGCAAGTTGTGGTAGGGTTGATGAGTTCTAAACTCCAGCCTCCATCACTTTTGGTAGTTTCGATATGCCAGTTTTGCAAATAAAATACTTTTGAAATTTCAACATTGGCATCGCTAACCAAAAATAAGTTGTCACCAGTGCTATTCAAGCTAGGAAACGAGGGTAATCCAACTGTTTTTCCATAAACACTATATGCAGTGGCGTTGGCAGTGCTGGTAAGAATAATGTATTCGTTAGGCAGAATTTTGGTAAGATTAGGAATAGTTGCTCCAGATGTAGTGGTGGCATCTCTGAGTTTAAAGCCACTCAAATCTAACGTATTGTTGGTGGTATTATAAATTTCTACAAATTCGCCAAAAGGTAATCCATTAGAAGGCGATTCGTCTGCATATATTTCTGTAATTATTACTTCTCCTGCATTGGCTTTTCGTAATATTTGTATTATAATGGTAGTATCTAAAAGTATATTTTGATTACAGTTTTGTATATTTTGTAAACGTATAGGATACCTATTTCCTATTTGAAGTGGGGCATTAAAAACCAATTTGATGCTATCGTTTTGTATGTTTTGAGACGAAAAACCAATGGCAGTACTTGTAAAAATTGCATTGCTCGAAAACTCAGCCACGGCTTCTGATACTGCAAAAGTAACAGCAGTATTGGTAAGTTTATAGTTTTTTATAAAAGGTTTTTGGGCAGAAATAGTTGTTGTGTATATTGAATTTTGTGAGCCTGGTGTTCCACCCAAATCAGCTACTGACGAACCCCAATTACCTGAACCAGAGCAAGTTGTGGTAGGGTTGATGAGTTCTAAACTCCAGCCACCCTCTTTTTTGGTAATTTCGCTGTGCCAATTTTGCAAATAAAATACTTTTGAAATTTCAACATTGGCATCGCTAACCAAGAAAAGGTTATCGCCAGTGCTATTCAAACTAGGAAACGAGGGTAACCCAACTGTTTTTCCATAAACACTATATGCAGATGCGTTGGCTGTGCTGGTAAGAATAATGTATTCGTTGGGCAAGATTTTGGTAAGATTAGGAATTGTTGCTCCAGATGTAGTGGTGGCATCTTTGAGTTTGAAGCCACTCAAATCTAACGTATTGTTGGTGGTATTATAAATTTCTACAAATTCGCCAAAGGGTAATCCATTAGAAGGCGATTCGTCTGCATATATTTCTGTAATTATTACTTCTCCTGCATTGGCTTTTCGTAATATTTGTATTATAATGGTAGTATCCAAAAGAATATTTTGATTACAGTTTTGTATATTTTGTAAACGAATAGGATACCTATTTCCTATTTGAAGGGGAGCATTAAAAACCAATTTGATGCTATCGTTTTGTATGTTTTGAGACGAAAAACCAATGGCAGTACTTGTAAAAATAGCATTGCTCGAAAACTCAGCCACGGCTTCTGATACTGCAAAAGTAACAGCAGTATTGGTAAGTTTATAGTTTTTTATAACAGGTTTTTGGGCAGAAATAGTTGTTGTGTAAATAGAATTTTGACCTCCTGGTGTTCCACCCAAATCAGCCACTGACGAACCCCAATTGCCTGAACCAGAGCAAGTTGTGGTAGGGTTGATGAGTTCTAAACTCCAGCCACCCTCTTTTTTGGAAGTTTCGCTGTGCCAACTTTGCAAATAAAATACTTCTGAAATTTTAACATTGGCATCGCTAACCAAGAAAAGGTTGTCGCCAGTGCTATTTAAACTAGGAAACGAGGGTAACCCAACTGTTTTTCCATAAACACTATATGCAGAGGCGTTGGCTGTGCTGGTAAGAATAATGTATTCGTTGGGTAAGATTTTGGTAAGATTAGGAATAGTTGCTCCAGATGTTGTGGTGGCATCTTTGAGTTTGAAGCCACTCAAATCTAACGTATTGTTGGTGGTATTATAAATTTCTACAAATTCGCCAAACGGCAACCCATTAGATGGAGATTCGTCTGCATATATTTCTGTAATTATTACTTCTCCTGCATTGGCTTTTCGTAATATTTGTATTATAATGGTAGTATCTAAAAGTATATTTTGATTACAGTTTTGTATATTTTGTAAACGAATAGGATACCTATTTCCTATTTGAAGGGGAGCATTAAAAACCAATTTGATGCTATCGTTTTGTATGTTTTGAGACGAAAAACCAATGGCAGTACTTGTAAAAATAGCATTGCTCGAAAACTCAGCCACAGTTTCTGATACTGCAAAAGTAACAACAGTATTGGTAAGTTTATAGTTTTTTATAAAGGGTTTTTGGGCAGAAATAGTTGTTGTGTAAATAGAATTTTGACTTCCTGGTGTTCCACCCAAATCAGCCACTGACGAACCCCAATTACCTGAACCAGAGCAAGTTGTGGTAGGGTTGATGAGTTCTAAACTCCAGCCACCTGTTTTTTTTGTTGCTTCATTGTGCCAGTTGAGTGTATAAGTTAAACTATCAATGAGGTTGTCGTTTTGATTTTTTAATTTTAAAGATTCGCCACCATCTGTCAGTCCAAAACCAGACAAAGTAATAACTTTTATGTTTGAAATAACTGATTCTATGATTGATTTATTACTATTGCTTGCAACAATGATAGCATACTCGTTTCCTAAAATACTTACTGGATAGTTTATCGTTCTATTTGTGGTGCCATCGACCAATACATAATTTTGCAAATTAAATACTTGAGTTGTGTTGTTGTATATTTCCAAATATTCAACGGCAGGCAGTCCTATGGGTGGACTTACATCTGCAAATATTTCATTGATAACAATATCTCTATATTTACTACTTATTATTGGTGTTGGTGTCGTGTAAGAAAAATTAATTATTGTATTAGAGGCTATTTCATTATTATTCAAATCTTTTATGCCATTTATAGTAAGATTATTTATACCCAAAAAAGTAATTCCTGAAAAAGAAATAGTTGCAAATCTATTATTTTCAAAAGTAATATTTGTAGGGTTTATTCCATTATTTATTTTATAATTTCCTGTAGTTGTGGCTGTTATCAAATCTATATTTTTATCAAATTGTATTTTTAAATGATTGAATCCCAACACTGAGGCCCCAATAATTGTTGGAGGAGTGATGTCAGGTAGAGACGTTACTGTAATATTATCAAATAGAAAGTTTAATCTATTTGTAGCTGTGTACGTAGTAAGAATACTAAAATAATTAAAAATAGTATTGGTATTATCTTGGAAGGTGTTTTCTAAAAGTCCAAAATTTGGATTTGTAATTGTTTTTACAAATAATTGCCAAAGGCCTGAGTAAGAACAACTTATTTTTATATCAATATTAAATGCACTAGCTATAGTAGTTGTACCTCTCATGAGTGAAGTACGAGTATTACCATTTTGCCTAAATAACTCTACTACATCTGTTGCATTGGCTTCGCCAAGTTGTAAGTAATATCCTGCCAAACTTCCATTTAGATTGATAGCATTTGAGGCTAAATATATTCTGCTAAAATTTGTTGTCGATGATGCCAAGTTATGCCTTACTGATATTTGCCATTCTTTGCCCAATGTAGAGGTGCCGTCAAAAGTAGTTGTAATAAAATAGGTGCCTGCAATGCTACTATTAGAACGCAAAATATTTGTGCCTAACACTGTAAAATTATCAATATCGCCTTGCCAAGTAGGGTTATTGGTGATGTCGCCATCTGAGAAGTTTTCTATGATTTGTGCTTTTGCAAAAGTAAAACACAAAATAGATAGGAGTAATATATAAAAATTTTTCATACTCATTTTTAAATTTTTGTATGAAAGTAAAAAAATAAATTCTTATTTAGGAATGATTATTGACTTTTAGTTAAAAATTATTTTTAATTTAATATTAAAAATTCTAATTATTACTCATTTGTGAGTTTTTTTGTCAAATCGTTGAGTGTTTTTACCTTATGTTGAAAATCGCCTTTTAGTTTATCTCTAAAAGCTCCAAGCGAATCCAACAAATCGTTTATATTGTCTGTGGGTAGACTTTCAGCAAAAATTTCTCTTAATCGTTTGGCAAAAGTGGGCGATTTGCCATTGGTAGAAATAGCTATTTTCAAATCTCCTTTTTGAACAATAGAGCCTAGATAAAAATCACACAAAGGGGGTGTATCGGCTACATTGATTAGAATTTTTTTTTCTCTGGCTTTCTCGTAAATTTTTTGATGTAGCTGCTTGTTATCTGTCGTACAGATAATGATATTTTTTTGCTCCAAATCATCCCATCTAAATGCTCTTAGATGCAACTTTAAAGTAGTATGTTTTTGAGCAATGGTATAAATTTCTTCTTTTATAAATGGAGCCACCAAGGCTATTTTTGCCTCTGGACAATTATTATATATGGCTTCTAATTTTTCGAGTCCAACATTGCCACCACCTACAATTAGAATATCTAGTTTGTCAAATTTTACAAATATTGGAAATAGTGTGTTCATACTAAACCAATTCTTTTTCTTTTCTCGAAGCTGTCATCGACATTTTGCCTTTGTAAACTTTGTCTGGTATAAATTGTGTACTTGCATTTTGAAAAATTGGGCTTACCAACCAGTTGAGCTGTGCTATTCTATACCCACCCCAAGTGATAATAATTGCTGCAAATACATCGTAAGAATAGTGCACATGCTGAATCATCAACAAAAGACCAAGCGAAATACATGCTACCAAAAGCAAATATTTTAATGGCTTGTAAGGCATAAATATAAAAGCCATACAGATGGTAGACATGTGTCCTGAAAAAAACAAATCTTTGGTTATGGCTTGACTATCATATACTATCATGGCCAAAAATGGATCTTTGAGTAAGATGATTGATGGGTGTGGCTCAAGTGCAATTATATAAATAAGTAAGTATCTTAGCGTAACAACAATATAAAAAGTTTTAACAGCGTGCATAAACTTCATGGGTTGTGTCAAAAGCACACTCAACGACAAGAACATGGAGCCATAGACGATTGTCATGATGGCGATAGAACAATCTATGGCTGGTAAAGCGTCTAAAATGGGATCGTAAAGAATTTTTCCTTGTTGATTTTCTACTAAACTCATCCAAAGGGGTGAGTAGTAGAGCATTACAAAGCAAATAATTGAAAATGTGGGCAGTTCTAAAAGAAATTGTCTGTTATTCAATGCCTCTTTCCAGCGTTTAATCATTTATGTACTATTCGATTTTAAACTTTTTCTATTTTTCTAATATTTTGTGCAAATATACTGAAATAATTTTTTTATTATGATAGAATACTTAAAATTTAGTGATAAATTATGTATGTGGCGTTTGTATAATTATAGTTATAAAAGTAATATTTATAAATTATTTATATTTTAATTATTATTATTTTACACATATTCCATAGCTATTGCTCTTGCTTCTTTATCTGTTTCTAAATAATCGTTTATGGAGCAATTATTTTTAAATATTACTTTACTTAATGTTTTTTCGTTTATTTTTGCTATGTCCAAAAATTTAATTTTATCGGTCAAAAATGCTTCTACTGCTACTTCGTTGGCTGCATTGAGCACACAAGCTGCATTGCCACCACAGTCTAGTGCTTCAAAAGCAAGTTTTAGGTTAATAAATGTGTCAGTATCAGGTTTTGTAAAACTTAGGTTTGGGTATTGCAAAAAATTGAATCTAGGAAAATCTGATTTTATTCTGCTAGGATAACCCAGGGCATATTGGATTGGTAATTTCATATCTGGCAAGCCCATTTGGGCTTTCATCGATCCATCTTGAAATTGAACTATGGAGTGAATGATGCTTTGAGGATGCACTATGACATCTATTTGATTTTTTTGGAGTGAAAAAAGCCATTTTGCTTCTATCACTTCCAATCCCTTGTTCATCAAAGTAGCACTATCTATGGTTATTTTTGCTCCCATAGCCCAATTTGGGTGTTTGAGAGCTTCATTTTTAGTAATATTAGTTAATTCTGAAATAGTTTTGCCTCTAAATGGACCACCAGATGCTGTAAGTATTATTTTTTCGATAGGATTATGAAACTCGCCTGCCAAACATTGAAAAATGGCCGAGTGTTCTGAATCTACAGGTAATATATTGACCCCTTTTTCGTAAGCAAGTTTAGTAATAATATCACCAGCTACTACCAAAGTTTCTTTATTGGCAAGAGCTATTGTTTTACCAGCTTTTATGGCATTTATGGTAGGTATCAACCCAGAAAAGCCAACCATTGCCGTCAATACCAT
This sequence comes from Cytophagales bacterium, assembly GCA_013297755.1. Taxonomy (GTDB): domain Bacteria; phylum Bacteroidota; class Bacteroidia; order Cytophagales; family UBA9547; genus REAG01. The sequence continues at coordinate 51,094 of JAAFIH010000029.1, forward strand.
ATCTATATCTTGCATTTGTACTACATCTGCTATGGCATTGGCCCCACAATATACTTTTATGGGGAAATCAGCAAGCGCATTTTTTACTTTTTCGTACAAAGTTTCGTTGGCAATTACGACACAGTTGGGTTCAAATTGTTGGGCTTGAGCTATCAACAAATCAGCGTTGTTTTGTGCTGTAAGCACTTCTATTGCAAATTTATTAGGATTGGCTTTTACTACCTCTAGGGCTTGTGTGCCAATAGACCCTGTGGAGCCAAGTATGGCAATATGTCTTTTGGGTTTTGTTTCCAAATGCTATTTTTTTACACAAACATACATCAAATAGTAGTTTTTACAAAAATTGTATAAGTATATGATTGCAATTTATTATTTATATAACAATGTCGTTTACTTTAGCATTATTTTTGCCTCTATCTTAGGCGCTCTCCAAAAGAGAAAGTTAATAATATTTTTAAGTAAATGATATTGAAATACAAATATTAAATTATTACTAATGCAAACGGATTTAAGAATTTTTAAACAAAGATAATTGTTATTTTAAAAGCCCTGACCTACATTCAATGACTGTTACAAAGCCATTGAACCTAAAATGAAAGGACTTTAAATCCAACTATACTAAAAACCAAGTTTTTTAGTAATATTTTACTTTTTTATATATTTTTTTTTAGATGAGTTTGCCCTTATTTATTTTTTTAATAAATTTTATACAATATATTTGAAAAAACTTATTTATGCTCACTATATATCCAGAAACCAAAGCTATTATTTTTGATTTAGACGGTACCTTAGCAGATACTATGCCCCAACACTATTTGGCCTGGAAAAACACTTTGGATGCTTATGGAGTAGATTTTTCGGAACAAATGTTTTATGATTTGGCTGGCTGCTCTGGCCTTAAAATTGTAGAAATGCTCAACCAAAAATATAACAAAACCATGAATCCTGGCATTGTAGACCATGATAAAGAACAGTATTTTTTAAAAAGCATAGCATCTATCAAACCAATACAACCTGTATATGATATTGCAAAAAATTATCATACAAAATTACCTATGTCTATAGGCACTGGTGGAATCCCTGATGTAGTAAAGCAAACTTTAGCTGCCATCAATGCAACCAATATGTTTGATTTTATTGTAACTTCAAAAGATGTTAAAAATCATAAACCAGCACCAGATACTTTTTTGCTATGTGCCGAGCGTATGGGGGTATTGCCTGCGTATTGCCAAGTTTTTGAAGATGCAGATTTGGGAGTAAAAGCCGCCAAAGCAGCAGGTATGATGGTTACAGATGTTCGTTTGTATTTAAACAAAAGGTAAAAATGTAGGGACAGGGTGCGTTGTCATTTGAAGGGACAGGGCATGCCCTGTCCTTACTATCATATATGAATAGAGTTATTATCATTATATTTAACTTTTCTAAACATCAAAAATATTGTCAATTAAAAAATACTTTAGGCTCTTTTTGCCTATTTTATCTATTTTTATTATACTTTTTTTTACTATTTTAATGCTGAAAATTACGATTCCATATTTCAAAAATGATTTTGAAAATGGTTTTATTCTTTCAAAACAAGCCATTCAACATTTAACGATTTGGAGATTAGCATTTTATATCCATATTTCAACCAGTATTTTACCTTTATTTTTTGGTGTATTTCAGTTTATAGCTAATTTTAGAATTACTTATCCTAAATTGCATCGCATTTTTGGATATTTTTATATAGGTACGATACTCTTTTTTTCGGCTCCAAGTGGATTAGTTATGGCAATTTATGCCAATGGAGGGATAGTTGCTAAAATCTCTTTTTGTATTTTGAGTTTGTTATGGTGGATTTTTTCATTTATATCGTTAAAGAATGCAAAAAATTTAAAATTTAGTCAGCATCAGCAATATGCCATCAGAAGTTATGCCCTTACGCTTTCGGCTATTTCATTACGAATTTTAGTGTTAGTGCTTCCTCATTTTTTTATTTTACATGCTAGCCAAATGTATTCTCTTATTGCATGGTTGAGTTGGATTCCAAATCTAATTATCGCAGAATTGATTATTTTCAGCATTAAATCTCATCAATAATTTCTTCTATTGTTCCATTGGAATTAATTTTTAGCTTTTTCGATTTCTCAACAGTTGTATTTAATATTAAATTATCAAAATCGTCATTTTTGTAAGGATTTCTCCAGTTTCTAGTATAATACATGATTTCAATAGAAGATTTATCTAGCGAATAAGTAGCAAGCTTTGTACCATCTTGATAGCCAATATTTTGATATTGAATCAATTTACCCGTTTTAGTAAAAGTAGCTAAATAATGAAATATATGTCTAAATGAACTCGGACAAGCAGTAGTAGAAGTATCAACTTTGTAAGTAATGGCTATTACTGAATCATTGATTTTAAGTTTATTTGAGAAATTATATTCACAATACTTTTTGTTAAAATCGGTTTTCTTATTTGCAAAAAACTTTTGATACAAACCTATATAATTTAAGTCATAATTTGGACCTTCATCATAATCTCTATCATAAGAAAATTTACAAATTGAAGTTTGATTTGTCTGAATGTTTTGACTAGAATCTTTAATAAAAGTAAGTAACCCTTCAAAGCATTTTACAGTATCAGACTCTATTTGCTTAAGAGAGATTAGATTTTTTACATTTTTTGAAGTTTTTTCATCTTTCAAAATGTCATCATCTTTTAAAAATTTTTCTAATATGCCTGTTGAGTCCTTATACAAAAGGTAATCCAATTCATCGTATAAGCTATTTGATAGTAAGCCATATTTGTAATATTCGTAAGTTAGGTTATCACTATATTTTTCCGTCCATAAAGAAATTTCTTGCTTAATAATTAATCTATAACAATTTGTAACTATTGAGTAATTAGCTTTTTTTTTAGCTAATTCAGCCAACCTAATGTAATAATTTTGTAATGGATAAATTGTGATAGCACGTTTTGCTAAGTAAATTGCTTTGTCTAAATCAAAAGACGAAATACTGTCCGATCTATGAAGTAATTTTTCTGATTTTTCTTTACATAGCAAAAAGTAATTATTTGGTTTATCACTATTTTCTATCATTTCTACTTGTAAAATATCTAAACGTTCCCAAATTTTATCTTTATTAAAAATTTCAGACTCTTTCAAACAATATAAATATATGAATTCAACTTGCTTTTCTACTTTTGTGCAAGTAATTGAAAACAATACAAATAGAATTAAAATATATTTCATGGATTTAAAAAAAACTGGCTTTAGAAGTGGAATCTAGCAAAGGTTTATTCGATGTTTTGTCAATTATTTGCCCATCCTCACCAATTTCAAGTTCATAAGAATTTACAAGTGCAATTTCTTTTACTGCATTTTCATCAATCGAAAACTTTTTAATGTCTTTTTTCCAAGTTCTTTTATGGTCGCTTATTTTTATTGTATTTCCAGAAAAAGATGCTGTTTTGAGTTTTTCATACGAGCAATCGCACGAAAACATTGTTTTTGAAATTTGTTCTCCTGAATTATTGTTGTATGTAGCCAACATGATATAGGTTGGTGCTCCTTCACTATCATAAAAACTTACTGATTTGTATAAAAGTGCTGTGTAGTTATCGGTTTGTTTTAAATTTAGTACATAGAAAAAATCATTTGAAACTTCCCTACCGAAACTCGTGTTTTCCATTTCTGGGATATATTTTGCAAAAGAATAGTCAATAGATTTGGTATAATTTTTCAAATCAGGGTCTGAAATAGTTGTTGAAAACTCTCCTGCGTTTTTTGGAAAAAGATTTGCAAACTCTAAAAAAGAATTTGAAAGGGGGTTAGCCTCAACTTTTGTAGCACTTGCCAAATATTCAGCATATTCAGCTTTAAATAATTTGTCAAGTAATAAATTAGAAAGTCTAGGATTTTTAGAAATTTCTTCAAAAGACAAATTTCCATTTCTAAAACATGAAATTAACAAGGAAATGGCTCGATTTTTAATACTTTCTTTATTCTCTTTCTCTCTGTCTGAATCATATAACGAAGTGTAATAATTATCTAAAACTCTTAATAAACTAATATTTGAGCTTGGTTTGTAGTCAAGTCTTTCAAGTATGCTTACTATTTGCCAAATATTTTTTATTTCTTCTATATTTTTAGAATCTAATACTGCATTAGCAAGTTCATAATAGGTTTTAGCTTCTGGATAAAGAATTATAGACTTTTTAAAAAGTGGCATAGCTTCAGTTGGCTTTTTTTTGTTTTTTGCCAAGTCAATAGCTTTAAGAAAATACTTTTTACTTTCTTTTTGCAGAGAATCTATATTTGCTTCTTGCAAATCAAACATATAATCTGATACATAACGAGTATCAAACATTTTCTTTTCATCAAATGGCTTAATTTTGATTTTAAAAATATATTCTTTTTCAACTTTCTTATCAGAGCAGCTGTCTAGAATTATTAAAATGAATAAGAAGTAAGCTTTAAAAAGAAATTTCATTTTAGGAGTATTTAATTGCTAGTTAATAAAATTTTGTAACACATTTTTAATTTTATTTAAAAAAATATAAAAACTTTCCCCTTCCCTATTCCAAATGATTATACCCAATTACAATACCAACACCAATCACAATAATTTAACATTTATTATTAAATTTATACAAATATAGGTAATTTGCATGCCTTAAATTTTACTTTATTTTATTTTATGAAAAATTTTTTTTTATTATTAATAGGGATTTCTTTTGGCTTGTATGCCCAAAAAAGTACTGAATCTATTTCTCAAGTCATGTTTGATAATGCCTCAAAAGAGGGTATCAATGGACAAAGTTTTGTATTGATGCACAACCGAAAGGGCATACGAATTGAACAAAACTTACATAGACAAAAATTAGAATTATGGATTTCGCCCTTAGCTGGCAAATCGCTCAAAGCTAGCGACCGCAATTTCTCGAATCGTGACGATCAGACTTGTGTTTTTGATAGAATTGGCTTCCCCAATTTGCCTTACCAAAAATTTGTTTCCTGCAATTACGATGCTTTTCATTCTACAATCAATTATACCAGCAATAAACTACATATAGTATCCATTTACGACAAGCAAGCTGTGGTTATTTGGTTTGAAAACGATGAAATCATAGATTTGAAAACCGATAAATTGGATATAATTACATCCAAAACAAATCAAAGTATAGTTACCACACATGCAGAAAGAGGCAAAACGCTTACTTTTGCAGCACTTTTAGGGCAAGGAAATGGTACATTTACACACCAAAAAATAGTAGAAAAAGGCCGCAGCCACTACAGCCGCATAGCCATAGAGGCCAATCAAATGTTGGTTTTTGTTGCCGATGAATCCTCAGAACCAATCCAAAATATAGCATCAGAAATTGCGGCTACAAGCCAAAAATTACTGCTACTTCAAAATGAAAAATTGATAGAAAATGGCTTAAATACTGGAATCTTAAAAGTAAGAAACAACCCTGATTTGCAAAAAATAATTGATGTAAATAAACGTATTATCTTATCTATGCAAGACGAAAGTGGTGCCATGAGGGCAGCCCTTAGATACATTTATTACCTGATTTGGGTAAGAGATGGTGGCATGGTTTTTAGCTACAATGCCTACACTGGATGGGCTCAACCACTCGAGAAATGGCTCGAATATTTGCTCGAAAACCCTACCATAAACGCCAAAGGCGAACGCTTTTTTGGCCAACTGACAAGCCCAATCACCAAAGAAGAAGAGGATGGCCCATTTTACGCCATTTGGTCGGCCTATACTTATTATACACAAACTGGTAAAAACAAATTTTTGACCGATAAATATATGTCGGTTTTGCAGGACAATATTTTGTGGCTAGAAAACAATTTTTATGATTCCAAAAAGGAGATGTTTTTTAGGTACCATTATTGCGAATCGCCTTATTATAAAAGCCCAGGCGATGGTTTTGACGATGCCTGTGGCAAACCAGGTGGCAATAATCTATCGCTTTGGGGCAAAGATACCATCGTAAAAGGATACGATCAATACATGAACTCGATATGCTATGCCAATTATATAATGATGTCGGCCATGAGCAAATCTCCATTGAAAGAATCTTACTTAGCAAAAGCAAAAAAACTAGGAGATAAATGTATGAATTATTACGAAATGACCAAACCTTTTCCATCGTTTGGAATGGTAATGAACAATCGAGGAAAAGAAATAATGACCGATTCTATGGGCTTTGACGAAACCGACCACATTTGGGGACTTACAGTACCGCCTTTTTTGCCAAACCAAGCTGATTTACAAGACATAAGACTAGGATTTTATAATCGCCAAATGGCTAAGCCAAATGACTATTTTTTGTCTGCTTTTTTTTCAAACATAGCAGGTATGGATAGCTACATACATGGCGAAAAAAAATTAATCGCTGCCATAGACTATATCATTCCACAATGTATAAAACCTGGTCAGTGTTTGCCCATGCCCTATACCATCCCCGAAATTGTAGATGTAGCCGATTGCAATGTATACCATGATGTGCGTCCACAGCCATTTTCGATAACTGCCATGCTTGCCGCCATAGCCAATTTAGGAGTAAGAAGAAGTGCTTTTGGTATTGGTGTTAGACCTACAACATATCTTACTACTTTAGAAAAATATGCGTATAAAAACAGTATCATTGATTTTAAATTTGAAGGCAATGGAGATAAAATAAAATCAGTTTTTATAAACAACAAACCCCTATTGGGCAGTTTACAAATTCCAGAAAACTTACTTCTAAATGGCAACAATACTGTAATAGTAAATGGCACTATTGATACAAATAATCAGTCATTATTACTAGAATCTACAGTAAAATTATTGTCTATCAAAGCAAAAAATTACGCAATAGAAGCCTTTGGCAAAAATGCTTTGGTATTTGCTAATATCAAAAATATAAAAGTAACAGATGCCAAAGGCAAAGAGATTGTTTACAGAAAAACCGTAAAAGGAAATATTGTTCACATAGATTTTGAAGGTGTTGGTCTTTATAATATAGCCATTTAGCTAAAAAATCCCTTCAATATTTGCTATTTAATTTTTTTTGATTGTATATTGCTTTTAAATTAATAATTAAACATAAAGTAAACCATGTTAGAAAACTTATTAGAATTAGTAAAACAAAATGCTGGCGATGCCATTATAAATAATAACAATATACCTAATCAACACAACGATGAGGCAATAAGTATGGCAGGCAGTTCGATTTTTGATGCCCTCAAAGGACAAGCCTCTGGTGGTGGCATTGGCAATCTGATAAGTATGTTTCAGGGGGGTGGCCAAGCTAGTAGTGGTTCCAATCCTTTGGTTAATGGTATAGTTTCTAACCTAGCAGGTCAGTATGCTCAAAAATTTGGTATTTCGCCAGCTATAGCAAATGGCATAGCATCTTCGCTTATACCAATGGTAATGGATAAATTTGTGAACAAAACAAACGACCCCAACGACAATAGTTTTGATTTGAACGGCATAGTAGGCTCCCTTACTGGCAAAGGTGGTGGCGATATAGCTAGCCTTATAGGGCAATTTACTGGCGGTGCCAACGACAAACAAGGGGGTGGCATAGGTAGCTTGATAGGTAGCTTTTTTGGTAAATAATCTATTTAATTTATAAATAATAAAACAATGAAAAAACAAATTTTAGTAGTATCATTTTCGGTTGCAACAGCCCTAGTTGGATTTTCGCAATCGCTACCTAGTGCTCCAGCAGTGCCTGCAGCTCCAGCAGCAGTACCAGCCACACCCGAACAAATGAGTTCTGAGGCCGATAAATTTAAAAAAGAAGGCTTATCCAATGCAGAAGCTGCTAAAAATGCAGCCAAAAGTGCCGCTCCTGCTGCATCTGTAGCCGACCCAAAAGTGCAAATGGTGATGGGTATGCTTACTCAAAAATTGAATCTCAAAACCGATCAAGTGGAGAAAGTGAAAGGATTAGTTTCTAAAATGGATATGACAAAACTTACTGACCCCAAAGCACAAGCTGCTGCTCTTGTAAGTTCTTACACTCCAGATTTGTCTAAAATTTTGGCAGGCGATCAAATGAGTAAATTAAAAGCAATAGCTGCTGGCAAAAAATAGTTTTAGTACTAGTCAATAATATAAAGGCTACTTTTAAATACTTTCACTCCTTTAATTCCCTCACTTCTAAGTCATAATGAAAGTTTTGAGCGAATTATTGGGGTTTAAGTAATTTTTTTGAAAATAAACAATACTGATACTGCTAAAAACTTCAACTCTTGTGAATAGTTCTTTTGGATTCTGTGTAATGGGTCTAAACATAAGTTTTGAGTAAAGAATGTGCAGTTCTAAAATTCAGTTGTAAGAGGTTTTTTGAGAATAAAATTGGGGTTTTGAATAATACCCATAAAATTTAAAAACTCTTTTTCAACTTAAAAAATATCATAAATAGTTTTTTGTATCACCAAAGGAAAATAGACTTGCTCTAATTGGTGTATTTTGGTGGCCACATCTTGGGCTGTGTCTGTGGGCAGTATTTTTGCTTTTGCTTGCATCACTATTTTACCTTCATCGTATTGTTCGTTTACAAAATGTATAGTTATACCCGATTCTTGCTCTCTATTGGCTACCACTGCTTGATGAACATGATTGCCATACATGCCCTTTCCACCATATTTTGGCAAAAGTGATGGATGAATGTTCAGAATTTTATTGGGGTATTTTTGGATTAAACTTGCAGGTGTAAGCCACAAAAAACCAGCCAAAACTATAAAATCTGTGTGTAATATGTCTAACTTTTGTAGTACTGCATCTGTATTGTAAAAATCGCTTTTATCAAACACAGTAGTTGCAATACCTGCATTTTTGGCTCTAGTCAGTACCAAGGCCTCTGGTTTATTACAAAACAGATGATTTATTTTTATACGACTATCATTCTTGAAAAATTGAATAATATTGGCCACATTAGTACCAGACCCAGAAGCAAATAAAGATACTCTTATTTCATTTTTCATTTATTGGCAATAAAAATGTGCATCATCATTTAAAAACAAACACAAATTAACCAACAAATATAATTACAATACCTGTAATGATAATGTTGATGATAGCAAGTGGAATCAGTGCTTGCCATCCAAGTCGCATCAATTGGTCGTATCTGAAGCGTGGAATTGTCCAACGTACCCACATAAATAGAAATATAAAAAAGAAAATCTTAGCAAACAAAAACACAATGCCAAGCACACTCATGGTATTTTGCGATAAGCCCAAATCGTTCATAAAAGGAAATGTATATCCGCCAAAATACAGTGTAGCCAAAATGGCAGAAGATATAAACATATTGATGTACTCTGCAAATAAGAAAAAGCCTAGTTTCATAGAAGAGTACTCGGTATGATAGCCACCTACAAGCTCGGTTTCGCACTCTGGCAAATCAAAAGGAGCACGATTGGTTTCGGCAAATGCACAAATCAAAAATATTACAAATCCTAGGGGCTGACATACCACCATCCATACATGGTTGCCCTGCCATACAGCCATATCTTTGAGCGAAAGCGAGCCAGTTACCATCACTACAGCAATTATGGATAAACCCATAGCTATTTCGTAACTTATATTTTGAGAAGCAGCGCGTATGGCACCCAGCAAAGCAAACTTATTGTTTGAGGCCCAACCACCTATCATCATGCCATATACACCAAGCGAAACTACGCCAAATACATACAATATTCCAATATTAATATCAGCCACTTGCAAATCTACTTTTGTATCAAAAATTGTAATGTAAGTGCCCCAGGGAATCACTGCACTTGTCATACAAGCTGTAAGCATGGCCAAAGAAGGACCAAGTACAAACAAAAATGTGTTGGCATCTGTAGGAATAATCTCTTCCTTAAAAAACAATTTACCACCATCGGCCAATGGTTGAAACATACCCCAAGGACCTGCCCTGTCTGGCCCAATGCGATCTTGAAAAAAAGACGCAAATTTGCGTTCTGCATAAGTGCTATACATGGCAATAAGTAAACTTACACCAAAAATAATTGCGATTAAAGCAAATTTTACTATTATTTCTATTAATTCCATTTACAATGAAGATAGTTTAATATTTTTGAATTATGATTAAAAAAGTTTTCATTTTCACTTTAAAATCATTTGTGCCGTAAAAATGGTAAATCCAAAACACAAATGCAAGTTTATAGACGCTAACTTCTACGATAAATCATAAATTCATTTAAAATGTATTTTAAAAACAATATTTTAATACTAAATGATAACCCTACCTATGGTAATTGATTTAAAAAAATCATTTTAAAGCCAAGTTAATTAATATTTTATTTTTTTTACTCAACTCAACAAATTCTACGCTATGTGTAGACCCACAAAATATGGGTAATTTTTTTTAAAAGAAGCGTATTTATCTGATGTTTATTAAAAATATTGGTTTTACAAATTCATTGATTTTTGAAAAATAGAAATTAGTTAGTACATTTGCCAAAAAAATTACCATGAAATTTACTTTTTATAGATTAAGATTTCTGATTTTACCATTTTTCGTTTTTGTGATTGCTTGCTCCAAAAAAGAAGCCACACCAGAACCTCAAATTACAGAAGGCGACTATTATGGCAATGTCGTTGATGGTTCTTCAAGCATTGATTTTTTTAATTTTGGCCTTCCTGTTTCCCTCGTAAATGCCAAAATAGTAATTTTACCAGCCACAAATGGTGGTAGCACATCTGGTAATAATACTGAATTTACTGTAAATGTAATCAATGACAATACAGGCAAAGCATTACTTAAAAATGTGATTTTTACTAAAAACGGTTCTTCATTTAATGCTAATTATCAAAAAATAAGATCTGATTATAATACTCGTGATACCGTATTTTTTGAACTTTTGGCCAAAGGCTCTATCATCGGCAAAACCATTAATATCAACTTTCAGGCCGAAAATATAGCCAATGGTGGCATATTAGAAGACATTTATATAATCAACGCTACAAAAAGATAATGATCTTATTTTTAATAAGAAAAGTAATATTATCATACTTATTTTTGATTCATTTTTATAAAATATAAATAAATAAATTATACAATTTTTGAATGGAGTTATGATTTTATTTTTAGATTTACAAAAAAAATTATACATCCAAATTTATACTAATCAATTAAAATAAAATGTCGTTCAGAATAGAAAAAGATACCATGGGAGAGGTAAAAGTGCCTTCAAATGCCTATTGGGGAGCCCAAACAGAGCGTTCGAGAAACAATTTTAAAATTGGACCCGAAGCCAGTATGCCCAAAGAAGTGATTTATGCTTTTGCATATTTGAAAAAAGCAGCAGCTTATACCAATACAGAATTAGGTGTATTGACTGCCGAAAAACGCGATTTAATTGGAAAAGTATGTGATGAAATTTTGACGGGTTCTTTAGATGCTGAGTTTCCTTTGGTAATTTGGCAAACTGGCTCAGGCACTCAATCAAATATGAATGTAAACGAAGTAATTGCCAATCGTGCACACGTACTAAAAGGCGGAAATCTTACGGATGATAAAAAGGTTTTGCACCCAAACGATGATGTAAACAAATCTCAATCGTCAAACGATACCTACCCAACAGCCATGCACATTGCTGCTTATAAATCGGCAGTTGAAATTACTATTCCTGGTTTAGAAAAACTGAGAGACACCTTAGCAAAAAAAGCCAAAGATTTTGATAAGATAGTAAAAACGGGTCGTACCCACTTTATGGATGCCACACCTCTGACGTTGGGACAAGAATTTTCGGGCTATGCTCAACAACTGACCAACTCGATTCGGGCCATAAAAAATGCGTTGGAGATGGTAAAAGAATTGGCTTTGGGTGGAACAGCCGTTGGCACAGGTTTGAATGCCCCCAAAGGCTACGATGTATTGGTGGCCAAAAAAATTGCTGAATTTACAAAATTACCTTTCATAACTGCACCTAATAAATTTGAAGCCCTAGCAGCTCACGATGCCATGGTAGAACTTTCTGGAGCATTGAAACGTGCGGCTGTGGCATTGATGAAAGTGGCAAATGATATTCGCATGCTAAGTTCTGGCCCTAGAAGTGGTATTGGCGAGATTGTAATTCCAGACAACGAACCAGGTTCGTCTATCATGCCAGGAAAAGTAAACCCAACGCAGCCAGAAGCCATGACCATGGTTTGTGCACAAGTGATGGGCAACGATGTGGCTGTTTCGATTGGGGGCTCGATGGGGCATTTTGAATTAAATGTTTTTAAACCAGTAATAGCAGCTAATGTGTTGCAATCAGCTCGTTTGATTGGCGATGCTTGTGTGTCGTTTGACGAAAAATGTGCTCAAGGCATTGAAGCAAATTTGCCAATGATAAAACAACACATGGAAAATTCGCTGATGTTGGTAACTGCACTCAATCCACATGTGGGATATGACAATGCAGCCAAAATAGCCAAAACGGCTCACAAAGAGGGAACTACATTGCGAGAGGCAGCCATAAAACTAGGTTTGGTAACCGATGAGCAATTTACTGCTTGGGTAAAACCCGAAGAAATGGTTGGGAATTTGAAATAGATTTTAAAAAAAGGAGGATTTTGCAATCCTCCTTTTTTGATACAAGTAAATACAAAAAATTAATTGGTTAGAAACGAACAAAAATATTAAAATTTGGAACTAAAAAATGATTTATATTTGCTCCATCAGCATCCCTAAATTTGGCCTTAGTTATAATAACAGCATATTTGTTTTCAATCGAAAATCCAAAATTTCTCGCTAATTCATATAGTAACCCAACTTTTATATTAAAATTTATACCAGGTGCGCCAATGTTAGAACCACCACTACCTAAACTACCCCCATACCTCTCACGAGAAAAATTGTAATTGTGACGAGAGAAACCTATGTCGAACCCCCAAACAAAAAAGATTTTACTTTTTGATATTTGTATTTCATTTCTAAATTGACCTAAAAATGAAAATGCAGCATAAGAAGAAAAAATTAATGTATCAATATAATTTATATAGCCTTGAGATAAATCATCAAAATATCTTTCGTCTGACTTCAAAAATGAAGGTCTATTATTTGCATTAAAATTATTATAACCTAAAGAGAATCCAAAGCATGAAAATTTTTTGCCTTCAGGTTTATTTTTTTTTCTATTCAAAAAATAAAAATTGTATCCAAATGAATTATCAAAACAAGGAGAAATGTCGCTAAACAAAATATTGTAAGAAGGATTGAACCCCAACTCAATGTTTGGATAAATTTTTTTTGCTTGAGAATCAAAAGTAAAAAGTAAGCTATACAAAATACCAATTTTTGTAAAATGAGTATTCAATTTTAGTAACAATTTCAATTTATTTTTTTTCTTTATATTCGTTGATTTCTTCAGTCAACTTTTTAAGGAATTTGTCTTTAAGTCTATAGTATTCAATTTTCATAGTAAAGTTTGTGCCAACCGATCCTACTTTATTTAAGAATAATAATTTTCCTTGATGATTATAGATTTCAAAACACCCTTTAACTGTCATTGGGCGCGATAAAAACTTATAAGATTGGATTTTTTTAACATCTGGGCTGTATCTATATGAAAGCTCTACATAAATTTTATTTGTGTCATTCCTAGAGCCAGAAGTATTTAAGTCTACTTTTATTCATTTATTATTTTTTTGTTACTTTTTTTAATAACTAACATTTGATTTTTACCTTATTTTCGATAAAAAAGATAATTTTCTTAAGGTTAGTAAGAAAAACAACACAAAAATTCAAATTTGATTTGGAAATATAAAATTAAGTCTTTAAGATTGTAAAAATTATTATTAACAACTCATGTTACGCAAAATCAAATTTGAGTTGGATTCCCAATTTATTATTTCTAAGTTCATTAATAGCTAAAGCCATTGCTTTAGTATAAAGCTGAGCTTTAAAGGCAAAATGATTTAGTCCATTTT
>JAAFIH010000003.1 GCA_013297755.1 Cytophagales bacterium
TTAAAAGTTATATAAAAAAAATATAAATAAAATATTTATTACTTAATTTATAATATTTAAAATAAAATAAATTGTACTATTTCTATATCTTAAAAATGAAATTTCTTAATTAAATAGTGTTGCCCTACCCTCTCATCCCAAAGGGAGGGGGAAATAGGATTTTTTTTAATTTTTTATGCTAACGCATTATTTTGTCTCGAATGCTCGAATTTTAATCTATAATCAATAATCTATAATCAATAATCTATAATCAATATTCAAAAAGCCCCCAAACCCCCGAAGGGGGCTTAGCTAACGCATTTATAAAGTTACCAATGCACGAATTTTAATCAATAATCAATAATCAATAATCAATAATCAATAATCAAAAATCAAAAATCAAAAATCAAAAATCAAAAAGCCCCCAAACCCCCGAAGGGGGCTTAGCTAACACATTTATAAAGCCACGAATGCACGAATTTTAATCAATAATCAATAATTAATAATCAGGGCAAACGCATTTAAAAAGATAGTTGTTATTTTACAATACTATTTGCTTAAAATTACAAAATGACAAAGCCCTTTCCCCCTTGGGGAAAGGGTTGGGATAGGGGTTTTTGAGCGAAATTTTTTAAATGAGTTTACCCTTATCAATAATCAATAGTCAATAATCAATAGTCAATAATCAATAGTCAATAATCAATAGTCAATAATCAATAGTCAATAATCAATAGTCAATAATCAATAGTCAATAATCAATAGTCAATAATCAATAGTCAATAGTCAATAATCAATAGTCAATAATCAATAATCAATAATCAATAATCAATAATCAATAATCAATAATCAATATTCAATATTCAATAAGCCCCCAAACCCCCGAAGGGGGCTTAGCTAACGCATTTATAAAGTTACCAATGCACGAATTTTAATCAAAATTCAATAATCAATAATCAATAACCTTCAAAATTATTACTTTTAAGAATATTGTTTTAAACATTTTTTTGTACTATAAATATAAATTCATTACTTTGTTTAATAAAATAATATATTTACGTAGGTTAAAGATAAATCAATGTAATTTATTCTAAATATTAAAATTAATAGTATGAATATAAATACTTTTTTGAAATCTGGTTTACAATCAAAAAACTCTTCAGATACCAATAATAATATTGAGATTTGCAATTTTATAGCATTGGCTCTGCTAAGTTTATCATTGCCATTTGGCATTTATTCTTACTTTTATTTCAATGGATTAGTATTTTTAAGTGTCATTTTTGCAGCAGTTACTATTATTACCATTTATTGCAATTTTTTATTTATGTATAGCTTGGCAAGATTTCTTATAAGTCTTGTATTATCCTTGGTATTTACAATATATCATGCGTATATCATGCAAAGCAACGACCAACCAATTGCTTCATTGTATACGCTTCAGCTAGCATTTTGTATTTTCCCTTGGTATATTTATCCTAAAACAGAAAGAAAAAAATTAAACATTGTTTTAATTCTTAATGCTATAATGTTTGTTTCTGTGCCATATATTAATAATTATTTTAATGAATTGTATGATAATGAATTAGTAAAAAATCAAGGCATAGTTTCAACTTTTATATTCATAGTGGCACTTTCTGGTCTATCAGCAGGGTTGATATATTTTAAATTAACTCAAAATAAAACTGATGAAGAAACAGACCTTTTATTGCTTGAGTTGAATAAAGAAAAAGAAAAAATTGCATTAAATGAACTTAAATTAAAAGAATATATTGAAGAAAATGAAAGAAATAAAATTCTTGAAAGTCAAAGAACTTGGGCAGCAACAGGAACTGCAAATTTTTCGCAAATATTAAGAGCCAACGAGGGACTTTCTGATCTTGGCGATGCCATTGTTTACGAATTAGTAAAATATTTGGAGGCCAATCAAGCTGCATTATTTATGGATTTGAATGATACAAATCCAGAAAATGCTTATTTAGAAATGCTCGCTTGCTATGCTTATGACAGAAAAAAATTCTTACAAAAAAGAATACAACCTGGCGAAGGAATGGTGGGGCAGGTATATCTAGAGCGTAAATATGTTTATACAGACAAAATCCCCAATGATTATCTCAAAATAACATCTGGACTGGGCATATCAAACCCAAAATATTTGTTGTTGATGCCACTCATAGCCAACGATGAGATAGAAGGAGTACTCGAAATTGCTTCTTTTAACCCTTTTGAAGATTATAAAATAGCATTTGTAGAAAAAATAGCAGAAGACATAGCCAGTATGATTACGTCTGTAAAAATTTCAGAAAATACTAAAAAATTACTCTCCATGTCGCAAATCAACACCGAACAACTGCGTTCGCAGGAGGAAGAGATGCGACAAAATATAGAGGAGATGCTTGCAACTCAAGAAGAACTAGGAAGAAAGAAAATCGAAATTGAAGCCCGCTCTGAAATCTTAGATTTAATTATTGACACAATACCTTTTCCAGTTTTTTTAAAAGATAACGAAGGTAGATATAAAATGATCAATAATGCAGAAGCCAAACTTTTTGGCAAAATGAAATCTGAAATTATTGGAAAGGATGATAGCCATTTTGTATCAGATAAAATAGAACTCGAGCAAATTAGAAATACTGATCAGTCTGTCATATTGTCAAAAAACAGTCTTGAGTTGCCTTTGCAATCTATAACACTTTCTAACGGCAAAAAACATGTGTTTAAGACAATCAAAACACCATTTTTGGATAAATCTACGAACGAAATGTTTATTCTTGGGGTATCAGTTGAAATATCAAACAGCCTTACAGAAGAAGAGAAAATATATAAAAATAAAGTAATTTTTAATAATAACTTAACGATAAATCTAGCTGGCCGCCAGAGAATGTTATCTCAAAAAATCGGCTTCTTGAGTATGCTAAAACTAGCAGGCGATAGCTTAGTTGGCGATGACTTGAATAAAGCAATTCAACTTTTTGAAGATTCAATGCAAGTTTTAAAAAATGGTGGTATTACAAAAGGGCTCAATCCTGATAGCTATATTGTAAAACTTATACCAGAAGTATTACCTACCTTATATGCAGTAGATTTTATTTGGAAAGAAACAAAAGTAGAACTAGAATCACTTGATGATATAAATTTATCAAAATCAGATATCATTTCAAATCTCAAAATAACTTTGAATAATTTGTTGGAAAAATCAAATCAACTGGTCATGGAATGTAGCCAACATTTGCAACAGTAAAATATGTTTTGAAAATAGAGCAACTTTAATTTTAATTTAGTGTAAAACAGACTAAATAAATTTAACAGTTTTATGGCCAATGTTCCTTTAGTTTCAGAATTAGTTGCCCAAGGCAAACAACCAGAAATAGTATTTTGGGTAGGATGTGCAGGTTCGTTTGATGACAGATACAAAAAAGTAACATTATCTGTGATTAAAATTCTAAACCATCTACAAATAAATTATGCCGTTTTGGGTACTGAAGAATCCTGTACTGGCGACCCAGCTCGTAGAGCAGGTAATGAATTTTTGTTTCAAATGCAAGCCGTTCAAAACATACAAATACTGAATGGCTATAATATTAAAAAAATCGTAACTGCGTGCCCACACTGTTTCAATACCCTCAAAAACGAATATCCTGCACTAGGTGGAAATTATGAAGTTATACATCATTCGCAACTGATTCAAGAATTTATCAACGATGGTAAAATAAAACTTACTGATGCACACGAGTTTAAAGGAAAAAAAATTACTTACCACGATTCGTGCTATCTTGGGCGATCCAACAATGTATATGAAGCCCCAAGAGTGCTACTAGAACAATTAGATGCCGATTTAGTAGAAATGAAACGAAGCAAACGCAATGGATTGTGCTGTGGTGCTGGTGGTGGACAGATGTTTAAAGAACCCGAAAAAGGTAATAAAGATATAAATATTGAAAGAATAGAAGAAGCCATTTCTACTGGGGCAAACTATATAGCCACTGCTTGTCCTTTTTGTATGGTAATGATGTCGGATGGGGTAAAAAATAAAGAAAAAGAAAAGGAAATCAAAGTTTTGGATATAGCAGAATATATTGCAAAATCAATTTAAAAATCTGGTAAAAACGCATTTAAGATATCTTTTTAAAAAAAATACTTATTATTTTTAATTTTAAAACCCCCTCCCTAAATCCAATTTCAGTTCGATTCACAGCATCCAAAAGGGAGGGACATAATATTCTATAAATCAAAAAATATTCTTTTTTTAGTAATATTTTATTTATAAATACATGATATTTTTAAATGCCTTTGCTTTGTAAAAAATTGCTTTTGAGCATATAGATTCAAATTATTATTGTGTTGTATTTTGATTTTTTTATTTTTTTGTTACATTTGAATAAAAAAATATCCAATTTTTAATTTTTTTAATTTCATTTTTATCTACATTTATAAAAAATTAACCAAAACATATCATTTATAATGTCAAATTTGAAAAAACCAACCGACACCTTTGTAGGATTATTCATTGTAGCATTTTTGTTGTCATCTGCTTTAATTATTGGATATATGAAATTAAGCAAAAAAACAGAAATAGCCAGTCCAGAAACATCCAATGTACCTATTGTTGCTCCTCTCATAGATAGCTCAAACACAATAAAAGACACTGTAAACTTGATTCAATTACCAGATGGACTAACTCTTGAAGCCGCAAAAGGTTCGTTAGAAGATAGTGTAGTTGTGTTTTTGAGTGATTCTACAAGTAAAGTAAGCAAAGCTAAATGGTTTGATTTTGATAATTTATTGTTTGAAACAGGTAAAACAACATTGATGCCTTCTTCTATGAAACAACTCAACAATTTATCAGTAATATTAAAAACATATTCAAAAGTAAAAATAAAAATTGGTGGATATACCGACAATGTGGGTAGCCCAACTGATAACTTAAAATTATCATCTGAAAGGGCTGCTAATGTAATGGCAGAGTTAGTAAAACTAGGAATAGTACCCGAAAGGTTGAAATCAGAAGGATATGGCGAGCAATGGCCAGTAGCATCCAACGAAACTGCCGAAGGAAGGGCCAAAAATCGTAGAATTTCTATGAGAGTAACTGAGCTTTAATAGAAAAGTTTATCCTAATCGAATGAGTAAGAATTGAAAACTTACTCATTCGATTTTTTTAATTTTTAATATATATCAACCTATTTTAGTTATTTTTTTGATAAATATTATCAGCCTTATCATGTATTAATTTAATTTTTGATATTTTATTTTGAGTAAATAGTTATACTTTTGTTGAAATTTTATTTTAGCATGAGCGAATACAAACATCAAGATATAGAAAAAAAATGGCAAAGGTTTTGGAAAGAAAATCAAACTTTTAAGACTGAATTTCCATCTAACAAGCCTAAATATTATGTGTTGGATATGTTTCCTTATCCTTCGGGAGCAGGCTTACATGTGGGACATCCACTAGGGTATATCGCTACTGATATTGTAGCTCGTTACAAAAGATTGAAAGGATATAATGTGCTGCATCCCATGGGATATGATTCTTTTGGCTTGCCAGCCGAACAATATGCTGTGCAAACAGGACAACACCCTGCTATCACTACTGAAAATAATATTGCTCGTTACCGAGAACAATTAGATAATATTGGCTTTAGCTACGATTGGAGCAGGGAGGTAAGAACTTCAAATCCAGATTTTTATAAATGGACACAATGGATATTTATCAAAATATTTAACCATTGGTACAACAAAGAAAGCGACAAAGCAGAGCCAATCCAAGTACTTTTTAAAAAGTTTTCTGAAAATGGTACTAAAGGTGTAAAAGCCGTTTGCGATGAAGATGTGAGTACATTTACAGCCCAAGAATGGAATAATTTTTCAGATGAAAAAAAGCATGAAATTTCATTAAAATATCGTTTAGCTTATCTATCGAACACGTTTGTAAACTGGTGTCCAGGCTTGGGAACAGTTTTGGCAAATGAAGAAGTAAAAGATGGCGTTTCTGAGCGTGGCGGATTCCCGGTCGAACGCAAAGAAATGGCACAATGGAGTATGCGAATTACTGCTTATGCCGAACGACTTTTGCAAGATTTGGATGGTTTGGATTGGTCAGATTCTATCAAAGAGCAACAACGCTACTGGATTGGAAAATCGAAAGGGTGTATGCTTACGTTTCAAATAGCCCCCCAACCCCCGAAGGGGGAGTATTCAGCTGCTAGTTCTGAGATTAGTGGTTTGAGCGATGGGAGTTCCCCCTTCGGGGGTAAGGGGGCAGCGGGGGTTGGGGGGCTTTCTGTCTTCACTACTCGTGTAGATACCATATATGGCGTAACTTATCTCACCCTTGCTCCAGAACACGAATTGGTAGATAAAATTACCACTCCTGAGCAAAAAGCAAAAGTGGAAGCATATATACATTATGCCAAAAATAAATCAGAATTGGATAGACAAGCAGATATAAAAACCGTAACAGGTGAATTTACAGGTGCTTATGCCATCAATCCATTGAACAATGCCTTGATTCCCATTTGGATTGGAGAATATGTATTGGCTGGATATGGAACAGGAGCAGTAATGGCTGTACCAAGCTCTGATACAAGAGATTATGCCTTTGCCAAACATTTTAATTTGCCCATAATAAATGTGCAAGAAGGAGAGAAAACAGACATTACCAAAGAAGATTTTGATCCCAAAGCGGGTACAATGATTAACTCTGATTTCTTAAATGGAATGGATGTAAAATCTGCCCTTGAAGCCATGACCAAACGTGTAGAAGAACTAGGAGTAGGGTATGGAAAAGTCAATTTCAAAATAAGAGACAGTATTTTTAGTCGCCAACGCTATTGGGGAGAACCTATTCCTGTGTATTTCAAAAATGGACTTCCTTACACATTAGACGAATCTCAATTGCCACTAGAATTACCTAAAATTGATGAATACAAGCCTACTGCTAATGGAGAGCCTCCTTTGGCGAGAGCGAAGGGGTGGGTAGCCCAAGAAATTGCCTCACCCCAGTTTTTTCCCAATAGTGATGACTCAAATCAAAAAGCCTCACCCCAACCCCTCTCCAAAGGAGAGGGGCTTAGTGGGAAAGCCTCACCCCAACCCCTCTCCAAAGGAGAGGGGCTCAGTAAGAACTATTCACATCATACAGCCAATAAAGAAATATGGCAAACTCTTAAAACAAATGCAAGAGATAATAGAAAGAATCCTACTGAATTTGAAGAGTTGATGTGGCAAAATTTAAGAAATGAAAAATTAGGTTATAAAATAAGAAGACAACATCCCATAGATAATTTTATTGCAGATTTTATTTGCGTTCCTAAAAGACTTATTATTGAAATAGATGGCGATATACATTTATCAAAAGAAAATATTGAATATGATAATTATAGAACTTCTTTGTTAAACAACTTAGGTTATCAAGTATTAAGATTTTCTAACACTGAAGTAAAAGAAAATATTAGCAAAGTTTGTAATAAAATTAAAGAAAAACTAGACAGCCTTCCTTCCATTACAACTAACGATGCGTCTACAGCTCCCCTCTCCTTTGGAGAGGGGTTGGGGGTGAGGCATCAATACCCCCTCGAAACCTCCACCATGCCAGGTTGGGCAGGTTCTTCTTGGTATTTTTTGAGATATATGGATGCCAAAAACGAATCTGAATTTGCCTCAAAAGCTGCATTAGATTACTGGCAAGATGTAGATTTGTATTTGGGAGGCAGCGAACATGCCACAGGACATTTGCTTTATTCTCGTTTTTGGCACAAGTTTTTGTATGATTTAGGATATGTAAAAACGAAAGAATATGCTAAAAAATTGATAAATCAGGGGATGATTAGCAGTTATTCATACTTTGTTGATTCATACAAAGGAATTATCTGGCAAGATGGTAATGGAACAGAATTAGCCCTATTAGCAAATGGAGTATCTTTTATTTCAAGTGTAAATAGAAAAGACCAAGAAGTTATTGTAAATGGACAAAAACTCAGTAATTGTTATTTTAAAAAGAGAATTAGAATTCCAATTGAATACATTGAAAACAATGTTGTCCATAAAGAAAAACTTGAAGAGTTTATAAAAAATGATCCATTATTTGATTCTTATAATATCAATATAGATTTTAATAATGTTGTGTATGAAAAAGATAATTCTGGGAGAGAGTTTGTTTCAACTCATTCTGAAGTTGAAAAAATGTCTAAATCTAAATATAATGTAGTAAACCCAGACGATATAGTTTCAAAATATGGTGCAGACACATTGCGTATGTACGAAATGTTTTTGGGTCCGTTGGAGCTTTCAAAACCTTGGAGTACAAGTAGTATAAGTGGTGTTTCTCGTTTTTTGAGAAATGTATGGAAAATGTTTTATGACGAAAATGGCAAGTTTTTAGTAACAGACGAAACGCCAAACGACAAAGAACTAAAAGCATTGCACAAAACGATCAAAAAAGTAGAAGAAGACATTGAGCGTTTTTCGTTCAATACCTCTGTAAGTACTTTTATGGTTTGTGTAAACGAACTTTCAGATTTGAAATGCCACAAAAGAGCCATTTTAAGCGATTTCTTAATTATTTTAGCTCCTTATGCCCCACATATTGCCGAAGAATTATGGGAAGCCTTAGGAAATAAAAACGGAATTTCATACTCCACTTTTCCAAAACATGATGAAAAGTATTTAATAGAATCTAGCTTTGAATACCCAATTTCTATCAATGGAAAAGTACGACACAAAATGAATTTTCCTGCCAATATGGACTTGAAACAGCTAGAAAATGAAGCACTTTCAACTCCAGAAATCATCAAATGGCTTGAAGGTAAAACGCCAAAAAAAGTAATTGTAGTGCCAAATAAAATTGTGAATGTGGTTTTATAAAGAATAAATAATACTTACTAATCATCAACTGTTTAGTAAGTATTATTTGAAATTGAAAATTTAAGGCAAAGCCAAAATATATCTTACAAGTTTCTTAATTTCGGATTTTTCGAGGTGTGTATTTGCACCCATAGCCTGTTCTCCCCAAACTCCACTCCCCCCTTTATACACTTTTTCAGTTAGTTTAGCAATGGTTGCTGGGTCAGCATTATATTTATCATTTATCATTTTATAGCTTGGTCCCAACACAACTTTATCTGGTGCATGGCATTGATTGCATCCACTATTATCAATCAATTTTGCTCCAATACCTAGTATTTCTTTGTCTGACATTTCTTTGATAGCAGGCTTTGCCATAGGAGTTACTACTTTGGCTGTTGTAGTAGTTTTCAATTTTAAGCCTGTTACAATCCCTTTTTCAATTGGAATTTTATTTAGTGTGTACCAACCTTTGTTTGCCCAAATTTTACCAGCTGTTTTGCCCACCAAGGCTTTCGATAAATTTACATAAACTACATATTCGGCTTTCATGCCATCTAATTCTACAAATACTTTTTTTCTGTCCTTAGAAAAACTCAATGAAATAATATCAAGCATACTTGCATCAACTTTTGGTCCACCATACTGCATGGTGGGAACATATTTCCATTGTGAAAATTCATAATCAGAGGGCTTATTACCCGAGTTTGCAGCAAGTGGCTCAGTAAATTCAATTTCCATACCATTGGCTTTAGCCCTTACTGCTAAGATTTCAAAAGTAATTTTTTTGTTATATTTTATTTTTTCTAGCCCATACCATTTTTTGCCAGTTTGTGCCCAGTTACCATTGCTTCCAAGTCCACCTACAAAAAGTGAGCTATCTGGTCCCCAACAAATACGATTTACACCAGCCTGAAAGCCTTGCATAAAAGGAAAGACAATGCCTTGATAATTGCCTGCAATTTTTTCAACAAAAACACGCTTCAAACCACCATGCGTTACATCGCCATGAATCATTTGTCCTTTATATATACCATCGTTCAAAATAGCAGGTTGAGAGGCCGAATTGCCAATTTCGCCTTGTGGCAACCACACAACAGGTGGCTTTTCTGATAGGCTTCCAATTTTCAATAAATCCACAGAGTAGCTCCCAAAAAAGGCATCTTTGGTAAGATGTACTATTTTACAAGATGGCAACCAATCGCCTTGATTATCAGCAATAAAAATTTCGTTATCAACGCCAATACCAACGCCATTGGGTGTTCTTAAACCAGAAGCTACAACTTCATAACTTCCGTCTAAACCAATTTTAATGGCTTTTCCTCTGTCTTTGTTTTGTGGTATTGTACTTTTTCCTCCAGGATTAATGGCAGTGGCCAGTGCAGCATAAAAATATCCTTCTTTATAAACTAATCCAAAAGCAAATTCATGGAAATTGCCAGTTGCTCCCCACGCGTTGCAAATGGTTTTGTATTCATCTATGATTTCATCGCCATCGCTATCAATTAATTCAGTAAGTTCTTGTTTTTGAAGCACATATATTTTGTCGTTTACTACTTTTACACCCAAAGGCTCTGCCAAACCAAGTGCAATACGTTTGATTTCAGGCTTATTTTTGCTATTTTGTAATACATTTTTGATTCTAAAAACTTGTCCCAACGAATCCCATGTGCTCACAATCAACGAACCATCTGACATAAAATCCATTCCTCCAACAGCTAGTTTTTGTTCGTTCAATAATAGAGAAGTTAAATTATAGCTTGGATGGATCGAATTAGCATACGAAATTTCGTTTACATCTTCTTTAGGTTTTTCACTGGGAAAAGCAACATTCAATTTTAAATTTTTATTACTTAATTTAGAACAATAAAAGAATTTCTCATCTACCCAATCAAAATTCTCGTTACCATATTTATTCCAAGCCAAAGATGTTTCTTTATTTGAAGCATCAATATTAAGATTAAAGGCTTTGATTAATATCTTGTGAAGACCTTTTTCTAAATAAATTTCTGCATCAATTTCTTTAAATATGCTACGAACCCCATCATTACTGCATACCAATTTATCGTCAATATACAATTCAGAGCCATCTATACCTTGTAATTTGAAGATATAAGAACGAGTTTGAACAATATCCAAATAACCTTCCATAGTTATAAAAAAAGGTCCAGACTCTGGTGTAAAAGAATAATTTTCTTTCCAATTTGCCACGCCAGCTTGCTCTGTTCTAAGGGTTGTAACCAATTCTCCCAAAGCTGGATTTTTTACAGTCTTAATTTTTGGGTCTGTTACTTTCCAACATTTCAAAATTAGACCAGAAATTAAACTATCAGGAATATTGTTTGGATTATCGCCTGCAAACGAAAATTGAAAAAACGAAATGATTGATAATAAATAAATTTTTTTTGACATTTTTTTATTGAATTACTTTTGGAGAGAAATAAGCAGAAATAGTTGTGGTGCTATTGTTGTTTAGATTTAAAAATGCTTTTATATCCAATAATGTTGCCCAATCAAAATAATTTTCATTTTTAGAAACTAATTTTAAAGTGCCATCTGTTACTAAATCTGTTTGCTTAAGTAAATTATTATATTTTAAAAATGTAGAAACTCCATAGCCTTGAGGAGCAGAAATTTTAATTTTTCGTTCTAATCCTGGCATATTTTCTGGTAATTTCAACACATATTCAGGTGTTTCTTCAACCAAAGCAGTTTGATTTTCGCCAGTAATTTCGTATTTAAAAGTAACTTTATTGTTTTTCCACACATAACCTTTAAATGCAACTGAAGATTTGATAGGTAAACCGTTTTTGGTTAAAAACCAAACTTGCTCATCTACTATGCCTTCAGTGTAAGTTTTTCCATTAGATATTGGTTGTGGGCCATGTTTGGTGTCCCAAATAGTACCTGAATAATTGACACCATCTCTCCAAATTTTAAAAATACCTCCATTGTTGCCATCGTAAGCCACATACAAGTCTTTGTTTAGGGCAACTGTAATCACTCTTGCTCTTTTGTCGAGTACAGACCTAAAAACCCAAGCCTCCTTAGGTCTTGTTTGAGCCAAAAGATTCAAGGAAATGAATATAAATATAAGAAGCTGTTTCATTAGTAATAAATTAATGTGCAAATATAAACTCAATAATTAATTTTATAAATATTTTTACATTAAATAATAAAATATTAATAAAAATGTTATAATTTTGATAAAAAAAACAAATGAAAAGAATAAGTATTCTAACACTAATATTATGCCATTTATTTGCAAATGGACAAAATCAATTAACAAAATCAGAAATAAAACAAGGATTTAAACTACTTTTTGATGGTAAATCGCTTGAAAATTGGCACAATTTTAAAACTAATTCAATAAACCCAGCTTGGCAAATAAAAGACGGAGCCATTACTTTAACCAAAGCTGGAGGTGGTGATATAATATCAGCAGAAAAGTACGACAATTTTGAACTTTTATTGGAATGGAAAATCTCTGACTGTGGCAATAGTGGCATTTTTTATAGAGTTTCTCAAGATTCTATGTACAATAATGGTTATGAAACAGGCCCTGAAATGCAGATTTTAGATAATAAATGTCATCCTGATAATAAACAACTGACTCATCAAGCTGGTGCACTATATGACATGAAACCAGTGTCAAAAGTTACTGTAAAAAAAGCTGGCCAGTGGAATTTAGTAAAAATAAAAATACTAAACAACAAAGTAGAACATTGGCTGAATGGCATAAAAGTTGTAGAATATACCCTCAACGATGCTTCTTGGGCTAAATTAGTAAAATATAGTAAATTTCACGATTGGAAAGGATTTGGAACATACTCTTCTGGCCATATTGGCTTACAAGACCATGGAGATATAGTAAGTTTTAGGAATATTAGAATTAGAAAATTATAGCATTCTAAATTTTAAAACTATATATTTTAGCAAATGTTACCTTAAATTTATATTAAAAAAGTATAAAATTGTATTATTTCTCATCAATTTATCTTAACAACATTGTACATTATAAAACATTAAATTAAATATATAGAAAATTCTTACACATTCGATTGTATCATTTGACTTCAACCTTATCTCTATTTTTTTATAGGAAATACTACATTAAAAAATGTAGTATTTCTATTTCATCTTTTACAAGAGTTCATTTGTAGAATAAAAAAATAAAATTTCATATAATTTCGATTAATTGAGAATCAAATTATCTTTCTCCTTTGGAAAAAGAATAATATAAGGGCAAAAAAAACACTCAAATAAACAATATAGAATTATCCTATATTAGTTTGATCATTATATTATAAAGTAGTATTCTTAAAAAAAATAGAAAAATGCTCTTTTGTACTTTTTAACACGTATATATATACAAATGTATTGATTGAAATTAAAACAGAAAATGTTGGAATAATAGTAGCAAAAAAAACTAAAAATGAAAAAATATTTTGACTTAAAATTACTAAAATTTGTATTAATAATAATAGTATCTATCAGTATTTCTTATGCTCAAAGGACAAAAAAAAGACCACCAAAAAAAAGTAAAACCAATTTTACAATCCCAAAAACAAAAATAGAAGATCTAAGATGGCAACTTATAGAATTAAATGGAAAACCAATAAAAAGCAATAAATCATCTCATTATTTGATTTTCCATTCCAATAACAATTCATTAGAGGCAAAAGCAAATTGCAACCAAATGTCGCATAATTATACCATAAAAAATAATTCAAAAATTACTATTTTATTAGGTATTTCAACCATGATGGCTTGCCCAGATAGTATAGAACAGGATTTTGTAGATGCCCTAGAAAAAGTAGATACTTACAAATTATTTGATAATAAATTAATACTATTAAATTCTCAAAATATAATTTTGGCAGTATGTATAAATGAAAAATAAATATTTTAAATGCTCGAAAACTGTAATTTAGGTTTAAAATTAATTTCGTTTACTTAAGAATCAGATTATCTTAGTCCTTTAGAGATAAGCTTAGTTAGAAACAATAAAAAATGCAAAAAGTAAACGACATTGGTATAAAATTGCTGAGAATATTATTGTTTTTTTAAAAAACATTACTGAATAAAAAAAACAGAAAAACCCCAACTAAAAAACTTTACTTAAAAAAATATCTTTCTGCTTTTGGTGTTCTACGCATTCAATAGATTTTGTTTGGTAGAAACTAAAACATGTTTAGTAAAATGCCTCTAGGCTTTACAATAAATGAATCTAAAATCTAGCATTTTATCCAAATATCATAGAATAAATGCTTTCAGAAATATTACCTTTTTCTAAAGCGATTATTCCTTCTTTGTGCTGTATATCAGTTATTTGGCCTACGGTGTCTGCAATACCACGCCAGGGTTCGAGGCAAATAAATGAATCAAAACCAGGCTTAGTCCAAATACCAAAAAAGGGAAATCCTTTAAATTTCATTTTTACATAATATCTTGATTTGTGGCTTCGCAAAGTAATTTGTTCTGATTTCATGTTTTTTATTACTAATGCATCGTTCAAAAATAATTCTTTGGACAAAATTAGCTTTTTTTGATCGTCCAACAATGGCATACTTTCAGTAGCTATACATCCATTTTGGATAGGAAATTTGCCCACAGTTTCATAATGCTCAAAATCTAAATAATAATCATCAAATTTTTCGCCAACAATCAAAGGTACATTAAAAGCAGGATGTGCTCCTACCGAAAAATATATGGTTTTAGAATCTACATTTTTGACAATATATTTTACAATAAGCTCATTATCAACGATTTGATATACAACTTGAAAAATAAATTTATAAGGATAAACTTTTAAAGTATTTTCATTAAACGACAATTCGTAGACCATTTCTGTATCACTAGAAGATACTAGTTTAAAAGGCAAATCACGAGCAAAACCATGTTGATTCATTTGATAATCTTGACCATCGACAATATATTTGCCCATTTTGCCAACAATTGGAAATAAATTTGGAGCATGCCTAGGCCATATTTCCTTTTTTGCTTGCCACAAATATTCAATTCCATTATCCAAATTACGGATACTTTTAAGTTCGGCTCCATTGGTGGTTGCAGTTACCATTAAGGTGTCGTTGAGTAAGGTTGTTTGCATTTTTATTATAATTTATATTTTTTTAATATTGTACTTTTGTAAGAAATAATCCTTGAGGGGGTGCAGCATATTTGGCAGCACATCTATCTTTTTTTTTAATAATATTTTCAAAATCTGTTATGGATAACTTACCAATTCCTACCTCTAGCATAGTTCCAACCAAGGCTCTAACCATGCCTCTCAAAAAACGATTGGCAGATATTTCAAAAGTAATCAACTCATGTTGTTGGTGCCAAATAGCATCAAATATGGTACATTCAAAATGATTGACGTCTGTTTTATATTTGCTAAACGATTGAAAATCAGTATTTTGTAAAATAATTTTTGCACAAAGATTGAGCAAATCCATATCAATATTTCGTTGAAAATAAAAGCAACAAACATCTTCTAGGAATGGATTTTTGGTAGTGGATATTCGATATTGGTAGCTGCGACTTTTGGCATCATGCCTGGCATTAAAATTAGAATCTACTTGAGTTAATGATTTTATAAAAATATCTTTGGGCAAAATGGCATTTAACTGAAATATAAATTTTTGAAGATTTATAATTGTATCAGAATCAAAGTGAGCAAATTGTTGCAAAGCATGTACTCCTGTATCCGTGCGACCACTACCAAGCGTTGATACTGGTTTTAATACCAAAGTTTCAAGGGCACGATTGACTTCTTGTTGCACTGTAAGAGCGTTTTTTTGAATTTGCCACCCATGATAATTTGTACCTTTATAAGAAATTTCGAGTAAGTATCGCAATTTTTTTTGTGCAAATATATTTTAAAAAAATAATTTAAACAATTTATTGATACTAAAAATGGCTTTAAATGCAATTTGTGAAGTATTTGTGTAGTATTATAGAAAAACAAATAATAATTACAAAAAATTAATCCCAAATAAATTGTTTACTAAGAAAATAATACATTCCTTTGCATCATTATTTTAAATATTATCAATGAATCACGGAACAGTAAAATTCTTTAATGAATCAAAAGGCTTTGGCTTTATCAAAGAAGAAGCAACAAACAAAGAGTACTTCGTACACATCTCAGGTCTTGTAAACGATGTGAGAGAAAACGACAATGTTACTTTTGACCTTCAAGAAGGTAAAAAAGGACTTAATGCAGTGAATGTAAAATTAGTTTAGTACTACATATACAATCATCTAAAAAGTTTAGGCCCCAAATTTGGGGCTTTTTTTTTAAAAAATATTTAATATTTCATTTTAAGTATTCTTAATATTTTGATATTTATGATAAATAAAGATAAACCAAAAAAAGTTTAAATTATAATAAGTTATTTCTTAAAGATTCATAAAAATAAAATTCAACATTTTAATACAAAATGCCATCTGTAGAAACAAATACTGATATTATTAAAAAAATTGCCAAAGATATAGGATTTGATTTTTGTGGCATTTCAAAAGCAGGCTATTTAGAAGATGAAGCTCCTAAATTGACTGCATGGCTCGACAAAGGCCTTCACGGAAAAATGCAATACATGGAAAATCATTTTGATAAACGTCTCAATCCTACTTTGCTAGTTCATGGAGCTAAATCAGTAGTTTCACTTTTATTAAATTATTACCCAGAAAAAGAAATTGAGTTTAAAGAAAATCTCAAAATATCAAAATATGCTTATGGGCAAGATTATCACGAAGTAATAAAAGACAAATTAAAATTATTTTTTGAACTTATAACCCAAAAAATTGGCAAAGTAGAAGGGCGATATTTTGTAGATTCGGCTCCTGTAATGGATAAAGTTTGGGCAAAAAAAGCTGGATTGGGCTGGATTGGAAAAAATAGTAATCTGATTAATAAAAAAATGGGTAGCTTTTTCTTTATTGCAGAACTGATTATAGATTTGGAATTGATGCCCGACCAAGCCATTAAAGATTATTGTGGCACCTGCACTCGTTGTATAGACGACTGCCCCACCGAAGCCATAGTAGCACCCTACATTGTAGATGCCAATAAATGTATTTCTTACCTAACAATAGAATTAAAAGATGCTATACCAGATTTATTTCACGGAAAAATGCAAAATTGGATTTTTGGTTGCGATATTTGCCAAGATGTATGCCCATGGAATAGATTTTCTAAACCATCAAAAATAGAAGAGTTTAAGCCAATAGAAGAATTGGCAAAATATTCGAGTAAAGACTGGCTAGAAATTTCAGAAATCAGTTTTAAGTCAATTTTAAAAAAATCTCCCATAAAAAGAACAAAAATAAATGGATTGAAGAGAAATATTACTTTTGTAGTTCAAAAATAAACTCAAAATTTGTGAACAATAATTTAAAACAAAAAAATGAAAATTTTATTTACAATTTTGCTTACTTCAATAACATTCAATTGCATATTAGCAAAATCAAAAATCAATAGCAGTAAAGTTTCTATTGGAATTGAAGCCAATATGGGTCCATCTTGGACAAATAGATATGCTTTTTATTCTGAATTTAACAACATTTATTCTAGTGGAGCCATTTTTACTGGTGGACTAGGTATAAATGTGCCAGTAAAATTAAGTAATAATTTTTCTATTATTCCAGGCATATTTTACAGTGTGTATGGTTCTCTTTTTACAATCCCAGCAGATGGTGTTATGCAAACAAGTACATCAAGTTATGGAAAAAAAACGACTTCTCAAGCTGATTTTAAAGAAGAACTTAGCATACATTATTTTCAATTTCC
This sequence comes from Cytophagales bacterium, assembly GCA_013297755.1. Taxonomy (GTDB): domain Bacteria; phylum Bacteroidota; class Bacteroidia; order Cytophagales; family UBA9547; genus REAG01. Next base: position 17,618 of record JAAFIH010000003.1, read on the forward strand.
ATTATTACTGCAAGCTAGGATTCCTATCAAAGATAACGCTATTTATTTTGAAACTGGTGCAAGTCTAGCAGCAAGAATATATAGTCGTTTTGCCAAAAATTCGTTTGACCCTGCTAAAACTGCTGGCGAATTAGAAGAAAATTGGGAACACCAAGATGTTACCGACATGACATCGGGGTTGATGGGTATGTTTCATTTTAATACTGGTTATATAGGCAATATGTCTTCCTCTGTAAGTTACAAAATTGGATTAAATTATAGTCATGGTCTAACAGATATTTTTGGCTCATATTTAAACTTAAATGCTACTACAAAAGCCGTTCAGTTAAATTTGGGGCTTTTATTCAACTTAAAGTCTAGGTAATTTAAAAAATTAAATCTATTATTTTCATTCCATACAAAGATGTAGACAAAAAAATATACTCAAAATTTCAAAAATTAGCTTAAAGTATTACTTTCAATTTTATAATGAATAGATTGATTTATAACCATTTAATAGGATAAAAATGTATTTAATTTAATGAAAACAATTAGATTTGATTTGTGGAAATTTATAATTATGTTTGTGTAAAGCAAAATACAAAAAAAGATAACATATTTTAGATAAAAAATTAAACTAAAATCTTTTACATATATTTATATACATACTATTTAAAAAATTGAAATGAAATCTAATTTACTTGAACCACTTTTGGTTGATAATCCAAACCGATTTGTACTTTTTCCAATCCAAAACGATGATATATGGCAGTTTTACAAAAAATCAGAAGCTAGTTTTTGGACAGCCGAAGAGATAGACTTGTCGCAAGATGCAGCTGATTGGGCAAGGCTTAATAGCAACGAAAAACACTTTATATCTCACGTTTTGGCCTTTTTTGCTGCAAGCGATGGCATTGTAAATGAAAATTTGGCCATGAATTTTTTTAACGAAGTTCAATACCCAGAAGCCAAATGTTTTTATGGATTTCAAATTATGATGGAAAATATCCATTCTGAAACCTATTCATTGTTGATTGACAATTACATCAAAGATCCAAAAGAAAAAGACAAACTCTTTAATGCCCTACAAACGATGCCCTGTGTATCAAAAAAAGGAGAATGGGCTATGAAATGGATATCGTCCGAAAATTTTGTGGAGCGATTAGTAGCATTTTGTGCCGTAGAGGGTATATTCTTTTCTGGTAGTTTTTGTTCTATTTTTTGGCTCAAAAAACGTGGATTAATGCCTGGATTGAGTTTTTCAAACGAATTAATCTCAAGAGACGAAGGCATGCACTGCGAATTTGCTTGCCTGCTTTATCGAAATCATATCAAAAATAAATTATCGCAAGAGCGTGTTTATGAAATCATAAAAGATGCTGTTCGTATAGAACAAGAATTTGTAACTGATTCACTACCAGTAGATTTGATAGGAATGAATGCAAAATTGATGTCTGAATATATTGAATATGTGGCCGATAGATGGTTGCAAGAGTTGGGGTATCTTAAATATTATAACTCAAAAAATCCATTTGATTTTATGGAATTGATTTCTCTACAAAATAAAACTAATTTCTTTGAAAAAAGAGTTGCAGAATACCAAAAAGCTGGAATTACTGGCGAAAAAGAAGACCATAAATTTACAGTAGAAGTTGATTTTTAAAACAAATCAAGGTCGTATAAAATTTAGTTTTTTACGACCTTTTTTAATGAAAATAAAAATATATTTTACTTTTTTCTTACTACCAACAATCCCATAAAAGTAATACATCCATTGAGAATGAGGAGCTCAAACCCAAAAATATAACCATTAAACCAATCTTTAGAGTAAGCATTGATAAAATAACAAATCAAAGGCGAAACCACACAAATCAAAGGCACATATTTGTCTTTTACATTAAATTTAGTAAATAAACCAAAGAAATACATCCCTAATAAAGGCCCATAAGTGTAACCAGCCGCTTTGAAAACTGCTGTAATTACATTTTGATTATTAATGTTTTTAAATAAAATGATTACTAAAAACAATATAAATGTAAAAGCAATGTGGGTATAAAGTTTTTGTTTATTTTTAATATTTTCGTCATTTTTATTACTAAAATTTAAAAAATCTATGCAAAATGCAGTAGTAAGCGATGCCAAAGCACTATCTGCACTGGCATAAGAAGCAGCAATGATACCCAGTAAAAAAAGTGTGCCTGCAACTATTCCAAAATGTTGCAGAGCCAACATAGGAAATAATTGATCTGATTTAGCAGGTATAGATATACCATTTTGTTCTGAATAAATATATAATAAGGCTCCCAAAACCAAAAACAAAAAATTGACAACAATAAGAATGACGCAAAAAACACTCATATTGATTTGTGCTTCTTTGATGTTTTTGCAAGTAAGATTTTTCTGCATTAAATCTTGATCTAAGCCTGTCATAACGATAGCAATAAAAGTGCCAGAAATAAATTGTTTGATAAAAAACTGCTTTGAATTAAAATCCCAATCAAAAATTTGGCTGTATTTACTTTGGGCAACAACATCAACTAATCCATTAAAATCAAGCTGTAATTTATCTTTGATTAAAAAAACTGTTAATACGACTGATCCTATCAAGAAAATAGTTTGAAAACTATCTGTCCAAACAATCGTTTTGATACCACCTTTGAAAGTATAAACCCAAATCAGAGCCAATGTAATAAAAACTGTTAATTCGAAAGGAATATTCCAAGCATTAAAAAGTGCAATTTGAAGTACTTCAGCAGCCAAAAACAATCGAAAGGCCGCTCCTATAGTGCGTGATAATAAAAAGAAAAAAGAACCTGTTTTGTAACTAAAATAACCAAATCTGTGCTCGAGATAACCATAAATTGATACTAAATTCATTTTATAATATATGGGCATAAGCACAAAAGCTATAAAAGCATAACCCAAAATATACCCTAAAACCATCTGAAAATAGGTAAAAGATCCAGCCCCAACAGCACCTGGTACTGATATAAAAGTAACCCCAGATAGGGAGGTGCCTATCATGCCAAAAGCAACCAAATACCATGGAGAATTGCGATTTCCAGTAAAAAAAGCATTGCTATCTGCCCCTTTTGAGGTGTAATGTGCCATTAAAATTAAGGCACCAAAGTAAGCAATAATGATAGATAATATATACGTTGTACTCATATTATAATGTACTTTTTATAACAAAAAATTAAAATATTAAAAACTTATTAGTAATAATAAAAATATTATTTCAAAATTAAACTTACTACATTTTCTACATGATGTGTTTGAGGAAACATATCTACAGGTTGTACTTTTTCGATACTATATTTTTCATTCAATAGAGCCAAATCTCTAGCTTGGGTTGCAGGATTGCAACTTATATAAACTATTTTTTTTGCTCCTATGTGCAATAACATCTGCACCACATCTGCGGCCATGCCTGCACGAGGAGGATCTGTAATGATAATGTCTGGTTTACCATGTTGAGTAATAAAATTATGATTTAATACTTTAGTCATATCACCAGAATAAAAATCTGTATTGGTAATATTATTTATTTTAGAATTTTCTTTTGCATCTTCTATGGCCATTGGTACATATTCAATTCCTATGACTTTTTTTGCATATTTTGCTACAAAATTGGCTATAGTACCAGTGCCTGTGTACAAATCATATACAACATCTGTATCCTTTATGGTAGCAAATGCTCTTGTAATTTTATACAACTCATGGGCTTGTAATGGATTGGTTTGATAAAAAGATTTAGGTCCAATTTTAAAAATAAGCCCTTCCATATTTTCCTTGATAAAAGACTGTCCATGAAATGTAACAATATCTAAATCATGGAAAGTTTCGTTACCTTTGCTATTGATAACATAAAGCAAAGAAGTAATATTAAAGTTATTTTTTAAAAAATTCATTACATCTAATACAGCCTCTTCATTGTAGTAAAAAAATTGTACTATTACCATAATTTCTCCTAAAGTTGTAGTACGAATTATAAGATTGCGAAGAAACCCTTGTTGGTTTTTTATATCATAAAAAGAGTATTCATTTTGAAGCGCATAATTTTTTAATCCATTTCTTATATCATTTGAAGGATCGACTTGGTGATAACATTTGTCAATATCCAAAATTTTGTCAAAGCTACCAGGAATATGAAAACCAAGGGCATTTGTAGTAGGTTGTGGTATATTGAGGTCTGATTTGGCCAACCAACGCTTGTTTGAAAACGTAAAATCTAGTTTATTTCTATAAAAAGATGTTTTTTTGGAACCAACAATAGTCTCAATGGGAGGAAAAGCGACTTTTGCAATTCTCTCAAGAGCATCTTGTACCTGCTTTTGTTTAAATTTAAGCTGATATTGATAATCTAAATGTTGCCATTTGCAACCACCACAAGTGCCAAAATGACTACAATATGGCTCTACACGTAGCGTTGAATAGCTATGGAATCGTTCGGGTATGGCAACCAAAAACTTTTTGTCATGACCAATGACTTTTATATCAACAACATCACCTGGAGCTACATTTTCAACAAATATTACTTTGCCATCGTGCTTTGCAATACATTTACCCTCGGCTGCTATGTCAATTATCTCAATATTTTCTAAAATTTTTCCGTAATCTTTCATTCTATTTTGGTAATAAATAATACTATTATAAAAATTTTAAAAACCTATTTTAGAACGTACAATTTTAAGTTTATTTTGTGCCATTTGAGTAGCTTTATCTGCACCAATTTTCAATATTTTATCCAATTCAGATGTATTTTGAATATAGTAATTATATTTTTCTCTTTCAACTTTAAAAGAATCTATAAGTAACGAAAGTAATTCATTTTTAGCATGGCCGTACCCAAAATTTCCAGCCTCATATTTTTGTTTAAGTTGAGCTATATTTTCGGCAGATGCAAAGGCACTATAAATATTAAAAACATTACAATTAGACCAATTTTTGGGCTCTTCTAGGGGTGTGCTATCAGTAACAATATTCATAACATTTTTTTTCAAATCTTTGTCGTTTAAAAAAATATCGATTGTATTATTATAAGATTTGCTCATTTTAAGACCATCAGTTCCAGAAATTGTTTTTACATTATCATTAATTTTAGGTTGTGGAATAACAAAGGTATTTCCGTAAGTAAAATTAAATTTTTCGGCCAAATCTCTGGCCATTTCTAAGTGCTGTATTTGGTCTTTTCCAACAGGTATATAATCGGCATCGTACAAGATAATGTCGGCTGTCATCAACACAGGATAGGTAAAAAGACCAGCATTGACATCGGCTAGTTTTTCTGATTTATCTTTAAAAGAATGTGCATTGGCCAACATAGGAAAAGGAGTAAGACAGTTGAGATACCAAGATAATTCTGTTACACAAGGCACATCAGATTGCCTGTAAAGCACATTTTTGTCAGTATCAAAACCAAAAGCTAGCCAAGTAGCTGCCACAGAATACGTATTTTTTCGTAATATTTCAGGGTTTTTTACAGTAGTAAGGGCGTGCATATCTGCAATGAAAAGTAAAGATTCGTTGCCCTCGACCCTCGAAAGTGCTATGGCAGGCTTGATTGCACCCAAAATATTGCCTAAATGTGGCGTTCCACTACTTTGTATCCCTGTTAAAATTCTTGCCATTGTATAATTTTATTCAAAAGTAAGGTTTGAAAACCACTAATAAAACTAATTTATGAATAAAAAATTAAATTTAAACATTTTTAAATAAATAAAAATAATATTATTACTAAAAAAAAGATAAAATAATTATTTATTTTGATTAAAATATAACTTAATTTTTTAATCATCAATCGTTTAGTAAATTGCAATGATTAAGCTAAGAATTATTTAAAATCGTGGAAATAGAAAAAATTGGAACATTTTCAGGTCATCGTGATTGTGTTTACACACTTTTACATCCCTATTTAGAAAACTATTTTTTTTCAGCAAGTGGCGATGGAATGGTCGTAAAATGGCATTTTGACCAACCAGAAACTGGCGAACTTTTTGCAAAATTTCCTAATTCTGTTTATGCAATGAGTGCCACAGCTGATAAAAGCAAAATTTTGATAGGACAAAATTTTGAAGGCATACATTTGATTGATGTAAAAACAAAAATAGAATTAAAATCTCTGAAAATTACTGAAAGTTATATTTTTGATATTTTTTCTATCAATCATATAGCTTTGGTTGCTTGTGGCGATGGCAAAGTAATTGTTGTTGATGTTATCACATTTTCAGTCATAGAAATTTTAGATTATTGCTCCAAAAGTGCTAGAACTATTGCTCATAATATTACTAATAATACATTTGCAGTTGGTTATAGTGATAATAAAATTAGAATCTTTGATTGTAAGAATTTTAACTTAATTAAAGTTATTGATGCCCATACTATTTCCGTATTTGGATTATCATATACCCCTGATTATCAGTTTCTTGTAAGTGTAAGCAGAGATGCAAATATTAAATTATGGGATTGCAACAATGACTATATTTTAAATCAATTTATTATAGGTCATCTATTTGCTATTAATCATATTTGTTTTTCACCCTCAGGTTATTTATTTTTAACATGTAGTATGGATAAATCTATCAAAATTTGGGATTCAAAGTCAAAAAAATTACTAAAAGTAGTTGATAAATCTAGGCATGCTGGGCATGGTACTTCTGTAAATAAGACTATCTGGGTATCTAACGAATCGTTTTTATCTTGTAGCGATGACAAACAAATTACATTATGGAAAATCAAGAGTTAGATTATCAAATTGCTACTTCTTTAGAATATATCCAAAAATTAGGAACTGCAATAAGACAAAAATTAGTTGGAAAATTACTTATTTCATGTTTTTCGCAAAACAAAGATGAGCTTATACTTGGTTTTGGAGACAAAGATGGAGATTTTTGGATAAAAGCTAATTTTGATTCAGACATTGCATTGATGTGTTTCCCTAACAATTTTATTAGAGCCAAGAAAAACACAATTGAATTATTCCGTGAAATAAAAAACACAAAAGTCGTTTCACTAGACCAACATCAAAACGAAAGAAGTTTTCATTTATCGTTTGAAAATAATTTTCAATTATTTTTTAAATTACATGGTAAAAATTCCAATTTTATACTTTTTGATAATTTCAAACTTGTTGATGTATTTAGAAATAATCTACAAAGAGATTTTAATATAGATATTATAAGTTATATAATTGATAATGAGAAGTTTATTGTCCCTACCCTACTTGAAAATTATACCAATTTTTACAATAATTATGTATCCAATTATTACTTAAATAAAGAAAAAAAACAAGCATTAACTATGTTATCCAACAAGATTAATGCTACTCAAAAATATATTCAGACTGCCTCCGAAAAATTACTAACGCTAGAAACTACCACCAATTATCAACAAATAGCTGATATTTTGATGGCAAATTTACACTTAGATACCCCCACGAAAGAAAGCATTGAATTGTATAATTTTTATACTGATTCTCAGATTTGTATAAAATTAAAATCTAATATTTCTATTTCAAAAAATGCAGAAAATTACTATCGTAAATCAAAAAATCAAAAAATAGAGCTTTTAAAAATAGCAGAAACAATCGAAAAAAAGAAAATTGAGTTACAAAAGCTACAATCCCAAAAAATAGAAATTGAGCAAACCAATGATGTAAAAATTAATAGAAAATTAATAGAAACCAATAAAATTTTAATTCCAAAACAAAAACTACAAATTACATTACCTTATACAGAAGTTGAGTTTGAAAATTACAAAATTTGGATTGGTAAAAATGCACAACAAAATGACATTCTTACTCTAAAATTTGCTCATAAAGACGATCTATGGTTACACGCCAAAGACTGCCCTGGCTCACACGTGGTTGTCAAAAATCAATCTGGTAAGAATTATCCAAAAAGTGTATTAGATAAAGCTGCCGAAATTGCAGCTTGGTATTCTAAAAAAAGAAATGAAGGTTTGGTTTCTGTGATTGTAACTCCTAAAAAATTTGTAAGAAAAATCAAAGGTGCTGCCCCAGGAAGTGTTGTTGTAGAACAAGAAAAAATATTGTTGGTAAAACCACAAAATTATTAATTGTAAATCATTGTTTTTTACATACGCATTTTATATAGCATTTATCTTAGTCTTACTCCAAAGTAGAAAGTTAATCTTATTCTAAAGTAAACGACCTTGAATTGTAAATTATGATAATCTTACTCTTGGATCAATAATAGCATAGGCTACATCTACTATTAAATTGATGATAATAAAAATCAAAGCTATAAAAAGAGTACTCCCCATAACCACGGGAAAATCCAAATTTTCTACAGCTTTGATAGTGATCAATCCTATACCCTTCCAGCCAAAAATATATTCAACAAAAAAAGCACCAGCCATCAGGGAGGCCAACCAACCAGAGACAGCAGTAATCACAGGGTTGAGAGCGTTTTTTAGAGCATGTTTGCTTATGATTTTAAATTTTGAAAGCCCTTTTGCTCTTGCCGTTCTGATATAATCTTGCGACAAAACCTCAATCATAGAGCTACGAGTGAGCTGCACTATGATAGCTAGTGGCCGCATTCCTAGGGTAATCATAGGTAAAATAATATTTTTTAGTTCTAGGTGTTTGCCCTCTATACTATCAATAACCCACAAATGGCCTGAAATATTAAGTCCTGTGATGTCGCCAAAATATATTGCAAATATCATTATCATAAGAATAGCTACTACAAACGAGGGAGCTGATATGCCAAGAATAGAGGCCGTTACGAGAGCGTGATCAACCCAAGTGTTTTGTTTGAGAGCAGCCCACACACCCATAGGTATTGCCAAAAGTGTAGCAAAAATCATAGATGCAAAAGCGAGCCAAAATGTACCTTCAAAGTGTTCTAAAATAATTTCTGACACTTTTTTGCGGCTAGTAAACGACATTCTCAAGTAAGGTTTTTTTAAAACAACTGATATTTTTGAAGTACTTATAATCTTAAAATAGTTATATTTTTGTGCATTCTCTTCACTATTTTGATGTACCGAAACTGGCATCAAATCGTTGATATAATACATTAATTGTTCTGGCAAAGGCTTATCCAAACCCAAATCTTTGACTATGGCTTCTTTGGTAGAAATATCAGTTCTTTGGCCTTGTAGCATGGTAGTAGGGTCGCCAGGCAAAGCATGAAAAATAAAGAATACTATTACTATAACACCTAATAAGACTAAAAATCCATAAAAAATTTTATTTAATATATATTTTATCACTTCATTTTAAATTTTTGATACTAATTCATTAGCAAAATCTTTGAGTTGAATGCCATCAAAATTACCAGAACTCATTAGTAATAAAACAGTATTTTTTAACGGAATTGATTCTACAAAATCTCGCATCAATTGGCTGTTGTCAAAAACCATCAATGTGTCTTTTGCAAAACCTTTAGAAATGTCTTTTTTGGTTATTTCGGGTAATTTCTTGTGTTTTACAGTTTCTGGATTATAGTAAACAATGCTCAAATCTGGGGCATCAAATTTGTTGGCATATTGATTTAAAAATTCTTTGTTGAGACTACTAAAAGTGTGCAATTCCAAGCAGGCCACAATTTTATGTTTGGGAAATTGCTTGGCTACAGCTTTTGTAGTGGCCTCCAATTTTGAGGGAGCGTGGGCAAAGTCTTTGAAAATAAAGGTATTATCTTTTTTTGAAAGTAACTCTAACCTATTGGCTGCTCCTTTAAAAGACTGAATAGCAGCATAAAAATCGGTTTCATGAACCCCCAATTTCATACAAACCTGTTTGGCAGCATTTACATTATACATATTGTGAATACCAAAAAAAGGGACTTTTATTTTGTCCAAATCATGTAAAAGGTAAGTTTCGCCATCTTTTATCTTTGATTTATGCTCTTGGTAAGGTATTTTTAATACATCTTCTCTTTTGATACTTTTTAGTAGTGAATTGACTTGTTTGTCGTCTTCATTATAAATCAAAACCCCTGATTTTGGGGTCAGATCAAGGAATCTCTGAAATTGGTTTTTATATTCTTCAAAAGTAGGAAACACGTTGATATGATCCCAAGCTATGCCACTAATTACGGCCGTGTGGTGTTTATAAAACAAAAATTTAGGAGTACGATTGGTGGGGCTATCCAAATACTCATCGCCTTCTATGATGATTACTGGAGCTTCAGAAAGTTGCACCATGTTGTCAAATCCTTCAATTTGGGCACCAACTAAATAATCGAAATTTTTATTTTGATGTTTTAGTACATGCAAAATCATGGAAGTAATGGTTGTTTTTCCATGGCTTCCTGCAATGACTACACGTTGTTTATTTTTGCTTTGTTCGTAAATATATTCAGGGTAAGAATAAATTTTTAGACCTAATTGCTTGGCTTTGAGCAGCTCTGGGTTATCGGCCCTGGCGTGCATACCTAATATAATTGCATCTAGGTTTGGATGTATATTTTGGTCTGGAAACCAGCCCATTTGTGATGGGAGTAAACCTTTTGCGGCCAATCTAGTTTTTGATGGTTCAAAAACTTCGTCATCAGAACCTGTTATTTCAAATCCTTTTTTGTGTAATGCCAACGCAAGATTGTGCATAGCACTACCACCAATGGCTATAAAATGTACTTTTTGCATATTTAAGAAGGTTCACAAACATACACTTTTTAAACCAATTTTGTGAGTATTGCAGAAAAAAAATTTAAAACAAAAGTAAAAATTGTAATATTTATTTGTTTTTATAATCAATAAAAAAAATCATTTAATAAAATTACCACAAATAAAAACACTTTAAATCAAGCATATAGTCTTGTGAAAAACACGCCAAAAGGCGTGTTCTATACAAGATGTTTTACAATGTATCTATTCTACAATTATTTTTTGGGTTTCATTACCAATTTTTACCAAATAAATGCCACTAACCAAAGCAACACTTATATTGGTTTCTGTATTAATTATTACTTGGGTAAATACTAATTTTGCTTGTGAGTTATATATCAATAGTGTACTTCCTACTGTGGTATTTGAAATAGTAAAATTCCCATGATTGATTGGATTTGGATAAATACTTATTTTGCCAAGTTCATAAATTGGTAGATTGGTAGATGTTGTAGCAATTATTACTGGAACTTGAGCTATTGGTGTAGTTGGGTTTTCTCCTGGGTTTTGAACAATTACTATTGGATTTGATGGGTTTATCATTGTGCTACCTGCTGGAATTGCACCTGTGATTATATTTCCATTGATAGTCATATTTGTCAAAACTACACCACCAATGGTTGCACTTGCACCATTGGCAAATCCAAAACCTGTGATAGAAACCAGTACATTATTGATAATATTGGATAAAGTAGTGTTTGTAAATAACCCTGAAACAGTAGCCGAAAACCCAGAAAAAGTGCCAATACCAAGGATAGTAGCACTTGTAACAATAGTGCCACAAGTTCCAGAAACGGTTACAAAATATACACCAACAGGTTTGTTGCTAATGGCAGCAACAGTTTCGTTTGTACTCCATTTGTAAGTCAAATCTACACCTGATGCAGAAATACTCAAATTGGCAGAAGCATTTGGTTGAATGGTTTGCGACATTGGTTCAGAAATAATTTTTGTGCCAGCCAAAGTCAATAAACTTACTGTATTTGAAATTTCGGTGCCACATGTACCTGTTACTGTTATGTTGTAATTATTACTTGGTACAGAGGTTGTCATGCTAGTAGTGGTGCTAAGGCCATTGCTCCAATGATAAGTTAAATTATTGCCCAAAGCAGTGATATTGAAATGAGCAAAATTACCACCACAAAGCGTTTCAGAGGTTGGTTGATGGGTTATTTTAGTGCCAGCCAAAGTCAATAAACTTACTGTACTTGAAATTTCGGTACCACAAGTACCTGTTACTGTCATGTTGTAATTATTACTTGGTACAGAGGTTGTCATGCTTGTAGTGGTGCTAAGGCCATTGCTCCAATGATAAGATAAATTATTGCCCAAAGCAGTGATATTGAAATGAGCAAAATTACCACCACAAAGCGTTTCAGAGGTTGGTTGATGGGTTATTTTAGTGCCAGCCAAAGTCAATAAACTTACTGTACTTGAAATTTCGGTACCACAAGTACCTGTTACTGTCATGTTGTAATTATTACTTGGTACAGAGGTTGTCATGCTTGTAGTGGTGCTAAGGCCATTGCTCCAATGATAAGATAAATTATTGCCCAAAGCAGTGATATTAAAATGAGCAGAATTACCTCCACAAAGCGTTTCAGAGGTTGGTTGATGGGTTATTTTTGTACCAGCCAAAGTCAATAAACTTACTGTATTTGATATTTTGGTGCCACAAGTACCTGTTACTGTTATGTTGTAATTATTACTTGGTACTGAGGTTGTCATGCTTGTAGTGGTGCTAAGACCATTGCTCCACATATATTTTAGGCTTTCGCCAGTGGCAAACATATCAAAAACAACGGTTGCTCCAACGCAAGTTGAAAGCGATATGGGCTGTTGGGTAATTTTGGTTTCTGCCATGCCATACACCATGGCTGTTTCTGAAATTTCGGTGCCACAAGTGCCACTTACTGTTACTGTAACGCTTGTACCCAGAGTAGAAGTCATAAAACTTGTTGTCGTTGTTAGGCCATCGCTCCATTTGTATTTTAAGTTTTCGCCAATGGCAGAAATCGTAAATGAAGCATAAGTATTGGCACAAATTAATTTTGTTTCCAACGTATTTTCGATTTCTGTTTGAGGAATATTAATCACTTTGGCATAATTGGATACAAAAGTACCACAACCACTTACTTTTACCTTGAAACTTCCTCTTGTTTTACCACTCACAGTTATACTTGGATTTGAAGATTCATTGTTCCACTCATATTGTACAGGCGTAATACCAGCGACAGACACACTAAATACTGCAGCTGGTCCATCTGGGCATTTACTTACTGATATTGGTTGTGTTACAATAGTTGAAGGCTCTAGGCAAGGTTGCCAGATGCTTATTCGATTGTTATAAGAATCGGCTACGTAAACTTTTTTGTCAGCAGTTTCCCAAACTGAAGATGGAAAATCGAACGAATTGCTACTAAGCCCTGATATTTCTGAAATCTTTTCAAAGTTATTGCCTGATTGGCTCAAAACTATAATTTTATTGGTATAGCGGTCTGAAAAGAATATTTTATTATCAGCCCCAGCAAATAATTTGAATGGATAATAGAGCAGATTTGAATTGGCATCAATTCCTCCAAAAGTGGTAACAACGCCAAAATTATTACCAGACTGTGTCCAAACGCTTATTTTATTGCCTTGATATTCTGAAATAAGCATCTGATTGTTAGCTCCAAAAACCAAACTACTTGGTCTATTTAATAAATTATTGCCTCCAAAGGTGGTCATTACTCCAAAATTATTACCAGATTGTGTCCAAACACTTATTCTGTTGTTGTTGTAATCGCATACAAAAATATGCCCATGAGCATCAAAATTTATATCAATAGGATAATTTAATTGATTAATAGCCGAACCTTGTGAACCAAAAGTATTAATATTAGTAAAATTGATACCATCTTGGGTCCAAACTGAAATTCTATGTCCAGAATAATCGGCCACAAAAATCATACCATTTGGAGCAACCGCAACGGCTGAGGCTCCATTAAATTCAGTTGGGCTCGAACCTGTACTACCAAAACTGGTTAATGGCAAAAAGTTTGTGCCTGATTGTGTCCATACAGACACTCGATTGTTAGAATAATCTGACACATATATATAGCCATTTGATGTCATAAATAGACCTTCTGGAGAATTAAATTGACCAAATCCATTGCCTTGCGTTCCAAAACTTGATAGGAATGAATAATTTTTACTAAAAGTTTTTCTGATTGAAATATTTTGAGTTGCCGAATACACATTATTGTTTAAACAACCATTGGCTACAGTTATTACACACTTCACAACTGCATTATTTTGAAAAGTACTGCCTATCAATTCACCTTCGTTTCTGCCCACAGGCACATTGTCAATAAACCATTGAAAAATTGGTCGTGCACCAACATTTGATGTACTTAAATTAAAATCAACATTTTCGCCAGCATTGATATTTGATGATGGCATAGCTTCTATATATAACTCTGGTATTCTAATAATTAAAACTTGAGATGGAGCAAAATTACTTTTACAGCCATTTGTATTTTGAGTTACATAATAAGTGTCATCTTCTAGTTCATCGTTTTGGTCTAAGTTACTATTGTAATTATTGTTATAATACCAAGTCAAATTTTGCCCCAAAGCAGTAAGATTATAAACATAAGCTGTGCCACAAAACGATTGCACTCCCGCCACTGTTGGCATTGGAGAAAGTTCTTTTGCAAATACAATGAAAGTCGCCCTTGCACTTTCGCAACCCAATGGCGATTGAGATACATAAAATGTATTTTGTCCTACAAAAGTAAGATTTGAACCTAAAGTAGTGCTACCAGAATTTGTGCTATACCATGTCAAATTTGTGCCTTGAGCCACCAAATTGCTATAATTACCAACGCCACATATACTTGTGGGCGATACCACAATAGGTGCAGAGGGGATTGTACTAACTACTACATATTCGGCAGCTACAGTTTGGTTCATATTATCATCAGTTATTGTTACTGTAAATAAACCACTGGCCGTGAAATTATTGACACTAGAAGTTGGCATGTCGCCACCAGACCAGTTGTAAGAAACTCCACCAGAAACTGTAAGCGTTACTTTACTACAACCTGATGTATTTCCAGCAATAGCACACATACTACCATTGGCAATAGCACCAGGCGAAATCCAATTAGAAGTGTTGCCCGAAAGATTAAAATTAATTAACTGACCATTATTTGCAAACGAAGTTGCATCTAACAAAGAATTTTCGTTTGTATTCATGCCAGAGGCTGTTCCTTGATTGAAATGATAGTTTGCCACCAACCCATAAGCATTGGTTGGAATTTCGCAATTCATTTTTGCCTGAATTTCTGTTTGAGATAATACTCTATTCCAAAGTCTAAATTCGTCTAACCGTCCAGTGAGCGGAAAACTTCCACCATTTCTACTGCCAAGAATTAAATCACTTGCATTGGCATTAACTGAAGTATTTAGTGTGCCACTACCTGATTTTGTGTAGCTTATATCTACACCATTGATATATATTTTGGCAAAACCTATGCTTGGGTCATATACACAAGCCAAGTGCAACCAAGTATCTTTAGGAAATGAATTGTTGTCGGCATCTAAATATACACCAGATGCAGGAATAAATCGAATACGATTATTGTTTGGATCTGTATGAATTTCTAATTGTTCTAAGCCTTTGGCACATATAAAATCAAGTGGTGCTGATGAGGTTTTCCAATACACCCAAGTTTCTATTGTAAATTTTGACACATTCAAAGTTGAATTTGTTGGAATATTGACTATGTTATTATTTCCATTAAAATCAAGTGTAGAACCAGCAACGGCAAATGTTTTTGAGAAAGAGAGAGCTACAATAACAAGTATAAACAGTTTTTTCATAAAATATTATAATTAATAATTTACAAAAATCTGTGTATTTATAATGTAAAAAAATAGGTAGGAGTACTCATATTTTTGGGAAGTATCAATAACTAAGGGCAACCATATTTTAAAATATTATAGTTTATAATACAATGTCGTTTACTTATGCATCAAAGTATCTATCTTTTTAGACGAAAGGCCAAGAAGGAAGCAATAAAAAATGCTTATATTGAACCGAAAAACAAATATTACAATTTTATTTTAAACCCCTCTTTTAATTTCTCCACAAGTGGGAGAAAAATTATAGGAATGTAATTTTAATTTTTCGGTTTGATATTAGTATTCGACATTGGTTTATATATTGATATTATTTTTTCTTTTCTAATACCAGTGCAGTTCTATTTGTAAGATATAAACTCAAAATATTGTTTCCATCTTGTAGCTGTGTGATGTAATCCATGTTGTTGTCTATTCTGTGTTGGCCACCAAAAGTAGCTGCATCTGAATTTAAAATAATTTTGTAAACACCACTTTGAGGCACTGCAAATCTATAATCATAAATAGAATTGAGAGGGCTAAAATTGAATACAAATATCAGATTATGACGTTCAAAAATAATTACTTTGTTATTATCGTCCATATTAAGTTGTTTGGCAGCTATGGCATTGAGTAATTGTTTTTTCTGACAAAGTGCTATCATTTCTGCATCAAAATTATTCAAAAAACGGTATTTTAATCTTTCGCTATCTACTAAACTCCACTGTCTACGAGCATATTTATAACTCCAATGGTTGCCTTCTCTAGGGAAATCAATCCACTCTGGATGCCCAAATTCATTTCCTATAAAGTTCATATATCCTTCTCCACCCAAAGCAAGGGTAATCAAACGTATCATTTTGTGCAAAGCCATACCACGTTCGATGACATAATCTTTGTCTTCTTCGTCCATGTGCCAATACATTTCTTTGTCCATGAGCCAAAAAGCAATGGTTTTATCGCCCACTAAGGCTTGGTCGTGCGATTCAGAATAGCAAATAGTTTTTTCTTTGTACCTTCTGTTAGAAAGTGTAGTATACAATTCGTGGATATTCCATTCTTCGTCTCGTGTATGTTTTAGTAATTTTATCCAAAAATCAGGTATTCCCATGCCCAATCTGTAATCAAAACCTAGCCCACCATCTTCGGGCGTACGACAACCCCCAGGCATGCCACTCATGTCTTCACCAACCGTAAATGCTCCTTTTTTGAGGTTATGCACAAGGTCATTTGCAAGTGTTACATAAGTGATGGCATCCCAATCTGTTTGATGTCTAAAGTATTTGTCGTAATGATCAAAGGCTTCGTAAATGCCATGATGTTCGTATAGCATAGAAGTTACACCGTCAAATCTAAAACCATCAAAATGGAACTCTTCCATCCAATATTTGATGTTAGAAAGTAAGAATTGCTTTACTTCCCACTTTCCATAATTAAACAAACGAGAATCCCATTGGTCGTGATATCCTTTACCGCCATCATGAAAATATTGGTAATCTGTACCATCAAGTTGATTGAGACCTTCGTCAAAATTTTTGACTGCATGAGAATGAACAATGTCCATAATCATAGCAATACCAAGTTTGTGAGCTTCGTTTACCAAAAATTTGAGGTCTTCGGGCGTTCCAAACCTAGAACTAGGAGCAAAATAATTGGATACATGATATCCAAACGAACCATAATATGGATGTTCGGCCACTGCCATAAGCTGCACAGTGTTATATCCTAGTTTTTTTATTCTTGGTAATACAATTTTTGCAAATTCCACATAAGTACCAACTCCTTCTTTTTCTTGAGCCATTCCTATATGAGCTTCATAGATTAATGGCATCTGAGCTTGTGTTAGCACAAAATCTTTGTCAGACCATTTAAAAGAATTTTCTGGTGCCCAAATCTGACCAGAAAAAACTTTTGTAGTTTCGTCCTGCAAAGCCCTTGTGATATAAGCAGGTATGCGATCATGGTTGCCATTGGCAGCCTTGATGTGTACTTTTACCAAACTTTGATGTTTAAAAGTAGCACTATATTCGGTATCTGGTAAGAATATCTCCCAAATATCTGATTCATTTTTGGCCAATGGATGCGATTCTCGGTTCCAGTTGTTGAAATCACCAATCAGAAACAACCCATAAGCAGCAGGTGCCCATTCTCTATAATACCAACCTTTCTTCTTTGAATCATAATTAAAACCAAAATACTTATAAGCATCAGCAAAAGCTCTAAGGCTACCAGCATGACTTTCGAGGGCTTTTTTTTGGTCTAAAAAACGGGTTTGTCTATCCAAAATATCTTGCTGATATGGCTCCAACCAAGGATCGTCTACTACTAATTGTACTTTTGTGGATGGATTTGCCATATATGATTAATTTTATTGATTATTGGTTGAATACGTTAAAAATTCAAAAAAAGATGTGTTGATAAACTTGTTTTTGTAAATATATATTTTAATTTATAAAAATAGATATTTATTTTAAAAATATAGGTTTAAATGAACTTCTCAAAAAGAAAATCCTATTGATTTTCTTTAATTTAATACTAAAAAAAAGCTATTGAGCTAAAACGTATAGTAGGTAATTGTTTAATGCTTTTAATTTAATCTAAAGATTTTAGAAGTTTCCCTACACGAAAACAATCCTAATTTTAATAAAAAAATAAAAATTCGAGCTTTTTTAAGCAAAAAATATAAAATTTCAAAATCTCAAATTTTAATTTAATTATTCTTTAGAATTAATATTATTTTGCTGTAATATTGCAAACAAATACTAAAAAAAATGTTTGGAGAAGATTTAAGCACTTGCATATTTATAATACTAGATTTAATACTCATAGAGAGTTTATTATCAGTGGATAATGCAGCCGTTTTGGCAACTATGGTTATGGATCTGCCCAAAAAAATGCGTAATAAAGCCTTACAATATGGCATTATAGGGGCGTATGTTTTTAGAGGTATTTGCTTATTTTTTGCAAGTTATATGGTCAAAATATTATGGCTCAAGGCTTTGGGTGGCCTCTATTTAGCATATATCACTTACAATCATTTCAAAAAATATTTTACAAAACAAAAATCTGAAGTAGAAGAGATGATCGATAAACGTGAAAATTGGATATACAAACTTACCTCTGGTGCTATTGGCATATTTTGGTCTACTGTTATATTGGTAGAAGTCATGGATTTGGCTTTTTCTATTGATAATATTTTTGCAGCTGTGGCCATTACCAACAATTTATATCTGATTTGTATTGGTGTATTTATAGGAATTTTGGCCATGCGATTTGTAGCTCAAAGTTTTGTGCAACTCATGGAAACTTACCCATTTTTAGAAGATACTGCATTTGCTGTAATAGGTATTTTAGGGCTAAAACTTATATTTTCATCTGGTGTAGATTATTTCGCTTCAGAATCTATGAAAGAAATTGTTAATGGTCATACAGCAGATCTAATATTTTCATTAATCACTGCATCGTTCTTTTTTGTGCCACTTCTTACTTCTTACTTCTTCAATTTCCCCAAAAACGCAAAAAATACAGTCAATGAATAGGATAAAATCTTTTTATACCCAATGGAAAGATTATATTAGAATAGATATATTGATGTATCTTGTCATGTTTGTTTTGATAATTGGATTTGTAGTTATCCAATCTATTTTAAAATAACAAACAAGCTTTGGAACTCTATTTTTAGTTTTTTTGGTTAATAAAATAAATTTAAAAATCCAAAATGCAAATATTATTTTCATACCTCAAAAATTACAAATTGCTCATTGGCTTATCGCTTTTTTTGGCAAGTATCAACCAAATTTTTTCATTATTAGACCCTTATATTTTTGGCAAAATAATTGACAATTTTGCCAATCATGCCAAAGAATATTCTCAAAAAGAATTTTTGGTGGGCATGGGTTCGCTTGTTTTGGCAGCAATAGGAGTGGCCATGATAAGTAGAATTGCTAAAGCATTTCAAGATTATACTGTGAGTTTAGTCATCCAAAAAATGGGAGCTCAAATTTATACTGATGGTCTCAAACATTCGCTAAAACTCCCATTCCAACAGTTTGAAGACCAAAGAAGTGGCGAAACCCTCAATGTGTTACAAAAAGTAAGGGCTGATTCCGAAAAATTTATTTCCAATTTTATCAACGTAGTTTATGCAGCAATTGTTGGCATTATTTTTGTAATGATTTATGCTATTCAGCTTGATGTAATGCTGGTTTTAGTGTATTTTATTGCAGCTATTTTATTGTCATTTATTACCAGTATATTAAGCAAAAAAATAAAAGCAGTCCAAAAAGATATTGTCAAAGAAACCAATGTGTTGGCAGGAGCTACAACCGAAAGTTTGCGAAATATAGAGCTAATCAAAAGTTTAGGACTTACCCATCAAGAAGTACAAAGGCTAAATCTTACCACACTCAAAATACTACAATTAGAATTAAAAAAAGTAAGAAGCATACGTTCTATCAGTTTTTTACAAGGTACTTTTGTTAATCTTTTACGACAAACGATTTTGTTTTTGTTGCTTTTTATGATTTTTAAAGATAAACTAACGGTAGGCCAGCTGATGACTCTACAGTTTTATTCGTTTTTTATTTTTAATCCATTACAAGAAATGGGTAATGTCATTATGTCGTACAGAGAAGTAGAGGTTTCATTACAAAATTTCATAAAAATAATGCAAACGCCCCTCGAAAAAGTACCCACAAATCCTCAAAATATTGACGAAATAGAAAGACTTGCCTTTGATAATGTGCTATTCAAACACAAAACAGCCAAAACAAATGCACTAGAAAATATTACTTTTGAAGTAATAAAAGGGCAATCTGTGGCCTTTGTTGGCCCATCTGGATCAGGCAAAACCACAATGGTAAAACTACTGGCTAGTTTGTATCAACCTTTGGAAGGAAAAATAAAGGTAAATAATATAGCATTTGAAAAAATAAATGTAGAAGAGATTAGAAATAAAATTGGTTTGGTTACACAAGATACTCAATTATTTTCTGGAACTATAAAAGAAAATTTACTCTTTGTAATGCCCAAGGCCTCTGACAGAGAAATAGAACAAGCACTGCAAAAAGCAGCTTGCCAAAATTTATTGGCTAGAACCGAAAACGGCATAAACTCAGTCATTGGCGAGGGTGGAATGAAGCTATCAGGTGGCGAAAAACAGCGTTTATCCATAGCTAGAGCACTTTTAAGAAATCCACAACTACTAATTTTTGACGAAGCTACTTCAGCCCTAGATAGCATTACTGAAGAAGAAATAACCAAAACTATCAAAGAGGTAACTGCTCAAAATGATAGAATTACTGTGATGATTGCCCACAGATTATCTACAATCATGCACGCTGACAAAATATTTGTCCTAGAAAAAGGTAAGATTATAGAAACTGGAACTCATACAGATTTGCTCAACGAAAAAGGGTTATATTACGCCATGTGGAGACAACAAATTGGTGAGAAAAAAGATTAAATTAAAATATACTTACTTTTTATAATCAATTAAAAAAGTAAGTATATTAGATATTATAAATTAAAATAACTTTGATATGTGGCCAAATCTTTGTCGCCACGTCCAGAGAGTGAAATTACAACAGTTTCGTGAGGCTTGGCATGCAAATACTCTAAAGCAGCTATGGCGTGCGATGTTTCAATAGCAGGAATAATACCCTCTACCCTACTCAACATAAGGCCAGCCTGCATGGCTTCGTCATCTGTAATTGAGTAAAAAGTACCACGTTTGGTGTCATACAAGTGGGCATGTAGCGGCCCAATACCAGGATAATCTAGCCCAGCTGAGATAGAATGAGGCTCAGTAATTTGCCCATCGGCTGTTTGCATAAGTAAGGTTTTGCAAGAATGTATCACTCCAATAGACCCAAGTTTGAGGGTAGCAGCCGAAAAACCAGAATCAACACCTTTGCCAGCAGCCTCTGCACCTATAATTTTGACACTCTCTTGATCCAAATAGTGATAAAAAGTACCAGCAGCATTGCTGCCACCACCTATACACGCCATGACATAATCTGGATTTTCAGACCCAGTTTTTTCTTTTAATTGCCATTTTATTTCTTCACTTATTACAGATTGAAATCTAGTAACCATATCAGGGTAAGGGTGTGGCCCAATGGCCGAACCTATAATGTAATGTGTGTCAGAAGGGTTGTTTATCCAGTATCTAATGGCTTCGTTGGTGGCATCTTTAAGGGTACGAGAGCCAGACATAGCTGGGGTAACAGTGGCACCTAACATCTTCATTCGCTGCACATTTGGAGCTTGGCGATGTATATCAATTTCGCCCATAAAAATGGTACAATCCATACCCATCAATGCACATACAGTAGCAGTGGCCACACCATGTTGGCCTGCACCTGTTTCTGCAATTATTTTTTTCTTGCCCAGTCTTTTAGCTAGTAATATTTGACCAATAGTATTATTCACTTTGTGAGCCCCAGTATGACACAAATCTTCTCTTTTAAGATAAATATTGGTTTGAAAGTGGCTCGATAGTCGTTTGGCAAAATACAATGGTGTAGGCCTGCCTACATAATCTTTGAGTAAGGAATTGAACTCTTCTTTGAAATCAGAAGTAGTAATAATATGTAAATAATTTTCTCTTAACTCTTCAACATTAGGATACAACATTTCAGGTACATAAGCACCACCAAATTTACCATAATATCCCTTATCACTAACCTCAAAATTTTTCATACTACTTAATTTATACTCTACAAATACAATTTTATGACATTTGTTATTACTTTGCAATAATTAATTTAAAAATTGTTTGTTTATGGAATAATTTGCAAAATTAGGATTTCAAACCAACGATTAAGGTCTTATTTTATGGCGGTAATTTGATTTTTATTATCACAAATCAAAAAATAATGCCATATATTTAATTTCATTTTCTAAAAATATAGATAATTTTGGTATTTTTACATAAAATTGAATGTATGAAATATATTGTTTTACTATTTTTTATTGCAATTTCAAAAATTACGGCTCAAAATACTCAAAACATAAGAGGAATTATTACTGATAAAGAATCAAAATTTCCTTTAATTGGCGTATCTATAGTTATCACAAGTACTGAGCCTACAATAGGAGTTAATACCAATGAAAATGGCGAATTTTTACTTCAAAATGTGCCACTTGGCAGACATAAAATAGTTATTTCTTACTTAGGATACAAACCACAAGCTATACCAAATATTTTAGTAAACGGTGGCAAAGAAACTGTTTTGGATTTTCAATTAGAGGAAAATGTGGTTCAAACAGATGAGGTTGTCATCAATGGCTATGGCGATAAAACGGCTACAAACAACGAAATGGCAGTAATTTCGGCACGTTCATTTAACTTAGAAGAAGCTCAAAGATATGCAGGTAGCCTCAACGACCCCTCACGAATGGCTGCCAACTATGCAGGAGTAAGTGGCACCAACGACAATAGAAACGATATTGTGATTCGTGGTAACTCGCCTTTGGGTTTGCTTTGGCGATTAGAGGGCATAGAAATACCAAATCCAAACCATTTTGGCTCGTTGGGTGCTACTGGTGGCCCTATAAGTATGCTCAATACAAATCAACTATCAAAATCAGATTTTCTTACAGGTGCTTTTCCAGCAAATTTTGGAAACGCCAACGCTGGCGTTTTTGATTTGCAAATGAGAAGAGGTAATAATATCAAAAAAGAACATCTAGTACAAATGGGCTTTAATGGCCTCGAAATAGGTACAGAGGGCCCATTTTCTAAGAAATCTAAGGCATCATATCTTGTTAATTATAGGTATTCTACCCTCGAAATATTAGAAGCACTTGGTATGAAACTGGGTACAGGTGGAGCAGTGCCAAGATATCAGGATGTAAGTTTTAAAGTAGATATTCCTACCAATAAAATAGGTAAATTTGTTCTTTTTGGCATCGCTGGTGGAAGTAGTATTTCGTTGCTCGACAGCAAAAAAGACACCTTAAAAAGCAAAACCAATAACTACAGTTCTGGCAACCAAGATGTAACCTACAGAACCAGAATGGGAATTTTTGGGTTTTCTCATACCTATTTTTTTAATTCAAATACCTACTTAAAAACTGTTTTTGCTACCTCACTGGCTTTGGAACCTACCAAAAACGATTCTGTGATAAAATTACCATTTTTGACAACTATGGCAAAATATGAGCGTGATTTTTCAAATTTCAGAACCTCAATTAATGTAAGTTTTAATAAGAAATTTAATCGAAAAAATACTATAAACCTTGGTTTCAATATTGATAGAAT
The DNA here is from genome assembly GCA_013297755.1 of Cytophagales bacterium. Lineage (GTDB taxonomy): Bacteria > Bacteroidota > Bacteroidia > Cytophagales > UBA9547 > REAG01. The sequence continues at coordinate 41,388 of JAAFIH010000003.1, forward strand.
TGGTTTTGAACTAAAAGATAGATTCAATGAAGCAACCATAAAAGGAAATTTTAAATGGAGAGACATCAGAAATGCTGAAGGAGCCAATTATTTAGTGCAAACTTGGGTGCAACATCAACACAAATTTTCGGAACGAATTACCTTAAATTATGGCTTACACAGCCAATATTTTTCTATCAATACTAAGTCATTTGCAGTAGAGCCTCGTGTAGGTGCAAGATATGCACTGAGCGAAAAAATAGCTTTCAATCTGGGATTGGGTCTGCATAACCAAACTCAAATGCAGTTTTTATTTTATCAAAAAACAAAAGTCAATGGTATATATTTTGAAACAAACAAAAATTTAAAATTTACGTCTAGTGCCCATGCAGTGGTGGGTTTGGACTATAATTTGAGCAAAGAAACAAGAATAAAAATCGAAACTTATTACCAATATATTTATAATGCTCCTGTCGAAATGAGGCCTACCTATTTTTCGGCACTTAATATAGGTGGCGATTTTAATATACCCGACAATGATAGCCTTGTAAATAAAGGAATGGGTAATAATTATGGCGTTGAAATCACATTTGAGAAATTTTTTGGTAGAGGGTTTTATGTGCTTCAAACAACATCATTATTTTCATCTAAGTACAAAGGAAGCGATAATCAATTAAGAAACACTGCTTTTAATGGAGGCTATGTGGCCAATATTTTGGGTGGATATGAACTAAAAATATCAAAAAAATCTACACTAAGCCTAGATTTTAAGGCCACCATTGCTGGAGGACGTAGAATTTTACCTATAGATTTGCAAGCTTCAAAAGTTGCCAAAAAAGCAGTTTTTGATTACAAAAATGCCTTTGAAGAGCAATTTCCATTCTATTTTAGAACAGATGCAAAACTAGGATGGCGACTAGAAGGCAAAAAAGTGGCTCACCAATGGGCTCTGTCTTTACAAAATATTACTAATAAAGAAAATGCTTTTAACCAAGTTTACAACAATTTATCAGAAAATATCAGTGTGAATAATCAAATTGGATTATTGATTATACCTCAATATAGATTGTTATTTTAATTAACTATTTTATTACTTATATAAATGAATATAAAAGAAAGAATTTTATTAACTATATTTTTAAATTTTTTTATAATTATCACTATTTTTAGTTGTTCCAAAAAAGTGCAAACTGATATTACACCCTTGATTCAAAAAGAAATTATGTTGAATATTTCGGGAAAAGATTCTACATTCGCACAAATTTTGACAAAATACGATGATAAATCAATTATTTTGATTGATATTTGGGCTTCATGGTGCCCAGATTGTATCAAAGGTTTGGATGAACTAAAGCAAATTCAGTCTATTTATGCTAATAAAAATATTATTTATTTGATGCTTTCTGTTGATGATAACGAACAAAAATGGTTGAAAGCGATTAATAAATTTTCTATCATTGGAGAACATTTTAGAATAAAAAATGGTTGGAAAACATCTGAATTTTGCAATTTTTTAGGTGTAAATTGGATTCCTCGCTATATTTTAATAAACAACAAAGGTAAGATATTGCACTTTGATGCCATAGAAGCAGGTGATAAAAATCTTGTATCTGCCATAGAAAAAAATATACAAAAATAATTAACCCTTTTAATAATTTAATTTTGAACAACACTAAAATAAACGACAAAAAGACAATTTTTGGATGGTATATGTACGATTGGAGTGCATCTGCGTACAACCTTACTATCACTTCAACCATATTTCCAATTTATTTTACAAGTGTTGTTCTTAATAAAAATGGTGGTGATATTGTATCTTTTTTGGGATGTGAAGTAAGAAATTCGGCTTTGTATTCTTATTCTTTATCATTTGTGTTTTTAATGGTCGTTTTGTTAAATCCAATTTTAACAGCCATTTGTGATTATACAGGCCACAAAAAATCGTTTATGAAATTCTTTTGTTTCGTGGGTGCTGCTAGTTGTGGTTCTATGTATTTGTTTGATAATCAACATATTTATTTAGGAGTTTTTGGGTTTATTTTGGCTGGCATTGGTTATAATTGTAGCTGGGTTTTTTATAATTCTTACTTACCAGAGATAGCCAGTAAAGATAAATTTGATAAAATAAGCGCCATTGGTTATGCCTTTGGATACGTGGGTAGTGTTTTATTGTTGTTATTCAATTTATCAATGTTGTTGTTTCCTGCTTATTATAGTAATATTACATCAGAAATGGCTTCAAAAATTTCATTTTTAAGTGTCGGGCTTTGGTGGTTTTTGTTTTCATTAGTTACATTTTATTTTTTGCCCAAAGATGTACCTATATCTACTGAAAATACATCAGGTTGGATTTTGAATGGATTTAAAGAATTAAAAAAAGTATTTTTCATTGCCTCGAAAATTAAATCTCTAAAATTATTTTTAATAGCTTTTTTCCTTTATAATCTTGGTGTACAAACATTTATGTATGTAGCCACAGTTTTTTCTGACAAAGAACTACACATGCCCACAGATGCTTTGATAGCTACAGTACTTATTTTGCAATTTGTGGCCATACCAGGAGCTTATTTATCATCTTTTATTTCTAAAAAATTTGGCAACAACATTGCTATAATATTACAATTATTCATTTGGATAGGCATTTGCTTTGGTGCTTACGTCATAGAAACTCCCACTCAATTTTATGTACTTGCATTTTTTGTAGGCTTGGTTATGGGTGGTATACAATCTATTTCGAGATCGACTTTTGCTAAATTTATCCCTTCTGATACTACAGACAATGCCTCTTTTTTTAGTTTATACGAATGTGTAGACAAAACATCTATCGTTTTTGGTACTTTAATTTATGGTTTGTGCGACACCATTACAGGAAGTGCACGAAGTAGTGTACTCATTTTAGGTTTATTTTTCTTTTTTGCGATACTAATTTTGCGTAAGATAATAAAACTAAATCCTTATAAAATTTTAACTTAATATTACCAATATGATATTTATACCTACAAAATTAAAAGGTGCATTTATAATAGAACCCGAAAAAAGAAGCGATGAAAGAGGTTTTTTTGCTCGAACATATTGTGCAGAGGAGTTCAAAAAACATGGTTTAAGCACTGCTATGCCTCAAAGCAATATGTCGCTTTCTGTCTATAAAAATACCATTCGAGGTATGCACTATCAAGTTGATGGAGCCGAAGAAGCAAAATTGATACGTTGTACGCAAGGTTCAATTTTGGATGTGATTATTGATATTCGCAAAAATTCTGATACTTATTGTAAATATATAGCCGTAGAATTAACACAACAAAACTACAGAATGTTGTATGTACCCGAAGGATTTGCCCATGGATTTTTGACTTTGACAGATAATGTAGAAGTTTCTTACCAAGTTTCGCAATTTTACACCCCTGGCAAAGAAAAAGGTATCCGTTGGAACGATCCTCTATTTGCCATAGATTGGCAAATAACAAACCCCATTGTTTCAGAAAAAGATGCTTCTCACCCAAATTATATAAAATAAAATCTTACTATGTTTATTTAAGAATAGGTAAGAATATCATAAAAAATTATAAAATAAAATTGGAATACGAAACCAAATAAATACTCCAATTTTATAAAACACCTGATTTTTTTAATGTTTCCTTTACCTGTTCTAATATATCTTGGTCTATCACAGGCGAATGGCTCCATTCTACGGATTTTATCCAATCTTTTACGTCTTTTTCGTTTAAATTATATTTTTGGGCTATCAGTGTGGTTTTGTTTTTTAATTCTGTAAATTTTTCGGTTGCCTCGTTGATACAACCCACAACAGCCATGAGAGCCTCTTTATTTTCTTCAATAAAATTGTTGCGTGCCACAACTACAAAACAAGGCCAAGGCGTAGGAATTTCGCCAATTTTTTGAAAAATTCCTTTGTCTACCAAAGGTTTTGTTGTAAATTTTTCCCACAAAAATACATCTGCATCATCAGCAGTGAGGGCTTTGGCAGCACCATCTATGTTGTTTACAATTACAAAATTTTCATCAGCAATTCTAAAATTATTTTCGGCTGCCAACACTTTTGCCATCAAGTGCGAACCAGAACCTAAACGACTGACTGCAAACCGCTTATCTGCAATATCAGTTGCATTTTTATAGTTTTTTTTGGGCGAGATATGGATGCCCCAATGTAGTGGCGATAGCACATAAAATTGTAAAATCGTCATTAGATTTCCTTTTTCTATGGCCGCAATAGCACCTTCTGTTAGGACTATGGCCATGTCGATTTCGTTATTTTTTAGAGCCTCGCACATAGCACCAGTGCCTGTGGCAAAATCAAGCCATTGCAAATCAATGCCATCTCGTTCAAAAATACCTTTATTTTTGGCCCAATGAATTGGCATATTAAAGTGTTCGGGTACACCAGCTAATCTTATTGGGAATAAATTTTCGGACATATTTTTATGTAATTATTACTTATTTAAGATAAAATAATTTTGAAATTAAAAAAGAAAAAAACAAACTACCCAAAAAAGTGAAACTACTACAAGGGCATTTTAAAGCTCAATTCTACAAACTACAAACTACAAACTACTAACTATCAACTACCAACTACCAACTACCAACTACCAACTATCAACTACCAACTACTAACTACTAACTACTAACTACTAACTACCAACTACTAACTACCAACTACTAACTACCAACTACTAACTATCAACTACCAACTACCAACTACGAACTACCAACTACCAACTACTAACTACCAACTACTAACTACTAACTACTAACTACAAACTACCAACTACCAACTACCAACTACCAACTACCAACTACTAACTACTAACTACTAACTACTAACTACCAACTACCAACTACTAACTACCAACTACCAACTACTAACTACTAACTACTAACTACTAACTACTAACTACTAACTACAAACTACAAACTACCAACTACAAACTACAAACTACCAACTACAAACTACCAACTACAAACTACCAACTACATAGGTTCTTGTTGGCTCAAGCAATGGATAGTGCCAAGTCCCCACACAATGGCTTTGCAATTTATACCAATAACTTTTCGAGTTGAAAAGCATTTTTGCAAAATTGACAAAGCTAAGTCATCGTTTTTATCTTCAAAAGTTGGTACTAGTACTACATCATTTGCTATTAAAAAATTGGCATAGCTGGCAGGTAATCTTGTGTCATCAACAACTAAAGGCTTAGGCATGGGCAATTCTATAATATTAAAATGTTTTCCATCTTGGTCTTTTAGAGTAGAAAGTGTATGAGCATTTTCTTTTAAAATGGTATAATTTTCGTCTGATTTATGGTGTTCTATGATATTTACAACTGTGTTTTCGTTTACAAAACGCGTCAAATCATCTATGTGTCCATCTGTATCATCGCCAACTATACCATCTTCGAGCCACAAAATGTTGGTTGCACCCAAGTATTGATATAAATAATTTTCGATTTGGCTTTGATTGAGATGTGGATTTCGGTTTTTGTTGAGCAAACAGGCTTTGGTAGTTAGCAAAGTTCCTTTGCCATTGACTTCGATTGAGCCACCCTCCAATACAATGCCTGGTGTAACAAAAGGCAGGTTTAATGCTTTGGCAACCAACTGTGGAATAGCGTTATCCAAATCAAAAGGTGGATATTTGCCCCCCCAAGCATTATAATACCAATCTAAAATTGTTTTGTTGTTTTGAATATCTTTTACAAATATTGGCCCATGATCTCTACACCAAGCATCGTTGGTAGGATGATTGAAAAAAGTAATATTTTTTGTATCGAATCCTAAATTTTGTATAGTTTGAGTAGCAAAATTTTTCATTTTGTCGTTGGCTACATTTACGCAAATAGGCTGATACTGAGCTAATGTGCCTAGCAAAGTGGCATATTGAGTAATCATGGCTTCGTATTTACCATCATTGGTCCATGTATCAAGGTTTTGAGCCCACGAAAACCAAGTGGCTCGTTGCTGTGCCCATTCGGCAGGCATGGTATAAAGAATATTATTTTGCAAAATTAAATTTATTTACTGTTTAAAAAATATTTTAAGTAAGATTATATATAAATTAAGGAATATTAAGATATTTATGGGTTTGAACAGAAATTTGCCAATGAGGATTGTTTTTTACAAAATCAGTCATTAATGGGTACATCAAATCTCGCTTCGACCACTCTGCTTGTAAGTAATATTTACAATTTTTGGATTGTATTTTTTTTATTTCAGTTTCTGCAAATTTAAAATCTGAGGCATTGAAAACTATCATTTTAAATTCATTAGCCAAATCATAGATGGATTGAAGCGGCATTTTAAATTTTTTGGGTGAAAGCGTTATCCAATCCCAACAACCTGATATAGGATGAGCACCAGAGGTTTCTATATGCGTAAGTAAGTTTTGGGACTTTAATGCCATAGTTAAGTCATCTAAATTGTGCAACAAAGGTTCGCCACCTGTGATTACAACTATTTTGGCATTAAACTTTAAAATTTCTGATACAATTTGGTTTACAGACATAAGATTATGACCCTGTAGAGGCCAACTTTCTTTGACATCGCACCAAGTACAACCTACATCGCAGCCACCTAGTCGAACAAAATAAGCTGCATTACCAGCATAAGCCCCCTCACCTTGGATGGTATAAAAGTGTTCCATCACGGGTAAAAGGGCTTGTGAGGTCATAAATAAGTTATATGAATTTATTTCTTTTTATTACTATAAGTTTCATAATTTGTCAAAAAATCTTCGAGCTGTTCTACTCCAAGTCTTTTAGCAATTATTTTTTTATTCTCATCCAAAATATACATGGTTGGGGTGCTATAAATATCATACATTTTTTGGGCATTTGATTCTCCACGTGCATTATTTACATTTATCCAATTCAATTTATGGGTTTTTATAAAATTTTTCCAGGCTGGCAAATCGTTTTGGGTATTGATAGCATAGACCTCAAATTTAAGTTTTTCTTTTGATTTGTTGTATAATTCGGCCAATTTGGGTGTTTCTTTTTGGCAATGCCCACAATTAGGATCCCAAAAAAACAATACTGTGTATTTTGATTTTATATTTGTAAATGTTCTATCTTTACCAGAGGTGTCTTGCATGACTATAATGGGAGCAAACGAATTTAGAAGCACATATCTCAAGGTGTTATACCTATCTCTAATTTTATTTTCGGTGTCTTCGTTTATCCAATAGGCTTTGCCAGTAAGATAATAAGTTTCGGCCATGTGCACAAAAACGGCATCCATACCCATCACTTGCGATGTTTCGTATTGATTGGTAACATACCATATAATATACTTAAAAATTTCGCCTTTCTGATTAGTAATTTTTGCTGTTAATTTATCAACTTCTTTGTTGATAGAATCTGGAACTTGAATAATCATTTGTTTGATAAATTTTTCGAGTTTTCCATGAAAAACAGGTGTACGAATAAGGCCATCTTCGTTCAAATCTATATTATCCCAATAATGTGTTTTGTAATACCTGTAAGGAAATGTAGAGTCTGGGCGGCCATTGGCCAACTTTGGGGTTTCGGGTATTTCTGGATCAAGCATAGAGTTGAATACTTTGGCTACAAATTTATCTGGATTTTTTTTGATAAAATCTTTACGATATTCTGCTACTTCTTTTTCTATGGTAATAAGCTGTGCTTTGTAAGTAGGTACTTTTGAAGTGTCATTTTTGAGTGCATCATCGTATTTTTTGCGTAAATCTTCGCCAGCTTTACCTTTGGTAACTACAAATTTAAGGTATTCATAAAAAGCAGTGTTTTCGGTCGAACCAGCTACTTTCATATTTTGGGTATAATCTTTGATGTCGGTTTCTAAAGAAAAAGTTTGTTCATTGCTTATGATTATTTCAAAATATTGTTTTCCTGGCAATACCACCAAATAAATACCACGACCAAGGGTTTCTTTGCCATCAAATTTTAGATTTCCACCTTGAGTGGCAATACTTGTGTCTTTGAGGTATTGTTTATCGCCATAGTAATTGGCCAAGTAAACTGTATCTCCTGTTTTGAGGCCATTTACTTTAATTTTGATATTGTAACCTGCCATAGAAGTGGCACTTTTTACAGATTTATCGGTATTTTTTTTTGTTTGAGCTTGCACAAAAAAACCAACCAAAACAAGTAATGAAATTGAAATTCTATTAATCATAGTATAAATGCGTAGGTATTTTGAAATTGAATTTTTTAACGTACAAAACTATACAATAGTATCAAAAGTTAAAAATTTTATTATTAACTTTTTTTGATATATTTGATTTACATTTTATAAATAGAAAAAATAACATAAGTTTTTGTTTAGAAATCTAATGAATTGAAATTTCATTATTTTGATATTCTCAATTCATTAAAATATACATATTTAAAGTTATTATAAATCAAATCTTACTATTTATTTATATAAAAAAACATAATTAATACTACATCAAAAACCATTATTCTCAAAAAGAAACAAAATCTAAAAAATAGAGTATATCTACATATCACAATAGATACAAATTAATATATATTGCCAAAAATATTCTTGCTAAAAAAACAATCCAATGGCACTAGCCCCATTTTCAGGAAATTTAGGAATTAAAAATGCAGCCCATTTGCTTCGTAGGGCTACTTTTGGTGCTACCAAAGCCACCATAGATAGTTATGCTGGCTTGTCGGCTACGGCTGCAGTTGATTTACTTGCTGCTGTTGTTACCACAGAACCATTACCGCCCAAAGATTTAAAAACTGGGCTTTCGTGGTTGCCTGCACCCATAGAAGATGTCAATAGCAAATCTTTTGAACTTGGAGGTATGTTCAGAGCGTGGGCTTTGGCTCAGTGCCTAGAATCTACCATTAATATTAAAGAAAAAATGGTATTTTTGATGCACATTTTTTTTCCTACAATTTCTGAAACTGTAGATGATGGTACGCCTATGTATTATCAAAACAAACTATTTAGGTACTATGCCACTGGCAATATCAAAACTTTGGTCAAAAAAATGTGTATAGATAATGCCATGCTTGATTTGTTGGATGGCAGACTTAATGAAGTTGGTGTACCCAACGAAAACTTTGCAAGAGAACTTTTTGAACTACATACCATTGGCAAGGGCCCTCAAATAGGCTTAAATGACTATACAAATTATACAGAAAACGATATACAAGTGGCTGCTCGCATACTTTCGGGCTGGACTAATGACAATAAATATGGCACTAATATTACTAATTCAAACATAGACATAGACACCAAAATACCTTTGGGAGTACTCAAAGGCGATGGTTTGTATGCTTCTAGGCACGATGCCTCGCCTACTCCAGAGCGAAAATTTAGTGCTGCTTTTCAAAACAAAATTTTGGCTCATCCTGCCTCTGAAATTGTAAGTGGAAAAGCCACCAAAGTTTCTGTTCAGAAGCAAGTAGATGAGTTAATAGACCTGATTTTTGAGCAAAGGGCAACGGCAATCAATTTTTGCAAAAAAATATATCGATATTTTGTTTATTATCACATAACTCCAGAGGTTGAAACTGCCGTTATATCGCCTTTGGCTGATACTTTTATTGCCAATAATTTTGAAATATTACCAGTAGTAAAAGAATTATTGGCCAGTCAATATTTTTACGATGCCAACAACACAGCCACTGATGATAATATACATGGTGGAATCATAAAATCGCCATTAGACCTGACCCTGGGAACTTTAAGATTTTTTGAATCAAAAATTCCTGATGCAAATACGCCTTTGAAGGAATATTACGATTATTATGGACAACTCTTAGGTTCGCTCAACAATCAAGGAATGGATTTTTATAATCCTTTGGATGTAGCTGGATATGATGCTTATCATCAATTTCCAGCTTATAATCGCAATTGGATTACCGTCAATACTTTGGCATTTAGATATGATTTTGCTTTAAAATTCTGTAAAAATAATTTAGAAAAATTACCAAAAATTAATTTTGCAAATTATGTCAAAACCAATGTTACAAATGCAAAAGTAGCATCCAATGTGGTACAGTTTTTTGTAGATTATCTCTATTCTGAAACAATTTCTACTACTGGAGTAGGCAATAGGTTTGATTATTTTGTAGCAATTATTACAGATATAGACTGGACAGACGAATGGAACAAATATTTGAGTAGCAATATGTCAGACTTTGTAAATTCAAAACTTGAAGACTTGTTGGCCGCCATGACACAAAGTCCTGAATATCAATTAATGTAAAAAAATATGGAACGTAGAGATTTTATAAAAAATTTATCTTTGGCCACGGCCGCACCCATTTTTTTGAATGGTATTCCTATCAATTTGTGGGCTCAAAGTTCGGCACTGCAAGCTGCAGCCAGTACCGCCAACAATGATAGAGTGTTGGTATTGGTGCAACTACATGGTGGCAACGATGGCCTCAATACCATAGTTCCACTCAATCAATTTAGCGAATATTATAATTTAAGACCCAATATTGCCCTTTCTCAAACTGGAAATCGTAAAGTTATTACCCTTGATAGTACCCTTAGCGACAAGCAAAATGTGGGATTGCATCCAGATATGGTTGGGCTAAAACAACTTTATGATCAAGGTAAAGCTACTATAATACAGGGCGTAACCTACAAAAACAGCAACCAATCGCACTTTAGAAGCCGAGATATTTGGTATATGGGTGGCAGCTACAACGAAAACTTAGAGGCAGGTTGGGCAGGTCGCTTTTTAGATAAAGAATACCCTAATTATCCCCAAAATTATCCTTCAACGGATATGCCCGACCCATTGGCTTTAGAGATTGGCTCGGCTGTATCATTAATGTACCATCGAAATAATGGTATTCCTGTGGCCATTTCAATCAATAATCCAGAGCAATTTTATAATTTAATCCAAGAAGTTGGCAATAGTGCACTGCCAAGTGCCTTAGAATCGACATACTATGGACAAGAATTGAGATGGATTATGGAAATAGAAAAAAAATCAGACCCTTATGCCAGCCAACTCAAAAAAATATTTGACAAAGGCAGCAATAGCACCTCGGTCTATCCAACTTTATATAACTTAAATGCACCAAACAAATTTCTAAAAAATCCACTTGCACCTCAATTAAAATTGGTGGCTAGATTATTGGCAGGGGGCATCAAAACCAAAATATTTCTTGTAAAACTGGGCGGATTTGATACCCATGCCGAACAAGTAGAAAGCTACAACGCTTCTTTTGGTAATCATTCGGCACTTTTATTTCATTTGTCATCGGCACTCAAAGCATTTCAAGATGATTTGAAATTGCTAGGCGTAGAAGACCGTGTTTTGACAGCTACCTTTTCTGAATTTGGCCGTAGACCAGAATCCAATGGCAGCTATGGCAGCGATCATGGCAGTGCTGCACCTATGATTATAGTAGGAAAACATGTAAAACCTGGCATTATCAACAATAACCCAGACTTAAACAATCTGGAATCTGGCAACCTTAGGATGCAAACTGATTATCGCCAAATATATCATACAGTGCTCGAAGACTGGCTCAAGGCATCGCCCGAAGCCCTAAAAGCCACTGGTTTTGATGCTTACGAAAAGGTAGATTTTATCAACAATGCCCTTACCTCATCAAAAACTGCTTTTGTGGCCGAGCGTTTTTCGGTTTCTGATGCAGTACCAAATCCTGCTTTTGATTTTACAAATTTTGTTATTCAATCGCCTTTAGATACAAATGTAAAAATAGATATCTATAATTCAGATGGTATTTTAATCAAAACAACTTTTGATGGTAAATTACAAACAGGAAAAAATACAATAAAATTAGAAATTTCTGATATTTCTGCTGGATTATATCAAATTGTTTTTAATTTTAAGGATACTAAAATCACAAAAAAAGTCATTAAGAAAATTCTTTAATTTTTTAATAAAACACTTATTATGAAACAATTTTTGATTTTTATATGCCATTTAATCACTTTTATGAGTTTGGCTAAATCAAACACCATGACACCAACCTATGAAAAAACGCAGTTTTGGTTGGGAATGAAAGGTGGCATAAACTTATCTCACAATCAAATTTTGGAACGCTTTTCTGTCTTTGAATCTACCAATGGAAATGCAGAAACTTACCAAAAAACTTACAAAAATTTTAATCAAATTGGCACACAATTTCAATTTTGTTTTCAGTTTAATTACAAAAGTTTTGCTTTAGTTTTTGCTCCTGGTTATAAAAACATGGGCTATAATTACAAAAATACTTATAAATGGCAAGATCAAGCCACCCCAACCAATAATTTTGAATTGAATTATAATCAAATTCAAACATTAGAATACGCAATTTTTCCTATCTCAATCAAATATGAATTTTTAAAAAAAACGTTTAAACCCTACATACATGCAGGTATTTTGGCGGCAGTAAGCATAAAAGCATCCAAAAAATTAGAAATCAGTGGCACAGACAACGCCAGTGGTGGCACCACAAATTTTGAGCGAACACCCATTACATCTGATGCTTCTTCGCTTATTGCAGCCACTTGGACAGCAGCTTTGGGGGGCATAGGTTTAAATTATGACAAATTAAATATTAGGCTTTTTATAGAAGCCAATTATATGCTTGGTTTTAATAATATTACTAATCCAAATACAAGATATACTACCAACCCATTTGCAGGATCTGGCGATGTGCTAGACGATATACGTATTTCAAATATTGATATTTCTTTAGGTGCCATGTTTCCGCTCAAATTTCTTAATCGAGGTGCTTATATACCTGTTCATCCACACTAAAACATATTATTAATGAAAATAAAAGACAAAATATTACTTATTATTTTTGCTTGTTTTTCTATTTTTTCGTGCACAAAAACCGAAGACACAGCAAATGTGGAAATGGCCTTTACTAAAATTATAAATCAAAATGATTTTAGTAATGCAATCTCAGCACAAGCCATTGTAGAAACATCCAACGGATATTTGATACTTGCTTCAAATCAAATACCCAACGAACAATTCCCAAATATAGTATTGGTAAATATTGACAAAAAAGGTAAGTTTGTGTCAGAAAATAAATTAGAATCTAAATTTGTATGTGCCACCAAAGAGCTATTCAAAAATGGAGCTGGCTACAGATTTATTTGTATGGATGCACTCTCAAGCCGTGCAATAGCCATAGATGTAGACGCAGAGGGAAAAATAACTGCTACACAAACTTTAGAAATAACCTACCCATTGGCAAGTGCTATTGATACAGATGGTGGATATTTGATACAAGGATTTTCGCAAGAAAATCGTACAACTGTTGTGCATAAATATAATACTGCTATGGGTAATATTTGGAAAAAAGAGTTTTTTATTTTTGAAACTGTAGATGAAATCATTTTTGGACACCTTACAAATACTGGTAAAAAATATGCTTTTGCAGTTGGCAATCAAAATGGAAATTATTACTACAATGGGTTTAGAAACTTTACTTTTGCAACTCTATTTTTTGCCAATGGTTCTCTCAATCAAACAGGTGTGGCCAATGGTTATAGATATTCGGCTGGTATCAATGGAATATTACCTTTGGATGGTAATAATTTTGCAGTTTCACGATTCAATTCAAACCAAATTGTGTTCAATCCTAGATTAGAAATCAATCCTAATCAAATTATATCTATATCATCTATTTCGGGCAGAACAATGCTAGAAATAGACCCAAATGCACTGGTTTCTATCAAAAAACTAACTTTAAATGGCAAAAATATAGCTATATTTGCATCAAATACCATACAAAATCAAATTGCCATATATGCTTATGATAACCAAACAGGCAATCTCTTGGGTTCAGAATATTATGGTTTTAGTATTGCTTGCGAATTTTCAGATATTATTACCACAAACGATGGTGGTTTGATGATGCTTGGAAGTGCTTTTGTTGAGGGTCGATTCAAAAGAATTTGTATGATAAAACTTGCCAAAAGTCAAACAGAGGCTATTTTAAATTAAAACCTGTATCAATTTAATTTTTAAAATAATTGTATAATTTTGTATTTTTTTACGATGATAAATTAAAATGAAAATACAAATAAAGATAGATAAAGTAAGTCAAAAGTTTGAAAAACAATGGATTTTTAGGAATATAAGCTATCTTTTTGAGCAAAATAAATCTTACGCTATTACAGGAAAAAATGGTTCTGGTAAATCTACTTTATTATCGGTTTTGAGTGGTTATCAAACCCCCACAGAAGGTAAAATTGATTATTTTGAAGACAAAAAAAAAATAGAAGTAGACAATGTATATCAGCAAATTTCGATAGTAGCACCCTACATTTCGCTTATAGAAGAATATTCTTTGATAGAAATGCTAAAATTTCATTTTTCGTTTGCTAAAATAAAAGAAAACGAAACCATAGAATCTATCATTGATTTTGTATATTTACAAGATAATAAAAACAAAATTATTCGTAATTTTTCGTCTGGGATGAAACAAAGGCTCAAACTGGGTATAGCTATATTTACCGAAAAACCTATATTGATGCTCGATGAACCCACCGTAAACTTAGATAGAGCTGGGATAGATTGGTATTTGAATAAAATATTACCATTATGTACGAATAAACTAACCATCATTTGCTCCAATCAAGCACAAGAATATGCCCATTGTAACGACATTATAAATATTAACGACTTCAAAAATTGAGCTTCACATTTGCAATGACAGGAGTAGCTGGTTATATAGCTCCTCGACATCTAAAAGCCATAAAAGACACTGGAAACGAACTTGTGGCAGCACTCGACCCACACGATGCAGTAGGAATTTTGGATCAGTATTTCCCAAATACTGATTTTTTTACTGAATCAGAAAGATTTGATCGCCACTTAGAAAAACTCAAACGAAATGGTAAGAAAATAGATTATTTTAGCATTTGCTCTCCCAACTACCTCCACGATGCCCATATACGTATGGCCTTGAGAACTGGGGCACATGCAATATGCGAAAAGCCGTTGGTTTTGAATCCTAAAAATTTAGATTTATTGGCCGAAATAGAGCAAGAAACCAATAACAGAATATATAATGTGCTTCAACTAAGGCTACATCCTGCAATAATAGAACTCAAAAAAAAATATGAAAATACTACTCAAAAACACGATATTCAACTGACCTACATAACCAGTAGAGGTCGCTGGTATGATTACTCTTGGAAAGGAAACGAAGAACGATCAGGTGGAATTTTATCAAATATTGGTATTCATTTTTTTGATATGTTGATTTGGATTTTTGGCACAGTAAATAACTATGACATGATAAGCCAAACACCCAAAACTATGCGTGGCAATTTGGATTTGAAAAACGCTAATATAAAATGGAAACTATCTGTAGAGGATTCAGAACTACCCATAGAAGCTAAACTTAAAAACCAAAAAACTTACCGTTCTATAAAAATTGATAACCAAGAAATTGAGTTTTCGGATGGATTTACTGATTTGCACACTTTAGTTTATAAAGATATTTTGAGTGGCGGTGGTTTTGGTATTGAAGATGCAAAACCAGCTATCAGCATGGTATATCATTTAAGAAAAATCTTAAAATAAATGACTAAAAATGGTAATTTTTTAGTCATTATATATTTTATTCTGGTGCTACTCCCCTACCTCTCACTTCCCAAATTTTGTATTCTTCTTCGTTGAATTTAGGTTGTGTGGCAGGTTTTTTCATATATAGAGGGTCTTCAATTCCTTTATCTTTTCTTGATTTACGTAAATATCTTTTCCTAGCTCGTTCTTTGTCTTCCAAAGAGTTGGCTTTATTACCACCCAAATAAATTGCACTTGGATGCGAACCTTTACGAATAGAAGTGAGTAAAATATCTCCACGATAAGAGGTTGCACGTTTGGTTTTGGCTCTGTTGTTGTTTTCAAACGATTTTACACTATTTAGTAATATATCACCTGTATTTACAGCCATTTCGTGGCTCAATTCTTTAGTTTTTTTATTCCTTTTTTTCAAATCAACATTTATATTACCCAAATAGCTTGCTATTGCAGCACTTTTGGCTTTTTCTCGATTAATTTTATCTTTGGCAGTGCCATTGATATCACCAGTATTACTTCCCATTTCTTTGTCGTATTCTTCTCTATGTTTTTTGAGATTTTTGAGTACGGCTGCATCAGTCAATCCACTTTCGTTAGACTGCAGTCTGCTCATATATTCTTCAATATATTGTCTAATTTGGAATATCTCTTCTACATCGCCCCCACTACTGGCAGCTTCTCTACCATTTCGTTTACGAATTTCGGGGTATTCATTTTTCATTTCAAACATCTTGAGGCCAATGGTAAGATTTCGTTTTACTTTTTTCTTAACATCAAGATCACCAGAGGCATTTTGTCTTAATTCGGCAGCTTTGGCATGACGAATGGCTTTTAAATCTCTAACTATTTCTTTATCTGGAGGTGTGGTAAGATATGAAGGCGACAAAACTGTAAATCTTTCAGAAAAATTAATATCACCACTAGCATTTTCTTTCATTTCAGCAGCTTTTTTTGTTCTAGCCTCTTTAGGGTCGAAATGTTTGGCACCTCTAGGCACACGTACAAGACTTGAATTAGAATTTCGTGGAACTAAGTCTTCGGTGTTTAAATCACCAGTAGCGTTTGATTTTAACTCTGCTGCTTTTTGGGTTCTGGCCACTTTAGGATCGAAATGTTTGGCACCTTTTGGAGTCTTTACGAGGCTAGAATTAGAATTTTGCTGATTTGCATCTAAAGTATTGATGTCGCCAGAACTATTTTTTTTTAATTCTTTAGTTTTATTTGTTCTTACTTTTTTAGGATCTACTTGATGTCCAGTTTGTGGTACAGGTGGTAAGTAGGAAGGCGATGACACACTAGAACCTTGATTTAAGTCTCCTTTACTTGCAGCTGATTGTTTTGAAGTTTTTTGTACCTTTTCGGGGGTTACATCAACTCTATCTTTATTGGGCTTTACGGCATTTTTTGGCGAATTTACATTGTATTTTTTAAGCGTTGGCTCGTCTCCAGAAGCATTTTCTTTTATTTCTGTAGATTTTTTTGATCTTTTAAATACTTTTTCATTCTTTTTTGAAAGTGTACTTTGCTGAGCAAATACCTGACATTGAAAGAAAAAAATAATTATATATATTACTATTTTCAAAAGATTATCTTTTTTTATCGTACAAATTTTTATCTTTTTTTCTTTTGATCAACCCTGTTTTTTTGTCCCTTTCTTTACGTGCACCTCCTATAAAATTACCAGTACTATCCATCGAAGCATTTGCACTTGAGTTGTATGCAGGACAAGGATAGCTACTTTTTTTACAAGCAACACAAATAAAATAAAAAAAGGTAATATAAATAATAAAATAAATAAATCTCATCGAAATAAGTAATATTTATAAAAATAATAAAAATTTATTTATTAAAATGTAATAATCAAATGACAAATTTCTCGAAAATTTGCACTTTAATATCAATGTCTTTTACTTAAGTGTTTTTATTTCCTCTATCTTAGTCTTTTTCCAAATGAAAAAGATAATCTGATTATTAAGTAAATGACATTCATTTTAATATTTACAAAAATAATAAATTTTTATAATAAATCAAGTTACCTTTGTTGAAGTACTTTAATAAATTGATAAAATTATATAATTAAAACTAAAAATCTTAAAGTTATGAACAAAAAAATCATTTTGGTAGCAAGTGTGGCAACTGCACTTAGTCTTTATTTGACAAACTGTAAAAAAAAAGAAGCTGACGTAGACCCAATAAAAAAAGATGAAATTACGATTGTAGACGAAACTGCTATGGCATTGCAAAGCAATGATAATTCTGATGTAGAAAACCATCTGAGCGATGCTATGTCTGACATTAATAGTTATGGAAATGGAAATACTTTTCGATTAGATGAAAGTACTTGTGTAGGTGTAAACTATGCTAACTCGACCATTACTGCCACTGGCGGGATTCGCAAAAAACTTACTATTAATTTTAACTCCTCAAATTGCAAAGGATACCTGAGGTCAGGAACCGCCAACGTAACCCTAACAAGTGGCATGAAATTTAGCGATGTAGGAGCCACCTGGAACGTATCTTTTGACAACTATACAGTAGTCAAAAATGGGAAAACAACCATAATGAATGGCAACTGGACTGTAACTAACAACAATGGTGGATATGTGGGGGGTACTACTGAAGTTACTCACAATATTACTGGAGATGTAAGTGTAGTATTTGAAAACGGTACCAGCCGCAGCTGGACAGTAAGCGAATACAGGGTATGGGCTGCGAATGCTGCATCATTGAAAATTTATGGAAATGGAAATTACAGAGGCTACAACGATGTAGTAAGATATGGCACAAATAGAAATGGTATTACTTTTTATACACGCATCAATGGAAGTTCGCCAGTAGTAATTTCTAAAATAAATTGTAGTAATGTTGAAACTTTAAAATATGTATCAGGTAGCAGAATTCATACAGTAGAAAAAGAAGATGGATTAATCAAAAGAATTGAATCAATTTCTTTGAATGAATCAACTTGTATCAATACATATTCTGTAACTATTGAGAAAAAAGACAAAACTGTAACCAGAACAGTTACTTTTTAATAAACTAATTATTGAAATATAAAAAAAACTCTCAAAATAAAATTTGAGAGTTTTTTTATTTATTTAACTCGTTTGGTTTTATTTTTTTCTTTTTCTTTTTGAATGGATTAAGTGAATTAAAAGTTGCAGTATGCACTATACTAGCACCAGCAGCAGTATTTGAAGCATTATTTGTACCAGATGATAGTACATTTGGATTGTTTTTATTGAAACCTTTGAGCCTAAATTTACCATCCTCTGTCAGCATATACTCTACCATCCACTCGCCAATGGCATTGGCTGTGGCCGATTGGTTATTAGCATTGGTTACACCAGAACTTCTAGTAACCCTAATTTTGCCATCCATAAGTGTATAACTTACCCTCAACTGCATGGCCGAAAGAGCATCTCTGTTCAATCCATTGACGTTTAAATCTACTTGTAAATTTTCGTCTAATTGCGAAACTAAATTCCTTAATTGATTGCTTAGTAACTCACTCACTGTGCTACCCACAGTATTGTCAATTCCCAAATTATCTTGTCCTAAAAATCTACGAAAAACTAATAAACCAAAAACCTGATTATTCATTTCATTTTCATTATTTCTAATTTTATTTTCAAATGCAGACACAAAATTAAAAACAGGCACTCCACTAACTACAGCAGGGTAATCTTTTATTTGAATATCATAAGTTATGGTGGGTTTCATCAAATCATTGCGTAACATCAAAATTGTAGAAACTGGAAATGGAGCTTTGATACCTGGTTTTCGCCAAGCCGAGCTATCTATGATTGGCCATATAGGTACTCTATCATCATAACTTGCAGTTACATCAATGATTGATTCGTAGGGATTGCCTGTAAAAACGATATTACTGCCTTTCTTAATATTAAATTTCTTACTGATTGTGTTTAAAAAAGTAAAATAATAATAGCTATCTTTGTCAAAAATATAGTTTCCTACCATCGAAAAATCATCGTTTGTATTGATTTGCATATTGACTTTTCCATTTCCATAACCCGAAATTTTATCTCCTGAGGTTTGGTCCAAAACAATTTCAAGTAAAGCATCTGGTGTAAAATCAAAATTGAAATTCATATCTATGTGCAAACTACTCGAATTAAGTTTGGGTTTAGTAAACGATTTTTGCTTGGTTGAGTTTTTTGTATTAAAAGTAATAAAAGTATTTTTTTCAACCGAAACTCCATTATTTAAAGGGACAATAATATTGGTTTGTTTGTCTGATATAGCATGAATATCTATTTTAATATCCTTGAAAGTACCGTTCACATCAAAATCGCCAGTAGCAAAAGCATTGCCATAATACACGCAACTATCTGTATAAGAGGTATTTAACAATTCTATATTTGAAAATTTACCATTGATGTTTAATTTAAAATCTTTAAAATTTTGATGAGTAAAAGCACCATTCACTAATGCAAAATTTGCTAAACGATCATACATTTTTGTATTTGAAAACTCAAAAATATTTGGTTTTATATGCACTGTATTCGAGAATGAATAGGATGTATTCAAGTAATTGAGCCTGAAACCAGCATTAGATAAAGCAATTTGCCCATGAAGTAAAGGTTGTAACAAATTTCCATTAATCTTAATTTCTCCATTAGCTTCACCTTTGATGTCAGAAATAATTTCTTCTATAAATGGTTCAAACACAGACAAATGTGTGCCATTAAATTTTGCAGATAGTTGTAATTTATTGTTTTTATCAACTTCTTTAGGGCTGTAAAAGCCACTTAAATCAAAAAAACGATCCTTATTCTTACTAATAGCTACATCCAACAATAATTTAGATTGAACTATATCCCAGTTGGTGCCACCTTCTACTTTGCCAATTTCAAAATTTTTGATTTTTAAATTATCTATCAATAAATCACTTTTAATATCTGGTTCGTTGAAAATATTTCTGACATGTATGGTAGAATTGAGATTTCCAAATAAATTAATACCAAGTAAGTTATTAAAATTTTCTAACTTAAAATTTTCAACATATATTTCAGCAGATTTTTCGATAGACTTTGCAAAAGCACCATTGATAGCAATACGTTGATTTTCATTTTTAAACTGTGTATTGCTAAAAGAAATTAACTCTGGAGAATAATCAATTTGGTTGGTAGAATCTAAAACCCATTTTTTGTCAAGCAGTTTAAGAAAAGTATTATAAAAATTCATTTTTTTATTACTTCCATCTATGCTAATATCACCACTAATATTGGCTTCGTTGGTTTGATTGGTTTGTTTGATAGATGAATTAAAACTAATGTTGTTGTTGATCCAACTTGTGGCCAATCTAAAATTTTGAAGATTGACAATATCTCCCATTTGTTGATTTTCGGACGAAAAAAACACTTCACACATGATTGTAGGAGTGTTTTTTGATTTTAAAAAAGCAGTTTTAAAGCTATTATTTTCAAATTTTAAGTTATCATAAGAGAAGGAATCAGACTTTATTTCCATTTTTAAGTCATGGTTATGACCTGACATATAACTGCCTTTGGCAATTGTATTTTTGGCAAACTGCCATCCAGGATAAAAAATATCTAACAAAGGATTGATATTTTTATTACTAAAACTATAATCTATATCAATTCCACCTGGCAGATTTGGATGTGTGGTTTGTAATAAATTTTGTGTAGAAAATTGTTGAACATTCCATGATTTTTTTACTTGACTAGAAAAATCAGTAATATGTTGATATAAATTCTGAAAATTAAAAAGACCTGATATGTGAAGATCAGCAGCATCAGATTTAATTTTGAAATCGCTTTTGTCATTTTCTCGGTCATAAATAGCAGTAATATTTTTATAATTTGCAGTTTTATTTTTATATTTTAATTTGAACTCATTTAACTCAACTTGTCCAGCCAAATTGCCCCACCCCCAACCCTTGGTTTTCAAAAAAACATCACTTGTTGCTATGATTGGAGTTGGGGTAAGTTTAAAAGATTGAAGGTTGATTTTTTGGATTCTGGCTATCAATGTGCTATACTCTGATTTTGATTGCAAACCCATTTCAAAAGTTGCATCAGCAATTAAACTGGTGTCTTTTACATCAATGTTAGCGTTAATAATTTGTTTCTTTATAGTTGATCTAAGTAAGATATTATGAAAATCAAAACTTTGAAAATTAATTTTATCAACTACGCCATGTGCCGACATATCCATTGTGTTGTGATCAAAACCCTTACCTTCAACAAAAATATGAGATGATATTTTACCTACAGTATTGTCGTTGAGTGCTTCACCAAGATCTAAATTTTTGGTAGTAATTTCGGCAAAATACTTGCCCAAAGGCCATTGAGTTTGTGGTGTTTTTAGCTGTAAATTTACATCAAAATTACCAATGGGAGTATCAAAAACAGCAAAAGTATTAAAATTGTGCATATAACCTTTGTAGTAACCGTAAACTTTGGCACGATGAAATTTATTTAATATTGGCATAGCACTTGCAAGTCCATATCGTTGAATATCTTTTGAAAAAAGTAAGGATTTATGGATTTTAATATCAGAAAAAGTACTATCTAATTGAGGAAATCCTTTGACTCGTCCAGAGATATTGACAAAACTTGTTTTACCAAAACCAATATTTATATGATGTACTCTAAAATTTTTGACTTTGCCCACAAAATCTCCATCAACAATCCAGGAATCTCCAAAATTTTTGATACTTGGCACAAAAACACCTATATCAGAAGCATATAAAATTGCATTTTTAAAATTAATTTTCAGTTTAACACTATCATTAAAATTGGCAAGTGAACTATATTTATTAAATTTTAAAATAACAGTATCAGTAATAAAAGAACGTCCTAGAAAGCCCTCCAAATTTTCTAATTTCAAAAATTGAGGACACATGGCATAATCTGCTTTTAGGTTTTTGATTTTTAATTTTGCAAATTGATCAGTTGCATCAAGGCTCTTTATTTTAAATCTAAAAGTATCCTTTATGACATTAAAATTTTCTACTTTTAGGTTGATACTATCGAAAGCAAAGTGTGGAAACTGAAATCTATCTGTTAAAACCTCTATGGTAGGATCGTGGAAACTACAAAAAGCGTTTTCAATATTAATTTTTTTGATAGTAAATACTGGTCTTTTGATTTTAGGGTTGTAGGGTGGTGGTGGTGGTGTGTTTGGAATATCTCCAAAATGCTCAATACAATAAATTAGATTTCCTATATTAATATCATTCACAGTAGAATCATATTTGAGTTTTATTACTGGATGAGTAAGTTTTGCACTAGAAATTGTTTTATTTCTAGTAAGTAAAGATGGAATATTAAACTTGACTTCTAGTTGTTTCACTGCCAACATATCAGTTTTATCCATATCTTTTATAGTAAGATTATTGATAGTAATCTGACCCATAAAACCAATATTAATTTCTTGCAAATCAATAGGGTATGGAATTTTTGAATTTAAAAAAGTAGTAATTTTTTTTATTACAAAAAGTTGAACAGGTGGTAATTGTATAGTAGCTATAAAAACTCCAAATAAACCAAAAATAGATAGAATAAAAATGAGGACAATCTTACAAAATTTTTTAAAAAAATTTAACAAAATCTATGGTTTAAATTTTTTAATAATTTTCTATACATTGTAGTAAATATACAAATATTTTTTCATAAAACTAATTTTTAGGATATGGGGTTTACAAAATGAATCATTTATTTATAAATAAATAAGAATAACTTAAAAAAATGAAAAATATTATATAAATATCTAAACCTCATTTTCGTAATCAACCACTGTATTGTAAAAAAAATAAAATTAAAATAGAGGTCAGTTAGTTGATATTAAGTTTTTTTAAAGCCATTTCGCAAATCGTTTTACCAATCGAAAGCGAAGATGTGGCCGCTGGCGATGGTGCATTACATACATTGATGATAAATGTATCTTCAATTATGGCAAAATCGTCCAACAATCCACCCTCACGATCGCATGCTTGTGCACGTACGCCAGCATGGGTGGGTATGAGATCGTCTTTTTGAATTTCGGGTATCAATCTTTGGAGAGCTTTTGTAAAAGCAGTTTTAGAAAACGAGCGTTTATACTCGCCAAGACCTGTTTTCCAATATTTGAGAGCCACTTTTTGAAATCCTGGCCAAGTGATAGAAGCCCAAAATTCATTAAAATCAAAATCAAATAATTTGTAACCTTCTTTTTTGAACGCAAAAACAGCATTGGGACCACATTCTACATTGCCATCAATCATGTTGGTAAAATGAACACCCAAGAATGGAAAATTAGGATCAGGAACAGGATAAATCAATGTTTTTACCAAATGCCTTTTCTCTGGTTTAAGCAAAAAATATTCTCCTCTAAAAGGAATAATTCTTACATTAATTTTATCTTTATTGATAGCAGCTATTGCATCTGAATACAAACCAGCACAGTTTATTATCAGTTTAGTTTCTATTTTAAGGGTACTGGTTTCAACAAAAGTAGAAGTGTTGCTATTGACAATATTTGCAACTTTCTGACCAAGTTCAATTTTACCACCTGCATTTTTAAACAAATCTCCCATTTTTTCGGCCACTTCAGTATAGTCAATAATACCAGTATAGGGTACATGTAAGCCTGCTAAACCATTGACATGTGGCTCAATTTTTTTTAATTCTAAAGTTGTGAGTTTTTTTATTTTAGAAAGGCCATTTTCTAAACCTCTTTTATACAAATTTTCTAATCCATCAAGTTCGTTGGGCCTAGTAGCCACCACTACTTTGCCACATAAATTATATTTGATGTGATGTTTATCAGCAAATTCGAGCAGCATATTATATCCATTGATACAATTAATTGCTTTTAAACTTCCAGGTTTGTAATATAAACCAGAATGGATAACTCCACTATTATTGCCAGTTTGGTGTTTTACAAGTTCGTTTTCTTTTTCTAAAAGCGTAATAGCAAGATTAGGATTTGCTTCTTTTAGTTTATGTGCAGTGGCCAACCCCACAATTCCTCCACCAATAATTACTATATCTTGCATGATTTTTCAATTTTGAATTGCAAATTTACAACCTCTTTGAGATTTATAAAACACATATTTTAAAAAAATTGTATTTTATTTATATTTTTATAGAAATATAGTAATAATACAATTTGTATTTTTTTAACTATAAATAGTATTCAATAAAGAACTTTTATATAAAATTGCATTTTTCTAATATAATTATGGTATAAATAATTGATTTTAAATAAATTATGTTTTCCAAAACATAATTATATATACCTTTGCAATATCAAATTGTAATAAAAAAGAATACTAAATTGATTTTACTTAAAAATTGAATATAAAAATAGTACAATATACAAATTAGAATTAAAAAGTATCATTTTGCTTATACAAGATGATATTAAAAATATAAAGTCGGTGATGTTGGTAAATCGAATACATAACTATTTATCAACATACTCTTAAACAAGATAAAAACCGACTTGCTATTATATCACTTTTTCAAAAGGGTAGCACATACAAAAGGCTACCCTTATTTTTTATACTCAATCCTAAAATATTTTAAAAAAATAGTATATTTGAAAAATTATTAAATTCACACAAATTGATACATTTTTTAAGAAAGTATAAGATTTTTTATTCAATTTATAATTTTTTTAACTATAAAAAGTTAAAATACAATATTGCAAATTATAAGAAATATGGCATAAAAAAACATTATTTTTCGTCTATTTCGAGCCTAGATTTTGTAAGTTTACCTCAAAATAGAACAGATATATTTGAACTAAATCCTATACATTTAGAAACCAATGAATATTATAAAAATACTACGTTAGAAAATAAAATTAGTATTCAAAAATTTCAAGAAAATGGCTATTCTTTGCTAAAATCTTACTTAACAATACCTCAAGTAACTGCAATAAACAATGAAATAGACGAACTTTTAAAATCTAAAAAAGTGAATTTTAGATACAAAAATAAAATCATGTTTGCTATACATGCTTCCAAATTACTAAATTCAATTGGGCAAGACGAACAACTGCTGCATTTATTAACAATATTACTCAACGGAAAAGTAAGTTTATTCCAAAGTATTAATTTTATCAATGGTAGCGAACAAGCCACACACTCTGATAGTATACACATGACAACATATCCTTTGGGTGGTCTAGTGGGTGTTTGGATAGCTTTAGATGACATTTTACCCACAAATGGGCCATTACATTATTACCCAAAAAGTCATAAACTGCCTTATTTTTTAAACAACAACTATGATAATATGGGTACTACATTTGAAATAGGAAAAAAATCTTACACTGATTACGAAAATGAAATGCAAAAAATAATAAATGCCTCTGGTCTAAAAAAAGAAATTATTGAAGCCAAAAAGGGTGATATATTTCTGTGGCACGCCAACTTGCTACATGGTGGCGAACCACATACCGACAAAACAATTACACGAAAAAGTATGGTTTTACATTATTTCAAAACTGATGCCATTTGTTACCATGAAGTTACTCAAAGACCAGCTTTACTTGAAAAAGGTCTGAATTAATGTTTATTTTTTAGATTTTTTTAGCAAATAATAAATAGCTACTCCACCATATTGTTTGAAATGTTTGTGTGTAGCAGCTACTAATTTTTTCTTATCATCTTTTAATAAACAAATCTCAACGCCAGGCTCAGGCATAGTCAGTTTCCAACCTTTGAAATAACCTTTAGAAATTTTAATGGCATACACGTTTCCATTGACATCACATTTGGCAATTCTGGAAACGTTTTTAGTTTCTATCAAAGTACCAAAGGCATCTATATAAGCTATTTTCTCGTTTTTGGGGCTAAAAATATTTCCTTGATCGTCTAAAAGACCTATTTTTGTTCCTTTTGCATTTAATATTTCTCCTTTTATATTGACAGATGGTACAGTAAGTTTTTTGTAATTAATATTTTGAGATTTAACAAATAAGCTACTCATCAATATACATATTATTACTATTAATTTTGTTGATTTCATAATTATATTTTTAATTTTTATTACTATACTTTTATTATTTATTACTCTATTTTTGATTTAATATTAATAATTTACACTAATATATAAATTGTTTTGAAAATAAAAAAATATTAGTTTAATTTACAAATATTAATTTATACGTATATATTAAAATAATAAAGACAATTTGGCCTTAAAAATAATAAAATATATTTTTTTTGTTGTATTTATTACTCATGCTCAGTTTAATAAAGCAGCCAAACAAGCACCACACACCATTGGTACATCTGGTAATTATGGTGTTGTAGCAGGCAACACCTATTCTTGGACTGTTGGAGAGGCTATTATTTTTACTGCCTCTGCCAGCAATCAATCTCTAACGCAAGGTTTTCATCAACCTATGATTTGTAAAATAAAACCAATGATTACATCTCTAAACGAAAGCTCTTGTGCGTTACCATACACCTTATCTACCACTGGGATTTTCCATATTTATAGATGGTATCGTGGAAATACATATATTGCCAGTGAAAAAACAAATGTATATTTACCAGTAAGAAATGGTAATTATACAGTGTTGGTTGGCGATAGTACAGGATGCGTGCTTACTACAACTATGATTGGTGTTGATTTAAGTTCTAAAAATATAATTCCAAATATTACTATATCTGGGGTTTCTGTTTCAGAGGATACACTTCTTGGTACATCAAAATTTGCCTCTTATCAATGGTATGTGATAGCCGCAGATGGTGTGCATAGAGCCATAGATGGTGCAACTCAGCAAAGCTATAGACCTTATTTTAGAGGAACATATTATGTTAAAATAAATACAACAGATCAGTGTGTGTCTTATTCTAGCCCATACACTCTACAAAATCCAAGTTTTAAACCTCTCAATCGCTTTGTTTTCAAACAAACAGACGATACAATAGACCTAAAATCATATAGAGAAATTGTAGAATATAGTATGTCAGTTTACCCTATTCCTGCAACAACAAATTATACTTTAGAATTAGAATCACCACAACAAAATATAGTAAATATTACTTTATATAATGCTGCAGGCCAGGTTGTATCTAGCCAAAATATTAAAAATGATTATGGACGATTATTACTAAATTATAAAAGAGATGATTTGGCAGCTGGTAAATATATTTTATCTGTAAAAGATGGTAATCAAAGTCATACTAAATCGTTATTATTTGAATAAGTGAAAAATTTAATATCTTTTTTTTGGGTTTTATTATTACTTTTTTTGCAATCATCTTGTGGCGAAAAGCCCTCAACTCCTGATAAATGTGATATAGAATTAACAATTACAGATGCTAATGGAAATCCAGTATTAGGTATAGGAAATGGTATTTATATGTTGCAAAACGAAGCTGATTATGAAGAAGCATTTTTGCTAAGAAGCTCCAATAAATCAGTTATTACTTCAAACTCTATCATTGAAAAAGGAAACGGAGTATATACATTTTCGGTAGCCAACCCAAGAGATGCTTCGCCATTTTCTTACTATTTATATGTTTATAAATTTGATAATTCAAACAATATTAATTTTAGTAATTTTGCTTTGAATGGAGCTATCCGAAAATTGCCCACCAGAGCTAGAGTATATATGAAAACAAAAATTATTCCAGACGATGGAAACTTAGTATTTTACTCTTCCTCGCCAAACTTAATGCCAATTTCAATCATAGTTACAAGTTTGGACAATCCAAGCCAAAGTGTTCAATCAAAAACAATTACTCAAGTTTTTACAGCAACAGGAACTCCAAATTTTATAGACAATATAAGTTCTGCTTGGTTTAATTATGATCCTGGCAAATATGCATATTATGCCAAAAGTAGCGATGGTTGTGTATGGCAAGGTGCAGTGGTTTTATCAAAGGGTGTAGGTTCGCCAGTATCTTTGAGTAAATGCCCTAATGGTAAGATTTCTTTTTTTACTGAAAATTTTAATGACAATGTATTACCTTTAACCATAACCATAAATGGACAAAATGTGAGTAATTTTTATGTAAAAACTATAACTTCTTTTGTCAATAACAATCTCACTGGAAACGATTGCAACCAACTAACTAATCCAAATATTGCTACTTTTATACAAAATGAAGGATTATACAATTATTTTGTTGAATCTCAAAACAATAGCTGCGGATGGACAGGTTCAATTCAATTAACACAAGATGTGTGTACTTTTATTGGACTTAGTGATTGTAATAATTAAAATAAATTAAAATAAAATTGTTTAAATTCTATACCTATCAATCAAATTGTAACATTTGATTAATTACTCTATCATTATTTTACTATCAGTTAAAGTATTAAAAAATGCTTTGATATTTTTTATATCATCATCAGTGAGTTTTATTTTGTTTTTTAGTCTAATATCAAGCGTTTGGCTGTTTTTGATATTGTTTTGATAATGATTAAAAACGCTATCAAGATGACCAAAACGTCCATCGTGCATATATGGAGCAGTCAGATTTATATTTCTTAGTGAAGGAGTTTTATATTTACCTTTGTCAGCTTCTAAAAGAGTAACTCTATATCTCCCTTGAAAAGTACCCTCAAAGCTATCGTCAGAGAAATCAGCATCCAATCCATTGTTGTGATATTCAAAATCAGTAAGAAAAGGCTCTTTATGGCAAGTTTCGCAATGGATTTTAAAAATTTTATATCCTTGCTTTTCTTGAATTGAAAAGATGGAACTGTCTTTTGTTTTTAAAAATGAATCATACAATGTACTACTAGAAATTAAACTTCTTTGAAATTGAGAGAGTGCATAAGCAATTTTTTGGCTAGAAATTGTGTCTTTAGGAAATGCTTTTTTAAAAAGCATAACATAATCAGGTATTGTTTTTAGCTGTTGCACCAAAGTAATCAGGTTTTTATTTTGTTCGTCTGGGTGTGTGATAGGCCCAAAGGCTTGTGATTCGAGGTCTACAGCGCCTCCATCCCAAAAAAAACCATTGTGCCAAGCTAAATTAAACAATGTTGGCGTATGCCTATGAAGCATTTTTTGACTCACTCCTTTGGTAGAAAATATGGTACTGGGCTCTGCAAAAGCTACATCTGGTATGTGGCAAGTTGCACAAGAAACTTTGTTGTTGGAAGATAATATTGGGTCGAAAAACAATTTTCGACCCAAAGCTACACCATCTTTTGTGGCTGAATTAAAACTAGGCTGAGGCAGATTACCGTAATAGTCAGGAACTTTTATCTGAAAAGTTTCTGTAACTTTAGGAGTAACCATTTCAGCAGGTTTTTCATTACAACTTACTAATAAAAATAATAAAATAATCAGATATTTTACCAAATGTACTATTGATTTAGTAAGTTATGTTAGTAAGACTAAACATTCCAAGAGCATAATTTCCTGCAATAGAAGTAGCATTTAAGCCCCCCATTACTGTACCAGGCACAGTAGAGCTTCCTTTACGAGAAATAACAAATTGACCAGAAAAAGCCTTTGAAACATCTGCTTTCAGGTTGATATTTGCTACACTTCCTTTTGATACAGACAATCCACCATTGGGAAGTTGCATAGAAATAGTTTTGTAAGTTTCGTTTCGCCCAATATGAAACACAATACCAGAGGTCATGGTAGAATTAAATACATACTTACCTTCGATGACAAGAAATTTATATCCACTTACCCAATTCCAAACCATTCTTGAGTTTGGGTCTAATTCGCCCTGTTTGGCAGTAGTAGCGTTGGCAGCATTATCTACGCCAATACCAAACAACAAATGAGTATATCTCCCATCTGGAATATCAGCAAAAACAACGCCATTGGGCTTGAGAGAAGTGTTATTTTCGTAACCAAACAAGTAATAACTATTTGGAACTTTGTAAAAAGCACCAGTAATAGAATTCATAAATATAACATTAGAAATATAGTATTTAAAAGTTTCTATTTTAATGGAATCCATGTTTGCAGTTGTAAATAAATGCTGCTCGCCATCGTGGCTGTGTAGCTCGTCTACCCCATCGCCTGTATTGGTAATATTGAAATTGACAATTCCCGAAACTGTAACTGGAGCAGGTGGCATTGGAGTTGGTAAATTTGTGGTTTTTATTTCTTTAGCACAAGAAAAAAGACCTAAGGTAAGAATAATTATAATTGAAAATGATTTCATTTTTTTTTGATTTTTAAGATAGTTAAAGAAAATAAGGGAACTTCTAAAAACCCCAAATTTATTTTCAAAACCCTCCCAAACCAATTTCTGTTTCTATGTTACAGAAACCAAGAGGGAGGGCTTCGTAGGAATTGAGATTTTTAGTAGTTCCAATAAGAATATGGTCTTACAAATAAAACATTGTTTGTTTGTAAAATAATTTTGAAAAAGAGTTTCTAAAAACCTTATTTTTATAATAAAACCCATGCTTAATCATATAAAAATGAATGAGGAGGAGTAATAAATATTTATAAATTCTCTAAATAGTAATAGATATTTAATAAAAATATTGATTTCTAGAAAAACTCAAAAAAGTTGAGGTGGTTTTTCTGAAACCAGAATAAAAGATTTTAGAATAGAAGAAATAAATCGTATTTGAGTTTTGGGTATAAAAAGTACATTTTTTGAAATATTAAAATCTACAAATTGTAAAATATAAATAGAAGAAATTTCGATAGAAAATAGTTTTGATGAATTAGAACTTGTATTTTTTTTGATGATTTTATTCAAATGGCATTTCCCATTACACTTTAGTATAGGTTTTGATTTGTTTACACAAAAATTTTGAGTAAAATAATTAACATTTGTCTGGTAAGCTATATTAATTATAGAAATTGAAGTAATGTTTACGGCAATTAAAAAAATTAATAAGATAGAAATGGCTTTCATTTGGTTTACAAAAATACCATTTTATTTTGAAATGACTAATTTTTTTATTGTTTTGCCAATTTTTAAAATATAGATTCCATCAACAACACTACTGATATTCAAAGTATGAATCTGCAAATTAGGGTCTAAATAGCCATTTTTAATTTCTTTTCCTATGCTATCGTATAGTTGCCAAAGCGTATTTTGAGTTAGTTTTGGATATATAATATTGACTTCGTTTGCAGCAGGATTTGGATAAATAGTTATGTTTTCTATAAAGTCATTTTCTGGATTGTAAACACCCAAAGGCAATGCTAAATTGCTTTGGCTTGGCCCATAATAGGCTGATTGTAATACTGCTTTTGTATTTCTATCTTGTATAAAAAGTACAACTCCCAGGCTGTCTTTGTAATAAATGTCTGTATTATTTCCATAATTCCAATTAAGATTCAAAGTTTTAGTTTCGCCTTTGTTCCAAGCACCAAAAAAGCTAGTCCCAGCACCAGAAGGAAGCATTTTTCTGATGACATTATAGTAATTTTTTGGCAATCCACCTACATTTTTTATTGATTTTTCAATCACAACCACTTGAGCAATAAGTTCTGTTGATGAAGGTATATTTTCGGTAGCTTCAAACATAGCATTTATTACTAAATTGTTATTGAAATTTGATTTATTGGCTCTAATAATGAAAGTGGGACTAATCAAAGACTTGTCTTTTATAGAATTTAAACCAATAGAAGTTGAATTTCCAACGACCATTTCTCCGTCTAACGCACTTCTTGGCACAGTTTCTACCCCATAAAACAAAACTCTTGTACTAGGATCAGATGGATTTGCTGCATTAAAAATATCATTGGCTGGTGAACTTGTATGATAGTTTATACCCACTACATCGTCTCGATTGTTTAAGATAAAATTATCTAAAGTATTAGATTGTGCATTATTAGAAGCAATGCTTTGGGTATTTACAAAATTTTCGAGTAAAACTGATTTTGTTCTAGACCCAATCCAAAAG
Source organism: Cytophagales bacterium (assembly GCA_013297755.1). Taxonomy (GTDB): domain Bacteria; phylum Bacteroidota; class Bacteroidia; order Cytophagales; family UBA9547; genus REAG01. The sequence continues at coordinate 73,731 of JAAFIH010000003.1, forward strand.
TTATCTATTGCAAATCCATCTGCCTGAACAGCACCAGCAGAGGCAAATGCAACTCTAAATCTTACTTTTTGATTTTTTCCTAAGGTTTGTCTTGATGGTTCGTCTAAAGTATTTCTTGATGTTTTCCAACCAAATGAATTTCCATTCCAACCCATCTGACGAGCATATATACCTGTTACTGGAGCAGAAACTGGATTATTTAAAATATCTGTCAAAAAGCTATTTTGGTCGCCTGGATCATTGACAATGTTTCGTGAGTTATACCAATTGATGCCAGTTCTGATGTCGTTGAGGGGTTGCCAAACAGTGCCTCCGTTTGTAGAAAACTGAAGCACAGCTCCATCTATGGCACTATTTGTTTTATAATTGGCATCAAATCTTATCATTGGTCTTGGCAAAGAATCCAAATTAAAACATGGTGAATTTAAAAACGATCGTTCGTTGGGTGCATGATTTCCATAGATATTTGTAGCCCAATAATTTTCTCCAGTGATTGTATTTTGCCCCCATTCCCATGTACTTGATTTGCCATCGGTAAACCATAATGCTTGATTGTTGTCAAAATTTTGGTCGTAAGGGTATTTTTTTATGGTTGGTAAAATATGGACGATACTTGTAATGGTCGAAACACAATTTTCTTTTGTTCTAGCCATCAATGACACTGGTATAGAGGTTGCATTGTTTGAAAATATTTTAAAAGTTTTGCCAAAAGAATTGTATCCACGTGATGGGTATGTGTTTGAAAATTGCCAAATTAGGGTATCAAGAGTGCCACTACCTATTGCTATGCTTGATTTGTCAAAAAATTGTGTAGAATCACCTTCGCAAATGTTCTTCCAATCAAAATCGACTAATGGGTAGGCATCTATAATAGAATCAACTTCAATAGAACTAGTGCAACCGAAACCAGATTCTTTTGCTTCATAGTAAAAATTGTGTAATCCTGGATTGAAATTAACAATAGTATCTTTTGATTTTGTTGGTTTTTGGTTATCAATAATCCATTCATAACTATTGATAGAAATGCCAGATTTTGGAACTATTGTACTAAGACCTGCGATACTAACATTGCCAACACAATGAGATGACATTTTGAATTTTACTTTTGGACTTGGATATACTGTAATTGTTTTTTTGGTAAAATTAAAACAACCATTTATATCTGTATAGGTATATTTAATTGAAACTGTATCTATTTGATTGCTATTTGTGATTACATCTGCTGGGAAAAACTCGTTTCCTACGACTCCAATTCTTGTTGTAGCAAACGAACCTGCATTTTCGCCTATCATTATAATTTTATCATCGCCACTACAAACGGTATCTTGGGTTTGAGTAAAGTTATCTTTAAATGTAAAATTATTTATTGTTTTGGCATAAACATTTACTGGTTTAGTTACTTCATTGCTACAATTATTATTGTCTGTTACAATATAAGATAAATCGTAAGATTGAGTAGATAACACATCTTTGGCTGATGGGTTAAAAATGGCCTTTGTATTGATACCAGCAAGTGTTGAAAGCATACCAGAAGGAACAGTAAAAGGGAATAATGTGGCTTCAATTGTATATTTAGAACTCATTAAACTTGCATTGGTAAAACCAGAAAAAGTTACAGGTGTGTCATATTCACAATAATTAAAATTAATTCCATTCAATGTAATTGTAGGTAAAGCAAATACAGTTACAGTAATAACAGACGACAAACCTTTACAATTTTTGAAACTATCGCTTACCTTATAAAAATAAGATCTTGGAACGGCTAAATTTAAGTTATTGATGCTAATTTTAGGTTGAAACGAATCTTGGTTGTTGTTGTCGATCCAAAAAAAGCTTTGTGCAGCACCATTGATACCAGAGGCAGTAAGGCTTGGCAAAGTTGATATTTTAGGATTTTCGACACATAATTTAACCAAACTAGATGTTATGGGAGGTGGGGACAAAGCATTCACTGTGATGCTATCAACCGCAAATGGGCTTCTGCAACCTCCAAAAATAAGGCTTGATGTGGTGGTATTATATTTAAGATCTGTTGCATAAAAATATGAAACAACAGAAGATGTAGAAGTGCCAGACCATAAAGCGTTGTTTGATATGGTGGGTTGATATTGAGTATTGTTGCTTCCAACAATACTGCCAAGATTTTTGGCACTAAACCAATCTATTCGACTGTAATTAGATAGTTGTCCACCAACTCCGAGCAAAGGGATATTTTCGCCACTACAAATTTCTTTTTTTGTACTCGTAAAAGTAGGTGGTTCAGGGGTTTCGTATAAAAATAAATTTCCTTTTGCATCATTAGGATTACTTTCGCAACCATTTATTTTTTGACTAACATAAAATAAATAAACACCAGAAGCAGAAGAATTTTGTAAAACTCCACTGAGAGAGCTTGAAAAGAAACTTTCAAACTTACCTGAAATAGTAGAGCCTGCAACAGTAACATTACTACCTACAGTTGAGGATTGAGCCAAAATTGAATTTGAGCTAGAGTACCAAGTAAATGTAGGTGCAACAGACCCAGCAATGGTAGAAATAGCCCTTAGATTACCTACAACACCTGGTACACAATAGGCAGTATCTCTTAATATGGGAGCTGATGGAGTTTGATTAACAACTGCTATACCACTGGTGAGTGTTGAAGGGCTTGCACATCCTTTGCCAAGTGTTGTAAAATAGACTTCTTGTACCAAATAAGGTATTTGGCTACCCACAGGTAAAGAACCAAGCAAACTAAAAGTAAACTCCTCGGCCCCATAAAATTGATAATAATAATTTGTACCAGCAAATAGGTTAAAAGATCTGAATGCTCCAAAAGGAGGTGCAGGTGCAGCGTTGCGATTGCGAACTCTAAAAGAACCAAAATCTTTATTGCTACATAACTGATCAGATTTTGTAAGTTCTATTCCAAAAGCCAAACCTGCAGAAGTGGTAAAAATAGGCATAGGCTGAAATGGGGCAAACATTCTAAAAGATACACCTACAAGGCTACTTTCACAACCATTTGATGTTTGAGAGACATAATATGTAGTGTCTATTGGATTTGCTTTTTTGTACCTATCAAAGGGCATACATCCTACACAATTCGCTAAATCTAAACTATTTCCTAGTCCTAGAAGTGTAGTTCCTGATAGTGAATTATACCAATTTACTTGTGCAAAATTGCTTCCAATCACAGATATAATTCCATAATTTGGAGAATTACAAAATACATCTAATGTACTTATAAAAGGACTCTGAGGTCGACTAAATACATTATAATAATTGATTGATTGATTTTCAAAATTAGCATATTGGTTGCTTTTGCAACCAGTAATTGTATTCACTGAGTAAACATAAATCTGTGTAAATCCTGTCAAGGTTTTATTCAAATCAGAAACAATGGCAGCGCTGGTATTGTTACCCAAAACAGTATTGGTACTAAATGATAAGCTGCCAGAATTATTAGGGTAATAAAGTAAATAATTACCAACAAAACTTATAGGCATATTTGTGTTTACACTTACCTTTACAGGCGAAGCCCTAAAAATACCATCATAATCCATACACCTATTGTTGGCACCTGATAATGTAGCAGTTGGTGGCAATTCGTTGATATTAAAACTAAAAGTTGTAATATCGCTACTACATCCACCTAAAAAAGAAATTCCTGATATGGTAACAATAGTTGGACCTGAAGAAGTATAGTCCATATTAAATAAATACCCGCCAACAATAGTAGCAAAAGAGTTTATGCTTATAATTGGCTGCTGATAACCATTCAAATAAGCCAAAGAACCAATAGTATTTGATGAAATTGAAACTACAAAATTTGTGCTAATTCCTCTTGCACAGCCACCAGTAGAGGGCAAATCAGATGTAATTGTTGGTGGTAAAGGAGTTTTGTAAATAATAACATCTATTTCTTGTAAATGACCAGGACAACCATTTTGATATTGTCTAGCATATCGCTTGTATGTTGCAAATCCAGTAGATGTAATTCCTAATTGAGCAAGCGAAACGCTCGTAAGACCTGTTAAACTTGGAATAATAGAAGAGGTAGAAGTTGTAGTGTACCATTCCATATTTTGATTTTCGGCTGTTGCAGTAATCAAATCTGATAGATTTGCATTTGATTCACATTTGGCGTAATCTCTAATTTTGGGTCTATTGGCGATTGGAAAAATTTTAATCTCTTGAGGTCTAATGATTTGAGTTACTCTTAAATTATTGCATAAATTTGAAGTAGGATTAAAGTCATAAAAATAAACCAGATTGTAATTTTGTGGAGTTAAATTGCCACCTATAAAAGTATAACTATCCATAAAAAATCGAGTTTTGCTGGTAGAAGAATCAAAATAACTTTGTCCATTAAAGGATGAGGAGTTTGATCCACTAATGCCTAAACCTACGCTTTTTGTACATCTAATTGGGCTATCTAACAAAGCTCCCGTCATAGACACTAATCTTGGAGTAAAATCTGTAGCACAAAACGAAGACTTATCTACTAGAGGCGAGGGTGGATTAAATACATAAAAATTTTGTGGAAAAAAAACTTTTATATCTTTTGTAATAATGCTTTTGCAACCTGTCGTGCTTGATGTAAAAGTAGCAATCAAAGTAATTGATATTTCATTATTATTTACAGCATTTGTAGGTTTGGGACTGATATTGATAGGATAAAATTGATTGCCTGTAACCCCAGATTGAGACATACCTTGAAAAGTTGCAGTAAATAATGTAGAACCTACAACACCTGTAGCCATAGAAATAGACAAAGGTACTGCCTGAGCATCGTCTACTGCATAGCTGTTGTCGCCAACACTAGGGCTAGACCAGTCTAACTGAAACCCACTAATGGTATTGATTGGAGCAGTAAGTGTAGTAGCAAAACTGCAACCAAGAGCATTGGGTGCTGATTGATATTTGACATAAACTAAATGATTATTAGGAGCAGTATTTGGCAAAAAATTAGCAGTATTAAACCCAGTTGGGTTTATTGAAGCACTACCAGAAATCAAGCTAAAAGTACCAGAAACAGTGCTTAAAGGGAAACTTAAATCTGTAAATGCTTGCAAATTTGTAGCACCTTCGTTTTCGCAATAACTTGATTTCCATCCAAATATATTAACACTTGGTCCAAAATTGATTTGCAAAGTACTTACATTTGAAGCCACATTAGAAGCACAAAAGCCAGATACTGAAACCCTAAAATTGAGACCATTCATGGTTGAATTAAACTTAAAAGCATTTAATTTTGATGAATTTACACCTGTAAAAGACCCCAAAGTAGTTGTTACATTTGCCCAAACACCTAAAGTAGTATTAAAATACTGCCATCTATAATTAAGACCTGTACCAGAAGCCTGTGCCTCTATACTAGCACTAAGGCCAGCACAAGTGCTAAATAGTGGTGCTGGTTGAAGTGTAATCAAGGGTAGATTAGCTACTGTAACTAAGGTACTTGTAGTAGTAATCATACCACCACAATTGCCTTGTATAGTGCATTTAAAACTTGCCCCATTGATACTTGAAGGTACATTTGATAATTGTAATCCAGATGTTGTAAAGCTATTTCCATACATGCCATTATCGGTCAATTCATCTATGATTTGATTATTTTTGTACCACTGATATACAGGATTGACAGAAGTAACAGTAAGAACTATATTGCCCATACTCCCTGCACAAATTGTAGTATTGGCAGGTATAGTTGCCGAACTATTACTATTTACCATAAGAGAAGCACTTGGTGTTGTTACAGTATTGCAAAACCCTGCAACTGAAACATAATAATTCCCATTGTTACTAGGATTGACTGATAATATATTGGCAAAACTTGTATTAACACCCATAGATACAAACCCACCTCCTGTATTTTCAAACCATTTATAGGCATAAGGCCCAGCACCTGAAACTGTAGTGGCAAAAGTAACATTATCGTTTTGACAAGCAATAATACCTAATAGTGATGTAGCCGTAATATTGGATAAAAAAGTAAACCCTACTGCTGTAGAAATTTGAATACCACAACTACCCGAAACTGTGCATACAAATACGTCTGTGATATTGGCCTCAAGCCCTGATATAGTAATATTTCTTGTATTTATACCTCTTACTGTACCTACATTCAACAAATAGCTAGCATTGGATAGTGGTGTAAAAATGGTTTCACTATTATCATACATACCCCAAGTATATGCTAAATTGTGTCCCCCTAGTGTATTGATAGAGATAGATTTAGTATTTCCTACACAATAATTGGTAGGTGGGATAAAGCCAGAAATACTCGTTGTACCCAAAACTGTAACATTTGCTATCCTTGAGAAACTACCACAAACCCCTACTACACTAAAATTAAAACTTACAACAGTACTTGTATTGGCAAATGGCAGTGCACTGATATTGAGGCCAGCAGTAGAAAAACTTTGGCCATAAATGCCCCCATCTGTGTTTTCATTTAACAAAATAGAACTACGAAACCATTGATAACTAAGAGCATTTGTTGCAAATCCTGTAATGGTGGCATCTGTACCTGTACAACCTATAAAATTGCCCGAAAATCCTGTAATTGTTGGTAAACCTAACACAGAAATTGTAATAATATTACTTGTAAGGGTTATACAATTATTGAACACATTGCATGTAAAATCAATATTACTACCTGCCAAAGATGTAGGAAAACCAGTAATAGAAAGCAAAGGACTATTAAAACTTTTGTACACTCCACCATCTGTACTAGCTGAAATGGGTACACTATTTTTATACCACCTGTAAGATAAATTAGTACCTACTGCACTGCATGTGAGGGTAGTAATTACAGAAGTACAAACACTATTAAAACTAGATATGGCCTCAAGCCCACTAACAGTTGGTACTAACAAAGTGGCTCCAAGTGTAGTATATGTACCACAACTATTGCTGCCTACGACCGAAAACACACCACCTGCAAAGTTTGATGCTGGATTTAGATTAAGTCCACTGGCTGTTTCTCCAGCCATAACAACCCCATTTTGATACCATTGGAAATTATGATTGCTTCCTGCAAGTGTTTGGATTGACATAAGAGCACTAGAAGAACCACAAGCAGTAGTAAGACGAGGACCATTGACTGAAAAAGAATTATAAATTTGAGCAATTTGAGTATCAGTCAATTTAGAATTGTAAATTCGAGCATCTTGTATTAAACCAGGAAATTGATAAGTACCAATATTTGAATAACCTCCAATAAATAAAGGACTTGAATTTACACCCATAGCAGATGAACTGGGATAGCTATCCACAAAAATCCCATTAATGTAATACCTTATAAAACTATCAGAAGCCTTGTAAGTTAATGCAACATGGGTCCAAGCCATAGGTAATATACTTCCTATACCAAGAGGACTACGTGGAATGTTATTAGCTTCAAAATCTAACCCAACAGATGTTAAAGATCCATTTGAATAAATACCTAAACTGTAAGCATCTTTAGAAATAATTTCTGATTCAAAATTAGGACTACTAGCTGCATTATTTAAACTATTCAAAAAAATCCAAGCTGCCATTGTAACCTCAGTTGTAAGGTTTAATTTAGCTGATTGATTGTACTTAACGGCATCATTATTTCCTGTACCTACAAAAAATGCACTGTTGCTGTCTCCACATCTTCCTGTTGCATAGCTACCAGAAATTCCTGTAACAGTTAATGGATTTGAGCTAATATCTACAGCATTTCCATTGAGAGGAGCATGAAATATAGGTATAGGGAATTGAGCAAAAAGTGTAAAACAAAATAAAAAAGAAACAATAAAGTAGATTTTTTTCATACCAAAAGAATAAAACATTTTGTATAATACTCAAAATTAAACAATTTTTCTAAATAAAATTAAATTAATATGAATAATTTATATTTGATACATCAAAAATTATAAAAGTAAATAATAAATAGTATTTTGATTTATTTAAAATTTAATAATAAAACTACTAAAAAATTGATTTAATAATCAAAAGTATCTAAAAAGTAATTAATCAATAATAAGTTATAGCAAAATTAGTTTTAAAACAGCAGAAATTATTAAAAAAGTATGTGCATAAACCGATATTAAACAAATATAAAACACAGTAAGTAAAACTAAAAACAACAATTATTGTATTTATATTAAAGTAAATATTACCAATTATGCTAATTATTTTAAATTAAAAATTAATAATTATGGTATTTATATTAAAGTATAATTGATTAATTATAGTATTTATATTGAACAAATATTAACTAATTATAGTATTTATTTTAAATTAAAATTAATAATAATGGTATTTATTTTAAATATAAAATATTAAAATTACATTTGTTGCAGATTAAATAATAATAATACAATGTATAGAAGTAAAATAGACGAGCTAATTTTTTGGAAAAATAAGCCAAATAGAAAACCATTGATAGTAAATGGAGCTAGACAAGTTGGAAAATCATGGCTTATACGACAATTTGGAGAAAAAAACTATAAAGGAAAGTTCATAGAAATAAACCTTGAAAAAAGCAAAAATTTACATGCTATTTTTTTGCCTGATTTTGATGTAAAAAGAGTAGTTTTTGAACTCAGTCTAACCCTAAATATAAACATAGATATTGACAAAGATTTACTATTTATAGACGAGATTCAAGCATGCCCACAAGCATTGGGTAGTTTGAGATACTTTTATGAGGATATGCCAAAATTGCACATCATTGCAGCTGGGTCTTTATTGGATTTTGAATTCAGAAATCAACCTTTTCCTGTTGGTAGAGTCGATACTCTTAATTTATATCCTATGACATTTTATGAATTCTTACTTGCAAGAGGCAAAACAAACTTGGCCAAACTACTTGAAATATCACCAGAAAATGCTCCTGAAAATGTAAACCACTTTTTTGAGGAAGACTTTAATTTATATCTCATTGTGGGTGGAATGCCTGAATGTGTACAATACTTTGTTAAATCAAACGATTTGATAGGGGTAAGAAATATTCAAAACGATTTATTATATAGCTACGAACAAGATTTTAAAAAATATAACCCAAGCATAACTACTGATTGTTTGCTTGATATTTTAGACAACGCTACCAAATATATTGGTAACCTTATTATTTATACAAAATTATCTGAAAGATTTACGAGTGTAACCACTAAAAAAGGAGTTGATTTATTAAAAACAGCTCGGTTATTACATAGTATTCAAAATGTTTCTGTGAGTAGTTTGCCACTTACTGCTTCTGGCAAACAATTCAAAATTTTTTTTTTAGATGTAGGTTTATTGCTCCGAAAAAGTAATATTGACTATCAAAATTTATATTTGAAAAGAGAATTAAGTGTGGCTTTTCAAGGAATGTTGGCCGAACAATTTGTGGCACAGCAACTGATAGCCCAAACCAATAATCAAACTTATTATTGGGCAAGAACCGAATCTGGTGCTAGTTCTGAAGTTGATTTTGTGGTGCTAAAAAACAATAAAATTGTCCCAATAGAAGTGAAAGCTGGCAAAAGTGGTTCTTTAAAAAGTTTGCATTATGTTTTAGAAAAAAATCCACATATCGAAAATGCCATTGTATATTCTCTAGCAAAAAAAGGTAGTTTAGACAAAATTTCATTTATACCAATTTATTGGGCAGGTAGAGATTAGTATATATTAAATATTTACAATTTTCTTACCACCATTAATCCATCCCTTAGTGCAAAAAGTACATTTTCGACCCTAGTATCTGATTGTATTTTTTGATTGAAAGCCAATAGAGCAGCTGTTTTTTTGTCTATTTTTATGTCCTTTTCTGCCACTTTGCCGCTCCAAAGTACATTATCTGCTATTATAAATCCGCCTTTTTTTACTTTATCAAAAACCAATTCATAATAAAGTGCATAATGAATTTTATCGGCATCTATAAAAACTAAATCATAATTGGTATAAGGCAAAGTAGGAATAATTTGAGATGCATCGCCAATGATATATTCAATTTGATTATAAAATTGAGATTCTAAAAAATATTTTCTTACTCTATCTTCAATAGTTGAATTTTTGTCTAAAGTAATAATTTTGCCTTCTTTACTTAAATTTTCGGCCATACAAAGGGCCGAATATCCTGTATAAGTACCAATTTCTAAAATTAATTTTGGCTGAATCATAGCACAAAACATGGACAAAACACGCCCTTGGTAGTGGCCAGAAATCATGCGTGGCATAGCTACATGAGCCAAAGTTTCTGCTTCAATTTTAGTAAGCAAATCATTGGGTTGTGTAGTGTGATTATTGGAATATTCTTGAATATGAAAAGGTAAAAAATCCATTTTATGGCAATTTTATTACTATTCTTGTAGCACAATTTTTTACCAAAATACATTGATTGGTATAAGAAAAATCTAATTTTTTGCCCTTATCATCTCTAATTTCTGTTGGTTTTGATTTGCTGTAAGCCGCAAAATCACCTCCTTCATTTAAAATCACTTCATAATTATCTTTATTTTGGCTATATTTTAATACTGTTTTGGGGGCATTGTACTTTTCTACTAACCCTATAGGTGCAAAATCATTTTTTAACGGAATAAAATAATATAATTGATGCCCCAATCTATCAAGTTGAATATCAAAACTCATTTTATTATCAGTAATTTTTATTAATTTTTTATAATAATCGTACACTATAAATGTGTCAGATTGTAGCTCTGGTATATCGCTTATCGAAAAAGTACCCTTGATTGAATCTGCATCTGCTGTATTAAAAATAGCCAGTAAGCCTATACCATTACTTTTACTGAATACTTTTAATGGCTTGGTTTCTAGCACATTAAACAAACAATCTTCGGTAGGCATGGCTGGTTGATCTGTACGAATAATTGTACCATTTTTATAAATTAATTTTGAAATAACATCCATATTTTGAAGCCCAGGTGTATCTGTAATATACACAGGCCCACCACTCATGGCACGTGCTACTGCATGATATTGTGCCTGTGGGTGGTGTGATTGAAACATATCAAAATCTGGCCAAACCATTTGGCTCCACCAAGTAGCATTAAATACATTGCAAAGTACATGGATGGCCGCATTGCCAGATTCCATTTTGTAAGTAAAATTTTCTGGAAAAAAATCTTCAGACGAGCGAGCCACAGCCGAACTTTTATAATTGTAGACTGCATCTGTTGTCATATCCATACAATTAATCACATGTCCATCGAAATATTTTTTTACAGCATCCTGCATATTATTTTGTAGGTTGGCAGCACCCTCAAAAAATGTGATATTGTTTCTACAAATTCTATCCGCCACCAATTGATTGTCTACTTTTACAAAGTCTACACCTTCGTTTTTCAAGTAATCATACCAATCATTATAAAACTGAAATCCTTGAGCGTTTTTTGGACTAGGAGCAAAAAATGTACTATCTTGTTTATTAGCCCATGCCACTTTGTCTTGGTAAGAAACCAGTAAATGATAATACTTTTTTCCAATCTCTGAATTTGGATCTATACCAGCCCAGTAGCCATTGAAAGCATGCCAAACTCCCACACTTTGCACACCATATTTGGTTTTGGCAATGGAAATTGTATTTTTTAAACCTTTAGGAAATTTAGATTTTGATACCTCCAACGACTGCAACATACCTGTACCATAAGCACTTACTTGGCTCCAGCCATCGTCTATCAATAAGTTTGGCAATACAAATCCTTTTTTCTTAAAACTTTCTAATCCAAGCAATATTTTTTGTTCATCCACCGTGTGCATAAAACTATTCCAGGTACACCACATCAATTTTTCAAATTTGGCGGGAAATGATTTATTTTTTCTTAAAGAGGCCTCTTTATTGATCGATGTCAAACCTATTTGGTAGATTTTTTCAAACAACTTGTATGGATTTTTATCAAATGCTATGGCCACCAGAGGCACATTTTGAGCTTCAATGTTTGGCATTAAACTACGAGTTTTGGCACATAGTTTGCCATCTTCGGTTTTGCCTATGGTTGTCATGTAGCCATTTCCACCCAAAGGCATCATGGCTGCATATAGGCTGTCGGTATATTTCCAATAAAAAAATTGGTTATCACTAGGCTTCAAACTATCTATGTTTTCGATAAGTTGAGGATAAGTCCATGCTTTGACAGAACCATATTTATAAAAAGCAGTGCCTTTTTCAAAACCTGGGATTGAATCAAAGCTAAGCCCAACAAAATTATCTCCATTGGTTGATTTTTGATTTCCTTTGGTAGAAATAGAAAATATAAGCGTGTTTTGAGAGGGAAAAGCCTGTAAACCAATTTCGATGGGTTGAATGGACAAATCACTTGTAAACGATATTGTTTGTGAACTATCTTTTGCAGAAACAGATACCGTTTGGATAGTCATTTTTTTGTCTTGAATATAAGGTAAACCCAAGCCAAGTCGTAATTTTTGATTGTTAAATATTTGAAGAGCATTTTTTTCTATACCAGACCCAAAATCCTCGTTTGGCGTTGATGTGTTGCAACCATACATAAATGCTAAAAATAATATAAGAATAAAATGAGGTTTCATAAATGATAAAAATAAAAAAGGCTATTCAGAATTTGAATAGCCTTTTTGAAAAATTACTTTTTAACAGTTACTGTCCTAGATCCAACTAATCCAAAAGTTACAGAATTGATTAAATAGTCGACAAAATTATGTCTAGTATCTACACTGTAATTAGCAGCTCCACCAGCCATTGTTTTTGTATCAGCTTCAGAAATTCTATTTCCTAAAATATACCATGACTTGCTTTTGATAACTTCAGAACCTTTAGCGCCTTCACCAACAACATGAGTATTGATATAACAAGAATTCAAAGCTACAACTAAAAACAAAGATGATACCGTAATAATAACCTTTTTCATTTTTTTTAAAATTTATTGTTAAACATTTCGCAATAATAAAAAACAATGTAAAATAATCCAATTTATTTTATTTTTTTTTATTCATTTCCTTTCAAAGCATTGGCATATACTTCCAAAACTCGCTTTCTGGCAAATTCATGTATTACTATTGGTTTTGCATATTTGAAGGGGTCGTTAAACTCTGGCACCCATTTTTTGATATATTTCAATTCTTTGTCAAATCTTTCGGTCTGCAAATAAGGGTTGAAAACCCTAAAATATGGAGCAGCATCGCAGCCAGAGCCTGCTGCCCATTGCCAGCCACCATTGTTGGCACTGAGGTCGAAATCTAGTAATTTTTTGGCAAAATAGGCTTCGCCCCACCGCCAGTCAATGAGCAAATGTTTGGTAAGAAAACTGGCAACTACCATGCGCACACGATTGTGCATAAAGCCAGTTGCATTGAGTTCTCGCATGCCTGCATCTACAATGGGGTAGCCAGTATGGCCAGTACACCAAGCCTTAAATTCAGTTTCGTTATTTCTCCATTGTATTTTGTCATATTCTGGTCTGAAAGCTCCTTTTACGACATGTGGAAAGTGATGCAAAATAGACATATAAAAATCACGCCAAATAAGTTCATTAAGCCAAGTTTCGTTTAGCAAAAATGCTTTTTGAGCCAACTGACGAATACTTACTGTGCCAAATCGTAAATGGACACTCAGCCTCGAAGTTCCTAAAATGGCGGGCAAATCCCTTTGTTCTGAGTATTTTTTTACAATATTTTCATTTAATACTGATGCTGGAAAACTTACTTCTGTTGGCTCAAAACCCATCTCTTGAAGTGAAATCAAAGAAGTAGTTTCTGAATTTAGGAAATTTGAAAAAAATTTTTCGTTTGGGTAAGATTTCAGAAAATAAGGTGTAATTTTTGATTTCCATTTTTTACTGTAAGGAGTAAATACTGTGTAGGGTTTGCCATCATCTTTTACTACTTCTTGTTTTTCAAAAATAGACTGATCTTTGTAGGTTTCAAATGTTATATTTTTTTGAGATAATAAAGTTCTTATTTGCTCGTCTCTAGTATTGGCATAAGGCTCGTAATCATGATTGGTAAAAACTGCGTTTATTTGATAATTAGTACTAAGTTCGTTCCAAATTTGGGCAGGATTACCATATTTTACTATCAAATTACTACCCAAAACCTTGAGTTGTTGTTGTAAACCAAGCAAAGTTTGATGTATAAATTGTACCCTTTTATCGGTTTTATCTTCTAATTTTGCTAAAATTTCAGTATCAAAAATAAAAATGGGTAGTACAGGAAAAGGTGATTTTAGGGCATGATACAAACCAGCGTTGTCGTGTAATCGCAAATCTCTGCGAAACCAAAAGATGTTTATTTTTGTCATTTTAATATAACTTGAAGTTAAAAAAAATGTTCTGAATAAAGAATAAAAATCTTATAATTATTACTTTTAAGAATAAAAAGCTATCAAAATGATTCATATTGGTAACTTAATGTCGTTTAATATAAGCATTTTTTTATGCCTCTATCTTAGTCTTTTCCAAAAGAGAAAGATAATCTGATTCTTATGTAAACGACATGGATTGGTAACTTACAAAAATTGTATTTTTTTGCAGAAACTGTATCTTATATCTTTCATAAGAAGTTGAAATCTTAAGAACATTGTTTTTCTTGAGCTTCAATAAATAAACATATTATACTAAACCCAGTTGTTTAATTTTGCTAATCCAATAGCATCTTCTTTATTGTTTACTTCTAATTTTAGATATATATTTTTGATATGAAATTTTACAGTGTCAAGCGAAATATCAAAAGTAGAAGCAATAGTTTTGTAAGATTTTCCAGCTGCTAAAGACTGCAAAACTTCAAATTCACGTGCCTTGAGAGGTGTTTTGTTGTTTTTTTGAAATGATTTAACAACACATCTTGCAATATTGGCACTCATGGGCGAACCACCATTGATGATGTCGTCTAAAGCCAAGAAAAAATCTTTGTGGCTGCTATTTTTTGTAATATATCCAGTGGCTCCTGCACAAAGTGCAGCAAAAACTAAGTCGCTTTTTTCATATACAGTATTTATAAGAATTTCACATTTTGGTAATTTTTGTTTCAATATTTTTGTACCTTCAATGCCACTCATGCCAGGCAAATCTATATCCATTATTACAATAGCAGGATTTAACTCAACGATAGTGTCAAACGATGTTTCACAATTTGAAAATGCTCCTACAAGTTGATATTTTTCGGAATTGGAAAACATAAATGAATAACCTTCTTTTAAATCCTCATTGTCTTCGATTATTACAATTTTTGAAAACATATTACAAAATGAATATTAAATTTAAAAAATCAATAAATTAACATTACTTTTAATACAAATTTAAAACTTACATCTGTTTCTATACTTGTCCACTTCAATTATTGATTTAAGTACATTATGGACCTTCAAAAAAAGCCAAAATATTTTCACAATTCTGCATCCAAACCAATTTTGCAACCACACAGCGTGGCTTTTAACCTCTGTTTTGCCACAATACACTGAATCCAAGAGAGCGTACTTCTTATGAATTGAGTTTTTAGAAGTTCCTGTTATTACAAATTATTTTTCAATATAGAGTGTCCCAACTTATCTCTTTTTGTTTCCAAATATTTTTGATTATGCAAATTTGGTACAGTTTCTATGGCTATGCTATCTACAATCTCGAGACCATAGCCAAGCAATCCTGCCCTTTTTCGAGGGTTATTGGATATAAGTTTAATTTTGGATACACCCAAATCACGCAATATTTGAGCTCCTACGCCATAATCTCTTTCGTCCATACCAAATCCTAATTTTATATTGGCTTCTACAGTATCAAGCCCTGTTTCTTGCAATTTATAGGCTTTTAGTTTGTTTATAAGGCCAATGCCTCTTCCCTCTTGGTTCATATACAATACTACGCCTTTGCCCTCATTCTCGACCATTGTCATGGCAGCGTGTAGTTGTTCTCCACAATCGCAGCGACAAGAGCCAAAAATATCGCCAGTGGCACACGAGGAATGTACCCTTACCAAGATGGGTTCATCTTTTTGCCAAGCACCTTTGATAAGTGCCAAATGCTCTTCGCCAGTATTGATTTGTTTATAGGCTATCAAATCAAAATTGCCCCATTTTGTAGGAAGTGCTATCGAAATTTCACGTTTTATGAGCGATTCGTGGGTAAGTCTATATTCTATTAAATCTTTTATTGATACCAATTTCATGCCAAATTTGTCGGCAATTATTCTCAAATCGGGCAATCGAGCCATAGTACCATCTTCTTTTAGCACCTCTACCAAAACCCCAGATGGACTAAGGCCAGCCAATCGAGCAAAATCTAAAGTAGCCTCTGTATGCCCTGTTCTGCGTAGTACTCCCCCATTTTTGGCTTTTAATGGAAAAATATGACCTGGTTTACCCAAATCGTCTGGTTTGGTGTTTTTATCAACAAGTGCTTGTATGGTTTTGGCTCTATCTTGAGCAGATATGCCTGTTGTGCATCCGTTGCCAAGCAAATCTACCGAAACTGTGAAAGGTGTAGTATGGGTTGATGTATTGTTGCCAACCATCATTTGCAATCCTAACTCTGCACATCGCTCTTCGGTAAGCGACACACATATAAGACCACGAGCTTCTTTGGTCATAAAATTGATAATTTCAGGCGTTACCAAATCTGAAGCACATATCATGTCGCCTTCGTTTTCTCGGTCTTCGTCATCAACTACAATAATAATTTTACCATTTTTGATGTCTTTTATGGCATCTTCTATTTTGTCTAACAAAGTATAAAAAAGTTTAAAAGATGATATAAGATAAGTATAATAAATTTATTAAAGGCAGAATTATATAACTACTCCACTTGTAGTAGTACCTTGAGCTATTTTGCCAACGAGCCCTTGCAGTACTTTGCCGGGACCACATTCTATAAACTCTGTGGCCCCATTTGCAACCATTTTTTGTACAGATTGTGTCCACATAACAGAGCCTGTAAGTTGAGCAATTAAATTTTCTTTTATTACTTCTACATCGCTAGAGGGCATGGCGTTTACATTTTGATAAACAGCACAAACAGGGGTAGAAAAGTGCGTATTTTTAATGGCCTCTTCTAGTTGTACCCTGGCAGGCTCCATCAAAGGCGAATGAAAAGCTCCACCCACAGGTAGAGGCAAAGCTCGTTTAGCTCCAGAAGCTTTAAGTTGTTCGCAAGCCATTTCTATGCCTTTAGCAGAGCCAGAAATAACCAACTGCCCTGGACAATTAAAATTGGCAGCTACCACAATTTCACTCGTAATATTTTTGCAAATATCCACCACTACATCGTCTGCAAGACCAAGAATGGCAGCCATGCCACCAGCTGCATACTCGCAGGCAACTTGCATAGCAAGCGCCCTTTTTGAAACTAATTTTAAGCCATCTTCAAATGAAAGAGCTCCATTGGCAACCAAAGCCGAAAACTCTCCTAAAGAGTGCCCAGCCACCATTTGAGGTTGGATATTGGCTACTTTGGCCAATATTACTGAATGTAAAAAAATAGCAGGTTGGGTTACTTTTGTTTGTTTTAGTTCTTCGTCTGTGCCTTCAAACATAGTTTTGGTAATGTCGAAACCCAAAATCGAATTTGCTTTTAAAAATAATTCTTGTGCTAAAGGATATTTTTCAAATAAATCCTTGCCCATACCTACAAATTGAGCTCCTTGTCCAGGGAAAATATATGCTTTCATTTTTGTTGTTAAATATTACTTTAATTGTTATTTTTTATATTACCACTCCATCATTCCACCCAATCCCATTCTTGCCTGAATACCTGTAAGTTTTTCTAATTTTTTATAATTCATAAATGGATTATAAAACAGGCCTAATTGATTTTTTAATGCCGATATTTTAGATTCTGTGGCTAGTTGATCTACTATTTTTTCTAAGAAATCTTTTTGCAAAGGTCTGTACTCAATGGTATAGTTTGTATCCGTTTTGGCAAGTTGAGCTGCCAATACTATGGCTTCGTTGATACCCCCAAACTCGTCTACAAGGCCATTTTCTTTGGCTTCGGCCCCACTCCACACTCTACCTGAGGCCACAGATTCCATGTAATTAAAATCCATTTTACGTCCTTTGGCAGCCTTTGATACAAAATCTTTGTAAATTCCCTCAACTTCGGCCTGTATTACTGATTTTTCGTAAATATTGCAAGGACGAGTCATTGTACCAATATCCGAAAATTTGCCCGTTTTTACGCCATCAGAGGTTATTCCAGCTTTGTTTTTTAAGAAATTTTCTATGTTTAATATCAACCCAAAAACCCCAATAGAGCCTGTAATGGCGTTGGGTTTGGCCATTATTTTGGTGCATCCCATGGCCATATAGTATCCACCAGAAGCCGCCACATCTGACATAGAAGCCACCACAGGTTTTGATTTTGTAGTTAATGTAATCTCTCGCCACATCACATCAGAGGCCAATGCACTGCCACCAGGCGAATTTATACGCAAAACTATTGCTTTTACATTTTCATCTATTCTTGCTTTTCTTATTTCTTCGGCAATTACATCTGATCCAATGGTTGATTCATCGCCTTTGCCACTTTCTATATCTCCCTCAGCCACAATGACGGCTACTTTTGAGGTAGATGCTTCATTTGAGGTTATGCTTACCGAATTTTTATATTTATTATAAGAAATAAAATTAATTTTTTTGTCTTTTTCTAATTTTAATGTTTGTTTGATGTCATCCAACACTTGGTCGTAATAAGCCAAATGGGTTACAATATTGAGCCTTAGGGCATCGCCTGCATTGCGTACAAGCATACTATCAGATATATTTTTGAGTTCTATGTATGGAATATTTCTACTTTCTGATACTTTTTCGAGACAATATTTATGAATAGAATTGATAAACGAAAGCGATTGAGTACGATTGGCATCGCTCATTTTATCTAAAATCAGTGGTTCTACGGCACTTTTGAACTTGCCTACCCTAAAAATTTGTGGTTCTATTTCTAATTTAGCCATAGTACCTTTCAAAAATTGGTTGTTGTAACTGATACCATTAAATTCTAAAAGACCCACAGGATTTAAAAAAATCTTGTCTGCGGCCGAGGCCAAGTAATAAGCACCTTCGCTATAAGTTTCAGAGTAAGCATACAAAAATTTTCCCTGGCTTTTAAATTCTAAAAGCGATTCTCTTATGTCATCTAGCTTGGCAGCACCAGCCTCTATATTGCCTATTTTTAAGAAAATCCCTGATATTTTGTCATCTTTGATGGCATTGGCAATGGTTGCTTTTATTTGAACAAGTCCATCAGCTGTGGCACCACTAGAAATAGGCAAGTCGAAACCTTCCAGAGGATTTTCGATTTCTAGTTCATTGATTGGCTTGTCGAAACCAAAAACCAAGACAGATTTTTCTTTTACATCAACCAATTTGTCGGCCTGAGTAGCAGCCGAACCTATGCCAGCTAATAAAAATATTCCCAAAAAAGCAAACAAAAATAATCCAATTATGACTGCAAAAATGGTTTTAATAAATGACCACATAAAATAAAATGTTTTGATGAAATGTACGCATCAATTACAATGCAAATGTAATGATTTGTAAGTATTAAAAAAATGTAAAGACATGAAGTTTGAATTTTGAAAAAAAAGGAAAAAATAACTTGTATAGATTATTTTAAAAAAAATTACCCAAAAAAGGCCAAAATTAATGTCAATTTTGTGTCTAGGTAGTATTAGAATATAAAAAAACCGCTTTAATTTAATTTTTAAAGCGGTTTTTGATAGTGCGGCTGGAGGGACTTGAACCCCCATGGTTGCCCGCTAGATCCTAAGTCTAGTGCGTCTGCCAATTTCGCCACAGCCGCAGCAAAAATTTTGGGATTGCAAACTTAATATTAATTTTTAATTAATTTTATTTTTACGTCAAATATTTTAAAATATTTATAAAGCTACCTCTTCTTCTTTATAAAATGCGTTATCATAACCCTCGTTTAAAACAAAAATTATTGTATAGATTGTATTGTATTTCCTATTAAAAAATCTTTAATTTTTAGTCTTTTTTTGCCTTCTAACTGCAATTCTAACACAGAAATTGTCTGAAAATTTGTTTTAATATATAGATATGTTTTGTTATCTGTTTGGTAATAATTATCTAAAACAACATCAATAATTTCAGTTTTATATAATTTACATTGTTGGTTGTTTAAAATAAAATAAGTACCAGGAAATGGTTGCATACCACGAACCAAATTATGAATTTCAAAGGCATTTTTAGACCAATTTATTTTTCCATCTTCTTTAAAAATTTTTGGGGCATGTTTTATTTCAATATTTTCGAGAGATTGAGCTATGGTTTGTATATTTCCATTTTCTATCATTTGTACAGTTTTGAGAATCAAATCGGCACCATTGTGCATCAGTCGTTCGTACAAAGTGCCAGTTGTATCTGTTTCATAAATGGGTTCTTTTTGTTGCAAAATAATATCGCCAGTATCAATGTCATTCTTTAGAAAAAAAGTAGTAATTCCTGTTTCTTTTTCGCCATTTATTACTGCCCAGTGAATGGGTGCAGCACCTCTATACTGTGGCAATAGCGAAGCATGCAAGTTAAAAGTACCTAGTTTTGGCATATTCCATACTATTTCGGGCAACATTCTAAAAGCTACAACTATCTGCAAATCAGCTTTTAATGATTTTAGTTGAGTAATAAAATGCTCATCTTTTAGTTTTTCGGGTTGCAATACGAGCAAACCTTGCGACAGGGCATATTCTTTGACAGGCGATGGTGTTATTACAAGTCCACGACCTTGGGGCTTGTCGGGAGCTGTTATGACTGCTACTATGTTTTTCTTACTTTCTACTAATATTTTTAAGCCTGCTACCGCAAATTCAGGCGTTCCCATATAAACTATTCTCATATCAAAATATCAAAATTATATCTACAATATTCTTACTTAAATTATTATTACTTTAAAGATAAATAATAGTACAAAGTTGAATAAAAACTTAAAAACTTTTAAAGTAAAGCCCATTTAACTTTCATTCAGCTTGTTTTCGCCTCACGCCAACAAAATCTATTCAATGTCTAGAACTGCTCAAGGAAAAAGGCATTTCTTTAAGGAAAAGTATTTTAATGGGGTTTTATTAAACTTTTGAATGTATATTAAAATAAACTTTTTTTGATTCAAAGTTTTTTCATTTGTCAAAAGTATTCATTTTTGATTAAAAACAATTACATTTGCAACCTTAATTTTATATGAGTACAATAAAAAACGATTTGGTATTAAGAGCCGCACAAGGTCTTGAGGTAGAGCGAACTCCCATTTGGTTGATGCGACAAGCTGGACGCATATTGCCCGAATATAGAGCTTTAAGAGAAAAATTCCCTGATTTTAAAACTTACATCAAAACTCCAGAGGCTGTTGTAGAGGCCACTTTGCAACCTATAAAAGCCCTTGGGGTGGATGCTGCCATCATTTTTTCGGATATTTTGGTTATCCCAGAAGCCATGGGACTAAACTATGAAATGATAGAAAAAAAAGGGCCTTTTTTTCCAAAAAAAATACAAACCAATGCTGATATTGACAATTTAAGCATTGCCAATCCAGATGAATCACTTTTGTATGTAACCCAAGCTATTTCGCTGACCAAAAAAGAATTAAACAATAGTTTACCACTGATAGGTTTTGCGGGTGCTCCCTGGACAATATTTGCCTACATGACAGAGGGTTCTGGCTCCAAAACTTTTAGTACAGCCCGCAAATGGTTGTATTGCAACCCAGAATATTCGCACAAATTATTAGATAAAATTACTACATCAACAATTTTATATCTCAAATCTCAAATCAGAGCTGGTGCTGATTTGGTTCAAATTTTTGATTCTTGGGCTGGGATACTGCCGCCAAGCCACTATAGTGAATTTTCTTTAAAATATATTGCTAAAATTTGTGATGCCATTACTGAAGTTCCAATTACTGTTTTTGCAAAAGATGCCTATTTTGCAAGAGCTGAAATGGCTAAATTAAATTGCCAAGTAATTGGCTTAGATTGGTGTATGGATATTGCAGAATCAAGAACATTGATACCCAACAAAACACTACAAGGAAATTTCGATCCTTGCAACTTGTATGCTAGCAAAGAAGTGATAAAAAAAGAAACAGAAAAAATGTTAGAATCCTTTGGAAAATCAAAACATATAGCCAACCTAGGGCATGGCCTGTACCCAGATATTGAAGCTGATAAAGTAAAATATTTTGTAGATGTTGTCAAAAACTATCAATTTAACTAATTTTTTTTCAATGATATATTTTTTCATTATTTGTATTAAAAAGAATTTATATTTATTTTCTTGAAAATGAATACTTGTAAAGTATTTTTTTAATTAATTGCAATAAAATATACATGATTTTTTAATTACTTATTTTGAATATGCACTCATCATCAAAAAAACAAACATCAAAACTCACTTGTGGGTATGTAGCCTTTGGTACTCAATTTTATGAACCCAAAAACTTAATTGACATATCTGCGAGAGCCGAAAAACAATTAAAAATTGCTGGATTAGAGTTGCTGCATGCAGGGGTTGTATATGGAGAAACCGATTTGCCAACCAAAGCCATCGATTTTTTAAAACAACAAGAATTTGACTACCTTTTTGTAAATATTATTAACTGGATTGATACCAGAGGGGTTTTTAGGGTTTTGCACGAGTTCAGACATATACCTATGATATTGTATTCGTTTGGCGGATTTACTGCCAAAGAGGGCGAATTTGGCTATCCTGCTGGCACTCTTATATCACCAGCGGCTGGTGCTGGCTCTACATCGCTAAGGTACACCATGGAACAATGGGGAATTAAATTTAAGTACCTTTTCCATGGCCCAGATCAAGCTATGGACATTGCTGGAATTTTATCATTTTCTAAAGCTGCTCATGTAGCCAAAAAACTAAAACATGCTCGTTTGGGTATGTTTGGATTCAATGATATGGGTTTATATTCCACCAGCTATAACCCAACTAGGATGAGAGACCAATTAGGAATTGAAGTAGAAAGTGTAGATTTATTACAATTAAAAAATAAAATGGCTTCTATTTCGGATGCTGATGTAAAATCTGAAACTGCTCGTGTAACCCAAGATTGGGAATATCCTGCTGGGATGCCACAACCAGAAACCATAGAAAAAGCCGTAAGAATGTATATGGCTACAGTGCAGATTTGTGAAGAAAAAGGGTTTGACGCTGTGTCTTACAAATGCGTGGAAGGTGTGGATCAAGAGATGGGATTGGTGCATGCTATACCTGCAAGTTTGGTAAATTCTGCTGGATACCCTTATATAGACGAAAATGATCTAGGCAATTTGGCTGCCGAACTCATGTTGAAATGGCTTACCAACCAACAAACCATGTTTATAGAACATTACGAACATCATCCAGATTATATTATTTTGGGCGAAGATGGCTACTGCCCTTTCGATTTTGTAGAAGGAAAAGTGCAAATCAAAAAAATATCAACTGTTCTTTTGGAGGGTATAGTACAATGCAGCAACATGAAAAAAGGGCGTTATACTATGGCTTGTTTGCAAGAAAATTACGATGGTTATCAAATACAAATTGTGCCTGGCGAAGCCAAAGAACGACCATCGTGGGTAGAAATGGGTGTGCCACTACCTAGTTGGCCAAGCATCACTTTTGTGCCTGATATTTCGGTACGAGAAGTACTAGACAAGGTACAATCCCAACATTATGCTTGTGTTATGGGCGACCATGCCGAAAGCCTCAAAGATTTGTGCAAATTGCTCAATATCAAGGTGTTATAGATTTAATATATTAGCTTTGATAACTATTTTTAAAGTTGCAAAGCTAATATTTTAACAAATGGCAGAAAAAATGTACATTATCTTTAAAATATTTTTTTTAACTTTTATTTCTTTTTTTCTTACATCTTGTATGACAGATTTATATGGAAGCTACACTACTTTTGTACCTAGTATGAATAAAAAAGCAGATATAGAAATTCAAGCTAGTGCTGGTTTGGGAGGCTTAAATACAGCTTTAGCAATAGCAATAGATTCAAATTATTTTGTTACTGGCATGGCAAATCTCGGAAAAATAGGATTTCATTCATACTACTATCGAAATTTTAGCTTAGGAATAGGAAGAAATTTGGTTAATTTAAGAGCTATTAAATCCAATATTATGGCTGGTGTAGGATTTGGAGAGGCCAAAAATAGAGCATTTTATTACTTGCCAAGTTCTAAAAACAGTGAATTTAATAATCAAGGAACTTTTCAATTTATCTACCTTCAACCCTCTTTGTCTTATTTATTTGAAAATTATTTATATTTTATCTTTGCCATAAGAAACACATTTGTAAATTATAGTTCATATTCTTATTTTGTAAAGAATTATGATGCAAATCATCTTAGTAAATATGATAATTTTAGGTTTAACTCTACTTCAAATATTTTTGCTTACCAACTAGAGCCTACAGCAACGATGAAACTTAAAATCGGGATTTTTGACTTTTGGGCTCAAGGTGGATGGGCATTTCCATTTTCAAATTATTATATAGAAGAAATGAATTTGGATGATTCAATAATGATAAATGTAGGTTTTTCCATTCATTTCAAAGAAAGTATGAGTATAAAAAATGGATTTAATAAAAACCGTAAATCATCAAAAACATGAAAATAATATATGTAATTATCATTTTAATAAGTGTAAACGCATGCAAACAAACTTCTAAACAAAAAACAATGACACCAGAAAATCAAATACAAGGTAATATTATCACATTAATGAAAAAAGAGATAGACATTTCAACGTGTAAAGTTTTATACGATGAAGAAATTACCACCAAAAGTTTGGCATCAGACTGGGTTCAAAAGCAATCTGAATGGACAATCGAAGAAGGTTGGCTCACTGGCCGAAACCGAGGAAACTGGCCTGGCATGGCTATTTTGAAAAAAGATTTCCCAGGTAATGTCATGGTTGAATTTGAAGCTCGTACCGTTTTGCCTTGCACCCACGACATCAATTTTATGTGGAATGGCAGCTGGAACGACAGCCTCGACCAACGTGATATAGCTTATGTAGCTGGTTTGCAAGGTTGGTGGACTGGTAAGGTTGGTATAGAAAAATCGCCAAAATACGAATTTATGTGTGGCACTCCCCTCCTCGATTTTGAGCCTGGCAAAACCTATAAAATCTTAGGCGGCAGCATAGAAGGACATTGTTTTATTTTTGCAGATGGCAAACTATTAATGGAAGCCATGGATCCTCAACCTATCGACCATCAAAAAAATACAAAAGTGGGTTTTGAGGCCTATACAAGCCATATTCAAATAAAAAAAGTACGTATTTTACAAATAAATTGGAAAGAAAAAATAAGAAAATACGAACCTGAGTTTTAAAATAATAAATTATGTATAGTATAGGATTAGACATAGGCACATCGTCTGCCAAAGGAATTTTGATAAGCAAAGATGGCAAAATTCTTGCTGTTAGTCATCAAGAATATGCCCTTGAGACCCCATCAGAAGGAATTTGTGAAGTAGAGGCTTCAATCTACTGGGACAAAACGGTATTGATTATCAACGAATTAATAGCAATTTCAAAAGTAAATCCTATTCAAATCAAAGGCATAGCTTGTTCAACTCAAGGCGAGACCCTTATTTGTGTTGATAAATATGGAAATCCTCTTAGAAAAGCCATAGTTTGGCTCGATAATCGCACAACAAAAGAAGCCAAAATAATTGAAGACCACTTTGGACAAGACACTATTTTGGCCAAAACTGGCCAACCAGAAATCCTACCCCTTTGGCCTGCCACTAGAATCCTTTGGATTAAAGAACACGAACCAAAAATATTTGAAAATACTCATAAATTCTTACTTGTAGAAGATTATATTAATTTTAAACTATCGGGCAAGTATGTATCTGATTATTCGGTAAGTTCGTCTACTTTATATTTAGACATAGTTGAAAAAAAATGGTGGAAAGAAATGCTCGATTTCTTAAAAATATCTGAAAGCCAATTACCAGATTTGATGCCTTCTGGCACAGCCATCGGGCAAGTTAATAATAACAATATTGAACTGAATCATACTACTTTGGTGGCTGGTTGCTACGACCATGCTGCTGGAGCTGTGGGTGCTGGCAATATTTCGGCTGGCATAATTACCGAAACTACTGGCTCGTCTATGGCCATGGTGGTAACTAGCGATGTGCCTATTTTGGATAAAAAACTAAATTTGCCATGCCAAATTCATGCAATAGAAAACAAATATTTCTTACTGCCTTATGGCCAAACTGCAGGAATGGCTTTTAAATGGTTTGCACGTGAATTTGCTCAATTTCAAGCATTAGAAGCCAAAAAAAACAAAAAAGATATTTATGACATTCTTACTTTGATGGCTTCAAAAATAGCTCCTGGTTCTGATGGATTGATTATGTTGCCACATTTGGCTGGTGCTGGCTCGCCTGAGTTTGATACCAATGCACGGGGTGCCTTTGTGGGTATTACGCTAAGTATGGGAAAGGGACATTTTGTGCGTGCATTGCTCGAATCTGTAGCTTGTATGGTGCAGCGAAATATACATTCGTTGCGTGATAAAGGCATAAATCCTAAAGAAATAAGAGCTCTTGGTGGTGGTGCCAAAAGTGATCTTTGGAATCAAATCAAGGCAGATATGTTAGAAATTCCTTTATTGAGTTTAGAAGTTCAAGAAACTCCTGCTCTTGGGGTAGCCATATTAGCAGCCGTAGGCACTGGTTTGTTTGACAATATAGAACAAGGATGTGCCATTATGGTAAAACCACTCAAAACTTATATTCCAAACGAAGATAACAAACCAGTGTACAAAAAACTTTATAATAATTATTGTAAACTTACTAACAGTTTAGAAGGTTTTTATGACTAATAATAAGTTATAACCCAATGTCGTTTACTTAAGAATCCTATTAACTTTCTCTTTTGGATAAAGACTAAGATAGAGGCAATAAAAAATGCTTAAGTAAACGCCATTGAGTTAAAACCCCTTATTGAATATCTTTTTTTGATTTTCATTGTAATCGAAAAAACAAAAAAAATGATAAAAACACATATTTAATTCTTTTTTGAACCTAAAAGTATTAATTTTGTTTTAAGTATAAAAAAAGTGTCAAAAAAAGGAAGAGTTTTAGTAGCAATGAGCGGAGGCATAGACTCTTCGTTGGCAGCCGTAATGCTACATGAGCAAGGTTACGAGGTCATAGGTATGACCATGAAAACATGGGATTATGCTTCTTCGGGAGGTTCCAAAAAGGAAACTGGTTGCTGCAGTTTAGATTCTATCAACGATGCGCGCAATATTGCTGTTAATCTTGGCTTTCCACATTATATATTAGATATAAGAGAAGAATTTGGCGACTATGTTATCAACCATTTTACAGACGAATACCTAGCAGGACGCACCCCAAACCCTTGTGTGCTATGCAACACGCACATCAAATGGGATGCACTTCTCAAAAGAGCCGATAAACTAGATTGCGAATTTATTGCCACAGGCCATTATGCCAGCCTTAGAGAAGAAAATAATCGATTTGTAATATCAAGAGGATTAGATGAAAATAAAGATCAATCTTACGTGCTATGGGGAGTATCTCAAGAAAGTTTAAGCAGAACAATGCTACCTCTAGGGCAATTTCGCAAAACTCAAATTAGAGAAATGGCCACAGAAAAAGGCTTTTACGACTTAGTAAATAAATCAGAATCTTACGAAATTTGCTTTGTACCCGACAATGACTATCGTGGATTTTTGAAACGCAGAATACCCACCCTACAAGATGAGGTGAAAGGAGGAAATTTTGTAACTAAAGATGGCAAAATTATAGGCACCCACGAGGGCTACCCATTTTATACCATCGGCCAACGCAAAGGATTAGGTATAGCCTTAGGATACCCTGCTTTTGTAACCGAAATCAGAAAAGAAACCAACGAAGTTGTGATAGGCACTATCGATGAATTAGAACGAAATGGAATGACAGTACAAAAATTGAATTTTGTAAAGTATGCCAATATAGAAGGTCGAAAACTTGATACAATCACTAAAATAAGGTATAAAGACAAAGGCACAGAAGCCTTGATAGTACAAAAAGGAAATAAAATTGAAGTAGAATTTTATGCAAAAGTCAATGCCATAGCTCCAGGACAAGCAGCAGTTTTTTATGAAGGCGATGATGTAGTTGCTGGCGGATGGATTGAAAAAAGCTATACATTAAATTAATATTTAAGTAATAATACAAAAAAAATAATCAAATAATATGGATTTATTTGGAATGATGGGCAAAGTAAAAGAAGCCCAAGAAAAAATGAAACAAGCCCAAGATAAAGCCGCTTTTTTGAGAGCTGAAGGCGAATCTGGAGCTGGTATGGTCAAAGTTACCGTTAGCGGAAATAGAAAAGTACTCAAAATAGATATAGATCAATCTATCATGGATGATAAAGAAATGGTACAAGACCTGATAGTAGCAGCTACCAATATAGCACTTGCAAACATAGAAACTGAAATAAAATCTACCCTTGCACAATCAATGGATGGCGTTTTACCAAACATTCCAGGGTTGGATTTGAATCAATTTTTAAAATAATTGAATTAAATTTTTGATTTAATAATAAAATTACTATATTTGCATCCCTTTTTATACAGCAAAAAGAAATAAATAATCAAATGGCTAATATATTAGATTTCGTAAATAAAGAAATAACTGGTTCAATCCTAGAAACCATACCTAGCTTTATAGCTGGCGATACAGTAAATGTTCATGTAAAAATCAAAGAAGGTGCAAAAGAGCGTGTACAGCAATATCAAGGTGTTGTGATACAAAGAAGAAGTAGCGGCCACCCAGGCGAAACTTTTACTGTACGCAAAATCTCTAATGGCATAGGTGTAGAGCGTGTATTCCCTCTTATATCTCCATCAATCGAAAAAATTGAGCTTATCAGAAGAGGTAAAGTTCGTAGAGCTAGATTGTTTTACCTAAGAGAAGCAAAAGGTAAAAATGCTAGAATTAAAGAAAAAATAGTTTTAACTAAATAATATTAAAAAAAACTCTTATCAAAAATAAGAGTTTTTTTTTTCCTTTAAAATTCGATTATCGAATACTGTATTATCTTCTACAACAGGGATAAAAATTGGAAAGCAAGTGTTGGAGTGAGGTTTTAGTTGTGGAGATATGAAAATATAAGGACTTTATTTTGTTTATTTTAATCGTTACAAACGATTATTTCGACCGCCCCCGTTGCAAACGAGGGCGATTGGGTTTTAGTTGTAGAGATATGAAAATATAAGGACTTTGTTTTGTTTATTTTAATCGTTACAAACGATTATTTCGACCGCCCCCGTTGCAAACGAGGGCGATTGGGTAAATCCAAAAAATATTTATTGCACCACCAATTTTACACTTTTTGAACCAATATCTGTGGTTAGTTTTACAATATACAGCCCAGGACTGAGTTCGCTTTCTGGGATAGTATATTGATAGTTGCCTGCTTCTTCATTTTGGGTATTTATTACTGATTTGGCAAGGCTACCCATAGCATCAAATATTTGGATATTTACTGCATTGCTATATTGGGGAATATCATAATATATAGTTGCAGAGTGCTGCATGGGGTTTGGGGCTATTTTGAGGGAGAGGATGGAGGAAAAGTTATTTGATTTTTCTAAATTTAAACTATCTTCTGCTAGTCTTGCACAACTTACAAAACATCTAAAATGTTTCATTCGTATGTTTTTTGAGATCACTTTATATTGGCCATAATACTTAAATTTCACATCTAATCTATAATAAAATTCCTCTTCTTCTTTTAAGTTTCCCCATTGCCAGTCTGATTTTGCAACTAAATTCATAGTTTTGCCTGTTGTAATAGACCAATGAGAATCTCTACCATTAGGATGTGGATAAATAATCCATTCTGGATTTTCTACGAATGTTTCACCATCTGTTGCTGAATTAACTTGATTGGATACAAATTCAAATTTACGTGCAGGAGAGGCACCTATGCTACCTGTATAATATTTTATTAAGCCTTCTCCATAAGTTTTTATTTCAAAACTTGGTTCTGTTAAATAGGCCTGAGATTTAACATTGGCATCTGGACAGTAAGCTCCAAATTTAACAGGTTCTACACAAGTATTTTCATTAGCACTTTGTTCTGTATATGCTTCAAAAGGTAAATTGTTAGAATCAAAACCCTCAGCTAATATTACCATATCGCCTGCTACATATTTAATTTTTCTAAATATTTTAGGTATGTACTTAAATAAATCTGGTGTTAAAAGTTTCGTATTACCTACAAGTATATCTTGTCCTACTATTTTTATTGAATTCGAATTAGCAATTTTTGTTTGTAATTTTGTCATTTTGCCAGCTGTTTTTATCAAATATAAATTATGTAATAGCATATACTCAAGTCCATTGAGATGTTCTTTGTTTTTGTTTACATTTGCATCATAAAAATTTCTTATAAATTTATTGTGTTTTTCGTCTGCGTTCCAAAGATATGTTCCTCGATCTTCGTTGTGTTTTTCTCGACATTGCATACCATCACAAGGGGCATCTTGTAATTGTTTGTAGATATAAGGATTGATATTTTCTGAATTAAATTCATAAAGAGTGGCATTTAGCAATGGCTGTAAATAGCTTTCAAAAGAACCAAAATAACTTACTAATTCATCATAAGTTGTAGTACCTCCTTTGTAGTTTGACATGGCAGAAAGAATGCCAGCATATCCAGCAGCAAAATCGTTGCCAGAATTTTGTTTAAAGCCAAATGCATTTATGATATAAGGGCCATATTTAGATTGGTCGCTACGTGAATAATCACAAACTCTGTCAGGTTTAGTAAGTGTAGATATAAAATTTGAATAAAAAGCAGAGCTTGTAAAATTTATATCATTTGGAATTGAAACCCTATTGTTTCCAAAATTATCATGTATTTTTGTTAGTGGATATTGATGAAGACTAATATCTGGTTCTAATCCTGCAGGATATTTATAATAAGTATAAAGTCTCCAATCAAAATTATGGGCTCTTTTTAAAATTCTTGTAATTGTTTCTTTTGCCCATTGTTGTGGTTCAAAACTTATATAAATATTGGATTCATTTTTTGCAC
This sequence comes from Cytophagales bacterium, assembly GCA_013297755.1. Classification (GTDB taxonomy): domain Bacteria; phylum Bacteroidota; class Bacteroidia; order Cytophagales; family UBA9547; genus REAG01. Next base: position 104,737 of record JAAFIH010000003.1, read on the forward strand.
CCATTTGAACAGGTGCATATTTGGCAAATAAAGTCAACCCTACCAATAAATAAGTTATTTGATCTGGACTTAAAATATTACCACCTCCTTTTAAGTACCAATCAGTAATAAAATCTTTTTTGCTTCCATCGTTTATACAATCAGATTTTGAGTTTTTTATGAAAATACTTCTTAAAATATTAATACTTTCTATACTTTTCATTTGAGGATAATATCTTTGAGCAATTCTTTTTTCATCAAAAAATCGTCCTAAAAATTCTCTGGTAACATCGTCCCTTAACATCATTCCATCTTTCACTTTGTAATTTCTCTGTTCAATAAAGTCATCACCTAAAAAAACTTCAGAGTTTGCATCAAGTCTATCTAGTGCAGATAAAGCTTCAAAAATCTCTTGTTCTAAATCTGAAACATTTTCATTTGCATTTTTTAAGAGCTTCCACTCAGTAATTAAAGTTCCAAGATATAACCCAAGTAAAATAGTACAATCTCCAAATCTTATGTTTGGAAATTTAGCCATATCTATTTCGCCATATCCTGTTATGTATTCTTTAGTGCCATGAGCAATGGTTTTGATTTGTGATACAGGCAAAGAATATCCACCAATAAAGCTATTACCAAAGCCCCTGAGTATAAAATTATCATTGAAATCAGTCCTATAATTCCAATATTTTTCAGTTATGGTTTGTTGAGCAAATGAGTCAAATAGAAACATAAAGCATAAGATAAAAGTATTTTTTTTCATTTTCTTAGTGTTAGTTTTACAGATTTGTCTTTATTTTCAAATATAAATTCAGTTTCGTTTAATTGTGTAAATTGCCATATTATCCAATTAGATCTTCTTATCTTTAATACATCAATAAATGAATTTTTCAAAGAATCTGTTGCATTTATACCAAGTTGATAGGTATTATCATTTATTTTTAAAATTTCTCTATCAGTTATAATTTTAGTACTTTTTGGCAAAAAATTTATATATATCATTTTAAAGTTTGTTACGTCTTCGTTGTTTAAACATTCTCTGTAAGAATCAGCTTCAGAACCGCCAGCTCTTTTGCACAAATCATCATAATATCCTCCAATTTCTAATTTTTGGGCATTATACTTTTTTAATGTATCATTACTCAAAACTGAATTTATGTATACATTTGTAATGGAATAAAAGCCTTTGTATTTGTTATAAAAATCAAAAAAAGGTTCATACTTTTTTTTACATTCAGTAATTCTTTTTTCTACAGTTGAAGATTCGCAATAATAAGGTACTTGCAATAAACCACCACAAGAGTTTACTAAACATACTAAAAATAAAATAGCTATATAAAATTTGTATTCTTTCATTTCTTTAATTCTAATTTTACAGTACGACTTTCGTTTTCAAACACAAATTCAGTGTTACTTTTTTGTTTAAATATCCAAAATGTTTTGGTATTTTCTGTTCTAAATTTGAGAATATCTACTATGTTTATTTGTGGTGGACTTAAAGATAAAATTTCCATTTTATAGGTATTGTTACTTTCACTTATTATTTCTTTTTTTGTTAGTAATTTTGTACCCTTCAATGCACCATTTATATAAAATATTTCAAAATAGGGAATGTCTTCGCCTTCCAAACAATTACTTTCGATGTAATATGTTTTTCTTTTGCAAAAATATTGCCCATCAAAATCTTGTATTTCTATACTTTTTATTTTGTACTTTGATAGTGAATCGTTACTCAGTACATTATCAAGATACAACCCAGTAATTGAATATTCGCCTACATATTTAGTTTTAAAATCTATATAACTTTTATATTTCTTTTTACATTCGTTTATTCTTACATCTAAGGTACTTGCTTCGCATACTTCTTTTTGTGAGCCTGGATAATTGCAACCACCAAAACTTAAATAAAAAATTAATATGGTAAAATTTATAAAATTTTTCATACAATAAAATTTAAAAATTATTCGATAAATGTTACCTAACTTAATATTTGTATTCATATACAGTAGAATCAGATGTTAAAATATCTTTTCGTTTGTAGTTAGAAATACATTTATTTTTGATAGTATAGGTAAAAACTTCATTTTGTTGAAAGCCTAGTGAGGAATTATATTTTTTTGTAGCCATCAAATTTTTGTTTCTGTTTCTACCCCTTAAATATGGATTAGTGCCGCTTGGACCTAAGTCTTTGTCAAAAATTATCCATTGTGGGTGTGTAGAATAAGTGTAGTCTTCTGTGATAGTTTCTGTTGGAATATTACTGATAACATTAAACTTATGTATTATTTTTTTTATTAAATTATTATCAGAGTTGTAGGAGTACAAAATAGAGTCTTTTCTTACTATACTATTTTGACTAAATGTAAAATCTATTTGCCATCCTGGTCGTCCACAATCATTATAGTTTCCCATAATAATACTATCTGTGGTCTTATTTTTGGATTTGTATACAGCATTAATGATATTTTTTTTCACATCGTAAGTATAGTTATATGAGATGGTATCCACACCTGATCCATAATCGCTAATTTCTATAAGTTTAGTAATAATACCACCTTCAATATAAGTATATATATAGTCTTGTTTTTCAGTAGCAAAATCTAAATAACTTGAAATAAGATTTTGATTGTTGTCATATTTTAGAAATTTTGTACCTAAAAGAGTAGTTTCATTAAAAAAACTAATATTCTCTATGTTTTCGCCTTTAAAAGTAAATTTTTGGGTTAAACCAAATTCATCTATTGATAAAGTTGGTTTGCAACTATTTTCTATAATAGGGCAAAGTACCAATGGTGTATTATTGGGTAAAGGATTTTGATTATTGCCTGTATTTTTAGGATTTGCATCATCTTTTTTGCATGCAATAGTAAATATGAGGTAAAAGTAAACTGAAATTAGCTTTATATTTTTCATATTGTTTTTTTTTGTTTTAGTAATATTTTAAATTTAAGGTTTAGGGCCGTAATAGATTAACCTAGTGTGGTAGTATGTGTTCCAAAAGTAAAATTCTTTGTATAATGTGCCTACCTCTTTATTGTAATTTATATAATCCAAACAAGATTCTTGTTTTATAGAATTATTGATATAAAGTAAACATTTTGCAATATAGGTTGAAGAAAAATTACCAGCTGGTACAGCTAAAATTGGTTTACTTTTGCAAACAACAATTTCTGTGCTACCAAATCTGTCATCTTTTTTAGAAATTGTATCATTTATTTTTAGATTAGTTTTATAAAAAATTTCTCTATAATAATAGTTAATTTCAATAGAATTTTTAAAAGAATTTTCATACCTAAATCTAAACAAGGTTCCTAAAGAGTCGAAGTATATAAAATTTGCATTTGTATTTCCAATAGCCACATATTTTAAATTTTTGATAATAGTATCTTTAAAAAATTTTATAGTATCATAAATATTACTCCATTGAATAGTGTTGGGCATACCATCTACAGTTGTTGTTCCACTTTGGTATACCCAAATATTGCCAGAAGTGTATGTTTTTATGGCACCAGTATCAATTTTTGGTTGGTCTTGCTTAGCATTGAGTGGTTTTGGGTCGTCTTTTCGGCACATCGTAAGAACTAAAGAAAATGATACCAAAACTATCCCAAAATATCGTTTTGTGTTTTTTTTCAAAATATTTTTCATATAAATTGTTTTTAAAACTATTTAAGTTTATCAATTTGTTTTTTCATTTGTTCGTTTTCTTTTTTAAGGTTAATCAAATGTAATGTAAGTTCTTCAGTTTTTTTTGTAAGAATTAATATAAGATGCCCAACATCAATTCCATTTTTATCATACAAATCTCCATTATCGAAATCAGGTAAGTGATGATTTTTATTGATATAATCTTCAGTTTCTGACAAACTCATTAGTTTATAATTTGCATCAAAAACGTAGTCAGGAAAAGTAGCACCAGGACTACAATATACCCTTTGTGTTGCAATTTTGCCCAAAACTACCATATTTCCATCCACACTCAATTTATAATCGTTGGTGGTAGGTTTTTGAGAGCCTATTTGCACACGTCCATCATTCATAATTTTTAGTCGTTCTGTAAAATTTGTTTTTAGTGCAATGTCAGTATTATTTACTCGCTCTATGCTTTCGCCAGAGCCAGTGCCACCAAATACTATGGTATTTCTATCTTTTATAGCATTGAGGTCGGCCATGGTAACATCGCTTGTGGGCAGTGGCTGGCTGCTAACCAGGCCAATTTCGTTTGTTACCAACATACGTGTACCTGTGCCTGCAAGGTTGCGAACTCGTAAATTTCCATTTACATCTAATTGAGCTCTAGGATCGTCTATATTGATACCTACAAAATTGCGGGTAGGCTCACCGCCAAAATTTTTGTTAAATATATTGATAGTTTTCGTTTTTAGACTGTTGATTTCGGCAACGATATTCATATTACCTCCAATTTCGGAGCCATCTTTGAATCTGATAGCTCCTTGTGGAGTAATCGTAATGCCATTGCCTGCGGTATGTTGTAGTACTAGCCCAGAAATTGTATTAATAATTTCGGCTTCCGAAGATAATACATATATTACTTGGGTAGGAGAAGTGCCACATTTTGTACTCGAATTGGAATTTGTTGGGCAATAAGGATGTATGGGCGATGTGGTAGTGAGGCTTATACTACGCCAACTATTAGCACCAGTTTGCACGCCAAAACTATGAACATACATCAATATAGGGCTTCCTTGCAAGAGCAGTTTATTACCAATTTGCACACTACCAGCTGTATATGCAAGTCCATTGGGCTTTACTTGCCAAGTATTAGAAAATTGAGCATTGAGTGTAGTAAATTGAGTATTGATATTAGAAAATTGGGTATTGAAGCCTGATATTGTGTTATTGATATTAGAAAATTGGGTGTTGAAACCTGATATTGTGTTATTGATATTAGAAAATTGAGTGCTGAAACCTGATATTGTGTTATTGAGGTTAGAAAATTGGGTGTTGAAACCTGATATTGTGTTATTGAAGTTGAGTATTTGAGAATTTAGACTAGAAAATTGCGTATTGAAGCCAGTAATAGTCGAATTAATCCCCGTTTCAAGGTTTGATATTCGTAAGTTTAACCCTGTATTTGTGGCCAAAAGTTGGGTGTTTAAGCCAAGTAAACTAGCGTTTATTGTGTTTTGTAGATTCGTTATTCGTAAGTTTAACCCAGTATTAGTAAGCACAAGATTGGTATTGGCAAGCAACATTTGGGTTTCTAGTGTGCCAATTCTAGTATTCTGACCAATGATAGAGGTAATAAAACTAGCTGAATTGATAACAGTATTGTCTGGAAATCGTATGACACCATTCATCATCAGAATGGCATTAGTGCTACCAGCCAAGCCTATGCTTACTTGCCCAGTGGCTGAGGGTTCGAGTTGAGTAATTTTATCAATAGAAGATTCTGAAATATTAAACCTAATTGTATTATTGAGTTTGAATTCTAAACCTTTAATATTCGAACTAGGCTCAGATTCTTGCTCGAAGATGTTATAGTATCGAATATAATTAGCAAAAGAACTTCCAAAATAGATTCTATTTTCAATAGGTTCATTAAAAAAAATGTTTGGCTGAACTGATACATTTTGACTACCATTTACATTCCACTGCCCCTGAGCCAAAAATTGGTGCAACACACATATATATATAGTTGCCATAATAGCTACCCTGCTAAAAAACGAGCGAGTGTTGAGTTGTGTTGTGTTGTGTTGTGTTGTGTTGTGTTGTGTTGTGTTGTGTTGTGTTGTGTTGCCATAGTTTTTATAATTTCTTGGAGGTTTATACAAATTTAGAAATTAGAAGTTATATTTGCAAATATTAATACAGTTATTTTTTTTAGGAGTTCGTAGTTAGGAGTTGGGAGTTGGGAGTTGGGAGTTGGGAGTTGGGAGTTGGGAGTTGGTAGTTGGTAGTTGGTAGTTGGGAGTTGGGAGATGGTAGTTGGGAGTTGGGAGTTGGGAGTTGGGAGTTGGTAGTTAGGAGTTGGGAGTTAGGAGTTAGGAGTTGGGAGTTGGTAGTTGGTAGTTGGTAGTTAGGAGTTGGGTGTTGGGAGTTGGGTGTTGGATGTATTTTTAAAAGTGTTACTAAACAAATCTATCCTTATTACGCCATAAACTTAGTTTATCCAACAAATATGGTATCAAAACACAAAAAAAAGGTTTGCACAAATTGTACAAACCTTTCTGATAATTAGTTCAAGTTGGTTATTTCGTATTTTTAATTGTGTATTTTATACCTATAGTCAAGGCTTGGCTTATTTGTAGTTCTGGAGTTTTGGATACTGGCGATAGCTGATCTTCGTTGTAAATCAAAACACCTTGTAAACTTACATTGATTATTTTATAAATTTTAGCCGAAAGCACTGCATCCAAACGGTTGGTTGTGTGTCCTAATTTTTCGTAAGCTCCAAAATGTTGGTACAACAATTTAAGATTGATATTAGACACCAAGTCTTTGTCAAATTTAGCCAAAAAGAAATAACCAAATTCATTTTTCAATGACAGTCCTGGTTTTACACCATAATGCTCGCCTTTGGCGTTGGCCACATTCTTTTCGATTTGTCCATCAATCGAAAAAGTTTGACGAAAGGCAATAGGAGCAAAACGTGCTTCAAAATAAGGAACTGGTGCATAGATAATACCTATGGCTTCTGTAAGATAACCTGGTGCAAGAAAAGTAGAAATTCTGTTACCCTTAGGGTCGCCTCCTTGATACCCAGATGTAAATTGAGACTGAAAATTGAAACCAGCCCATGCTCCCCAAGGTCCTTTTACGGCCAGAGCATAGATATTATCAATAAAGATTCGATCCAAATTTTTTCTCCATCCTGCAGAAGCAGCATTAATTACACCATAATCGAGGTACATAGTTGATGTAAGGCTATGTCTATTTTTTACATATTTTGAGTTGCCATAAGCATAAGTTGATATGGCCCAGTTGTTTACCCCACCAGCTGTCCAATCTTTGTTAAACCAAGCTTGATTGATATTCAAGCCCAAATCTAAACTTCTGTTCCAATAAGTAGTATCTTTGATTTGTGCAAAAATACTGGTCGTAAACAAAGCGAATCCTGCTATGGTAAATTTAATTTTATTCATTTTTTAGAAATATTTAATAGTTTAGGAAATTAACACTGCAAATATAAGCTAAAAATATTTTCTGACACATTTTAAACTCGACTAAATACGCAAAAAACAAGGTATAACTTGCAAATTATAAGGTAAATCAATCAATGACATATTCTAACGATACCAAACTCGAATTGCTAAGACCGAGTTTGTTGAAAGCCATTTTACTCAATTTTACCACATTGGCATCGTTTGAGGGCAGCTTTTCTACTACTCTTACAAAAATAGACTCTTCGTTTTGATACATAATTTTAATAATTGTGCCAATAGGAGCAGTTTTGTGCATCGCAAAAAAATACAATTCTCCATCTTTGATTTCAAAAACCGAAACTGTACCTTTTTCAATAAAATGTCCATCCACTGTTTTTTTTGATTCTTTTTTTGCAGCATTTATTTCTTGATTATTACTAGCACCAACAGCAGTATTTGAGGTTTCATTTACAGGGGTTTTCTCTTCTTTAGGTTCTGCTACAATCGTATTTTTCTCGCCTACAATGATGTAACTACCCAATTTGAGTTCATTTGATTCTAAATTATTCCATTTTTTTATTTTTTCGACCGACACATTGTATTTTTTTGAAATTGCATACAAAGTTTGACCAGATTCTACTTTGTGCAAAACATAACTATCATTCTGAGGTAGAGCAACTTGGCTTTTTTCTACCTCTGGCATTGGTATTTTGATTACCTGATTTGATTTGAGCCCATTGGCCAACTCAGGATTGGTTTGCTTGAGGTCTTGAATAGTAAGTTTATATTTTCGAGCTACCGAAAACAAAGTTTCGCCACTTGATATTTGATGTAAAATATATTTTTTGCCCCCAATGTCGGTTACACCTACCGAATCTTTTACTTCTGCTTGGCTCAAAACAGCCCAAAATAAACCCAAAACAATGATTTTATATCTCATATATTAACAATGTGTTTTTATCTTTGCAAAGTACCAATTTGTTTTTCAAAATACAAAATGAATTTGTAGCTACACCTACAACATTATCAGCCAATATTACTTTCAATTTTTCGATTTTAGTATTTTTATCCAATATATAAAAGTAATTTTTTAAATAATTATCTGCCAAATTTTCATAAAAAGAAATCAATATATATTCTTCAAAATCTAAATATTCTATCAATTTTACTGGCATTATGCCCGAAAAACCAAAAATAAAAGTTTGTAATTTGACAAAATAAGCATCTTCATCAAATATTCTTAAAATTTCATTTTCAGAAATTTGATTATTTTTATTATCAAACTTAGGATTTATCTCAATGATCTGACCATTTATAAGATTTATTTTTTGTATTTCATTCTTATATTTAGCCATCAAATTGTTGTTTTCAATAGCTATAAACGTATGGTTTGGAAGCGACCAATTCTCGATTTTTTTTTTATGATCTAAACAAAAAATTCCTTTATGTTGGGCATAAAGCAAAGAATCGTAGCCATGTACATACAAATGCTGCTCAGAAACAGCCTCTATACCTACCCACCAGGGTTCTTTTATAGATAGATTATGATTGATAAAATCGACAAAATCAAGATGTAGAACAGAAAAAAACACAGAACGCAATTCTGTATTTCTTACTTCAATAGCTAATATTCGGTTGTCGTGGCTTGGTATAATTTTCCAAATAATTCCATCAAAAATATGATTTATTACTAATTTCAACATCAATCAAGAGTTTTTTTTTGTTGAAAATCTATCAATAAAGAATCATTTGCAATAAAGAAAAAAGTTCTTTTTGTTTTAATTTTCAATGAATTTACGCTTTTATTGATCGTATCATACATTATCAGAATATCTTTTTTGACATTGAAAACCCCTGTATTAGACCTATCTACCACCATTACTTGTTTTATTTTATTAGATTTACTAAAAAATACACGCATTTTTATGGTTTTAAAATAACTTTTTTTGATAGGACTGTAGCTCACTAAATATACAGTATCGTTACTAAAGGCTCTGCTCGTATATTGGTCTGCAATGTCTGGTTTGTTTAGATTATATTTGCTCAAAAAAGCTAAATCTTTGATCCATTGTGTATTATTTACTTCCAAAGTTTGCGATTGATTATCAACAGTTATTGTTTTAAAAAAAGTAATATTTTTTGATTTTGTAATATCAAGAGTTAAATTATTCCAAGCAATAAAATCAAAATGAATATTTTGAGGAACCTTATTATCTATATTATCAGTACAAGATAAAATAGAGATTAAAAATAAGAATATTAGAATAAAATAAATTTTTGAATTATTTAAAAATATCACTTTTGGGTGTTGGTAGTGTCAGTTGAAGTATCAATATCAGATTTTTCTTTTTTTGATTTTTTTTCTTTTTTTACTTTTTCAGGTTTTGTATCTTTTTTTGTAGAATCAATCACAGGTTTTTCGTACACCATATCAAGCACACATCTAAACCCAATGGTAGACGAGGACGAGTCTTCGGCCCAAAACCTTCGTGTACTTGGCGAAAGCCAATAGGCTACATCGTTCCAAGAGCCTCCTTTATATACTCTAAATCGTTGTTCTTCTAAGTAAATCTGAAAATTGTCGTTTTCCTCGTCTTCTACTGCATCTACTTTGTTGCCATCTTGGTCTTCGTGCGATTTTTTGTTATATTCATATTTTTGTACTTCGGTTGGTATAAAATCATACAAATCTGATACCCATTCGTTTACATTTCCAGCAATATTATATAACCCAACATCGTTTGGCGGATACGCAAAAATATATTCAGTATAAGTAGCTCCATCGTTTTTGCTGCGTGCTACACCACTATAATCTCCCCTACCACGCTTAAAATTGGCAAAGAAATTGCCTTTTTTCTTAGAAAAAGGGTTTCTCAAACCTGTACCATCCCAAGGGTATACACGTTTATAAAAATCTTTTTCATCCAAATAGGGTTTGTGGTAGCTAAATGTACCTGCTGCATACATCCACTCGGCCTCTGTGGGCAATCTGTAAGTAATAATTGTTTGTTTTTTATCCTTTTGAGGTGTTCTATATCCTTCAAAAACCCATAAAGAATCGCCTAGCTGAATCCTTTTGCCAGTCCCTTTTTTGGGTACTGCTTGTGCATTATTTTTCACTAAAGGGTCTGATCTCCATTTGCAATATTCGTTGGCCTGCAACCAAGTAACCCCCACCACAGGATAAAATCTAAATCCTGGATGCCTCAAATAACTTTCTACATAAAAATCGTTGAACGAAAATTCACGTGCCCACACCAAAGTATCTGGTAGAGCGGCCAAATATTCTTGCTCTGATTTTTTGCGAATAAAAAATAGATATTCTAGCCAATGAATGTTTGCAATTTCGGTTTCGTCCATATAAAATGACTCTACAGTTGCTGTATATTTTTGATTTCCTTTGGGTTCGAAATCTAAATTTTCGGATCCTACCAAAAATTTTCCCCCTTCAATCAGCACCATATTTGGTCTAAATACTTTTTCTGGTTCTAGTGGTTTGGCGGCTTTGTTATCGCTTTTGGTTGTAGTTACTTTTTGCTTTACAGTCATTTCTGCATTTGTAGAATCTCCATTGGCATTAGTACTTGGTTCGCTAGTATTATTAGAAGATTTACTGCAACTGACAAATATAAAAAAAGTAATAATAGTTAAAAATAATAATCTCAAAATATATTTATGGCTTTTAAGCTAAGGCTTTTTTTTAGGAATCTAATCAAAAACAAATATAGTCAAAAAATATTTTTTTCAAAAAGAATTACTTTAAAGATTAAAAAATATTGATTTTTATAACTCTCTGATGACATCAACAGATTTTATGGGTGATTTAAAATCTAAATAATGGCTGTACATGGCTAGTATAGCATCTAAAAAAATCGTTTTATATAGATGTGTTTGGGGGTGGGTAATAAAGTAATCCATTTTAAAAATCATAGCCAACCAATCATTAAAACTATTGTTTTCGGAATAAGGATGAATAGATGGAAAAATAAAATTGGCGTTTAACATAAAATCATCGGCAGAATGAGGCATAAATCCAAGTTTTTGACCAAATTGTATCAAAAATTTGAGATGAAACTCTGTTGCTGATACATGATCAAAAGTAATAAACGATTGAAACAAAAAATCAAAAAGCGATTGACTTTTGGTTTCTTCTTTCAAAGATTTGGTCAGCAATTCAGTAAGAAATGATACAATAGTTATTTTTGGAATTTGAGAATGAATTTCTTGGTACACATAAGCCAATTTGAGTTCACTAATGCGTTGCAAATCAGCATCTTTTTTGTGATATACAACCATATCTAGTAAATTTAAAGGCTGAAAATAAGCCATATTTATTTTTGATTTTGTACTACGAACTCCATTTTGTATATAAGACTGTATCCCATAAGATTCTGTATATATTTTAGTAATAATTGAAGTTTCTTTATATTTAATATGTCCTAAAACTATGCCTCTGGTTTTGTATAACATTTTTTTGAATGAGTAATGTGTAATGCGTAATGTGTAATGGTTAATGGTTAATGGTTAAAGCCCCCAAACCCCCGAAGGGGGCTTAAAAGCGGATTTTTTTAATTTTTTAGGCTTACGCCAGTTTTATTATCTGAATTATCAAAATAATCAATAATCAATTCTCAATTCTCAATTCTCAATTCTCAATTCTCAAAAAGCCCCACCCCCTGCCCCCTCATCCCATAGGGAGGGGGAAATAGGATTTTTTTTAAAGCCCCCAAACCCCCGAAGGGGGCTTAGCTAACGCATTTATATAGACACGTAAGAAAATTTTAATCAATAATCAATAATCAATAATCAATAATCAATAATCAATAATCAATTCTCAATTCTCAATTTTAAATTCTAAATTCTCAATTCTCAAAAAGCCCCACCCCCTGCCCCCTCATCCCATAGGGAGGGGGAAATAGGATTTTTTTTAAAGCCCCCAAACCCCCGAAGGGGGCTTAGCTAACGCATTTGTAAAACTAGTTTGTACTAATTTTAATCAATAATCAATAACTTATAACTTATAACTTATAACTTATAACTCATAACTTATAATTATGCCAAAACTTGTTTTCTATTGGCATCTAAGTTTAAGAAAATCCAAAGCAAAATCGTAAACGACCACAACGAGGAGCCACCATAACTAAAAAATGGTAAGGGTATTCCTATTACTGGGAAAAGTCCAATTGTCATTCCTATATTTACCGTAAAATGAAAAAGCATAATACTGGCTACACAATAGCCATAAATTCGAGCAAATTTTGATCTTTGCCGTTCTGTTAAATAGACAATTCTTAAAAATAAAGTAATAAATAACCCAATCAAAATAAAAGAACCCAACCATCCCCATTCCTCACCAATGGTACAAAATATAAAATCTGTGTGTTGTTCTGGCACAAAATCAAACTTTGTTTGTGTACCTTCCAAAAAACCTTTGCCCAAAAATCCACCAGAACCAATGGCTATTTTCGATTGAGTTACATTCCAACCATATCCTAATGGGTCGGCATCTGGGTTTATGAGTGCTTTTATCCTTTTTTGCTGATGATCTTGCAATACATTTTTTATAATAAAATCAACCGAAAAAGTAATTCCACTGGATATAAATGCTATTCCTAATACTATCAAAATAGAGGAGATTTTTCGCCTCACATTTCTATTGTAAAGAATAAAGAAAATGCTCAAAACCATATAGGTTATGCTCAGATATATTTTATCAAAAATCAAGGCCATGATAAACAAAAACACTCCTACAATACCTATGACTAAAATTGTAGGATTCATGCCTTCACGGAATAGTACTAAAAAAAAGCTAGAAAATACAAGCGTAGAACCTGTATCATTTTGTGCCAAAATAAGCAATGCTGGAAAAAACATAATGGCATATACTGTCATCAAATTTTTTAAATTATCTAATTTTACATACTGCCCAGATAAATAAGCGGCCACTGCTAAGGCTGTAGCCATTTTGGCAAACTCTGATGGTTGAATAGCAAAACTGCCTATCTCTATCCAAGATTTGGAGCCTGCTACTACTTTTCCGCCAATCAAAACGCCAATTAATATGACACACAAAGCACCATAAATGACAAATGCAAAAGTTTCAAAAAATTTATGGTCTATCAATATTATTACTAAAAGCAAAACAATGGCAGTGCCTATCCAAAGCATTTGTTTGCCACAGTTGAGGCCAAGATCAAAAATACTTGGATGCAATTCTGGGTCGTATACGGCCGCAAATATATTGAGCCATCCCAAAAATACGAGTACTAAATATAGCGCAGCAGTGGGTAAATCAACCTCGCTTGTGGCGCTCCTTTGGTTTTGGTTTTGCAGGGTCACGTATAAAATCGCGTTTAAGAATGTAATTTTCGACCCAATCTTTTTCTATTTTATGATTGAGATATTTGGCAAATAAAAGACCAGAAATAGGAGCTGCCCACTCGGCTCCAAAGCCTGAATTTTCTACCACTACAGCTATGGCTATGGTTGGGTTGTGTTTGGGAGCAAAACCAATAAAAACTGAATGATCGGCCCCATGTGGGTTTTCTACAGTGCCAGTTTTGCCACAACCTACAAATTCTTTGGAACGGGCCAAAAATCCAGTGCCAGAGCGAACAACTAACTCCATTCCATTGACAATAGCCGTGTAAAATTCGGGCATAATACCAGTAGTATGTTTTTCGGTAAATGATGCTGCCACAGAATCTTTTCGACCTATACCTTTGACCAAATGAGGGGCAAAATAATGGCCTCTGTTGGCCAAAATACAAGCCACATTGGCCATTTGCACTGGAGTTATACTAAGTTCGCCCTGCCCTATTCCTAGTGAAAAAATAGTTGTAAAAGCCCACCTATTGGCACCATAAACTTTGTCATAATAATTGCTTGAAGGTAATATTCCTTTTTTTTCGTTTGGTAAATCAATCCCTGTTTTTCCACCAAGTCCAAATTTTACAACATGCTCTCTCCAGTGGTCGTAGCAAATTTTGGCATCTTTAAAATAATTAGATGACTTGCCTTGATTGATTATTTTCTTAAAAACATTCCAATAATAAGGGTTGCACGAAAATTGAATTGAAGTTGTAAAATTGGCCGAGCTATGCTTGCCATGACAAGCTATAATGCCTCTATTACAAGGAAAAATAGTCGTTGTATCAATAATATCATTTTGTAAGGCATACAGTCCATTGATAGTTTTAAAAATTGAACCAGGTGGATACTGAGCCATCAAAGCTCTATTGAAAAGTGGTTTTAAACTATCGTGTACTAATTTATTATAATTCATAGAAAACTCTTCGCCAGTGAGCAAATTAGGATCATAGCTTGGGGCTGATACAAAAGCCAATACTTCGCCCGTAGATGGCTCTATGGCTACTACACTGCCAATTTTATTTTTCATTAATTTTTCGGCATACTGTTGCAGATCCAAATCTATGGACGCAATCACATCTTTGCCAGGCACAGATGCAGTATCGTAAGCCCCGTTTTTGAAACGACCTTTTTCTTCGCCTCTCACATTTACCATCACATATTTGACCCCACGCACCCCTCTCAATTCTTTTTCATAAAAAGATTCTATACCACTTATCCCAATATAGTCGCCTGATTTATAGTTATCTTTGCCTACAAGGTTTATTTTTTCTTTACTTATTTCGCCTATGTATCCTAGTGCATTTGCGGCCACAGATTGGGGATAATTTCTTACTGTACGGGCTTGTATATAAAAACCAGGAAAATCCGATAACAAGTCTTGGACTCTTGCAAATTTAATATCCGACATTTGCTCAAAAAACAACGAAGGTTTTACAGACGAATATTTGGTGGCCGCTTTTAGTCTTAGTCTAAAATCGGCAGTATCTATTCCTAATAAATGGCAAAAATCTTCTAAATTTCCGTTGATTTTTAATTTTTTGGGTATAACCATCAAATCATAAACCCCAGTATTGGCCACTAAAAGTTTTCCATTTCTATCTTTGATAATACCTCTGTATGGATATTCTGTAACCCTTTGAATAGCATTTTGAGCGGCTTCTTCTTCGTAAGATTTGTCTATAACCTGAATTATAAATAATTTTATTAAAAACACTAAACCTATGACTAAAAATATACCCTGAATAATGATTACTCTATTTTCTTTCACTTTTTATTCTAAACAGCCACAGGCCACTCTTTAGGTTTAAATGTCTTTTTATTATTAGTGATTTTTACAGATTCTCCACTTGGTTTTATCAAAAACAACCCTCTAGAATGAGTATATTTTTCAAGTCCATTGCCTATAATCATGGCGGCCATACCCCCAAGTAGTATTTTGCCTTCACTTGCTGGCAATGGGTAAGATTGTAGCTTTTCCATTCGTAAAAGATGATTGTCTATATCGTCTTTTTTTAGTTGATTTTTGACTTCTATTGCCACAATATAATCGGTGTTGTAAATTAAAATATCTACTTCGTATAAAAAATCATCATCAAGTCCATTTTTCACAAAATGAGTGGTCATGGCATGAACAGGAATTCCCCAAATATTAAACTTTTTTATCAAAGCAGACTTGACTTGTTCTTCTGCATATTTTCCTAAGGTATCGCCAAACTCAGCTAATTGTTTTTGAACTTTTTTAAATTCTTTTTCAGAGCGTGCTTCAGAACGAGCTGATTCAGCAGCCGCTTCCGCAAAAGTAGTAGTTATACTCTCTTTAAGCACTTTAATTTGCTTACTATTTTCGGTAATTAGTTCCAAAACACTTTCGTAAGTAATCTTTTCCATGTCGAATAGTTTTTACAAATTTAATATTTTATTTTGTTGATAATAATATTATTATTCTTAAAATTTTATTTTTTTGAATAAGTTTTGTATTTTCGTACCCTAAATTACATTTGTAGTTTTAAAATGATTTTCTCAATGAAAAAAAATTTAGTTTACATATTTTTAGTTCTAATAATATGTCAAACAAATCAACTTTTTGCAATTAATGGCGGTAGAATTACCGTTGGAGGCACCAATTTTCGGCCTGGAGATGCCTGCTCCAATGATACACTTACGTATAAATCAAATCCAAGTTTGACAAATCAAATATGGACTGCATTAAATTCAGATGGCTCCGTTTTAGCATCTGGTACTGGTTTAAATTTTAGTGTATTTGGCAATATTCCTACCAAAAATGGTTTCGATGATAATCTATTGACCGTTTTTTATGAAGCCGATTCTCTTACAGAACGTGTTAATTGGAGTATTTCATATAACATAAACCCATCTCCAAATATTACAATGCCAAATTCTCCTACTTTATGCCAGGGTGCTGCTAGCATTTTGGTTCCTACATTTACAGGGGTGTCTTCAGGTAGTTTTACTACTTTTTGGTATGTACCATCGCTTCCACCAGCCACAATTTTGGGTGAAACACTCAATGCTTCTGTAGCTGGTGTATATTCATTCACTGTGGCCATTACTGTTGGCGCTAGATGTAAACAACGAAAAACGATACAACTGTCGCCAGTTCCATTTCCTGTTGCTACTGTAGTAGGTGGCAATTCATTATTTAGGTGTGCAGGCCAAACGCTACAACTTAATGCCCAAGACACACGCAATACAGGAGTTTTAAAAAGCATTTCTTGGTCGCCACAAGCACATCTTAGTGATCCTACGATTTTAAACCCTATTGTTGGCACTACTACTGGCACTTTACCCATCCCTTACACTGTTACAATGGTCAATTCAGGTAATTGTTCTAGCTCATTTGTTGTTCAAGTTCGATTAAACCCAGATTTTAGTGGAGGAATTCTAACCCCAAACAATAGTGTATTTTGTAGATTTCCCGCTAGTACTATCAATACAAGCATCTCGGGAGGTACCGCACCCTACAAATACCAATGGAGTCCATCGACTGGGCTTAATAGTACAACACTTGCCTCTCCACTAATCACTCCAGTTTCATTTTCTGGGGTTAATTATACCCTCGAAACTACAGATGCAGTGGGTTGCAAATTTACCAATAGTGTTATCATCAAAAGAAGCTCTTTAGAAGCCATTTCTAAATCAAATGCTACCGAAAATATATGTATTGGCAATCAAAAAAGTTTTCGCATTGGTAGAAAGCTGGGCGTTTCGCCCTTTGTTTTTAGTGCTGATAATCGATTAGGCAAAATAAACGATAGTACTTACACTACACCAATTTTGAACACCACAGGTAGCACCATGTATGTAGTTACAATTACTGATGCTTCTGGTTGCTCAGATATTGTAGATATAAACGTAAACTCTGACTTAGCTCCCAAAGTTGTATATGGAAATCAAAATACTATTTCAGGTTGTGTAGGGCAACTGTTAGACTTAAATGTAGTAAGTGTAGTTTCTGGTCCTATTTCTGCTTTTAATTGGGAATCGAAACCAGAATTGACAGCTACAAATACATCTATTATTGGCATTACAGTAATAAATTCAGCTTTTTCGATTACACCATACAATCTAACGCTCACTGGTGCCGATATTGATTGCAAATCAATATCCACTATTTTTATTGATTCAAAACCAGTGCCACAGATAGGTATAAATAGAATTTCAGGCGAATTATTTATCGACCAGCCCATAAATTTTAACAGTACAGGAACGAATGGACTTTCAAATTTACTTTGGCAATTTGACGATGGCTCTACCGCTAACACCATCAATCCAAAACATACCTATACGATCAACAAAAAATATATTATTACACTCACTGGGGAAAACAATTTTGGGTGCTCGAGCAAAGATACATTGCACCTAAAAATACTAAAAAAATCAACAGGATTAATTTATGTTCCCAATGCATTTTTGCCTAATTCAGAAAATATAGATAATAAAACTTTTAAAGTTTTTTGTGAAGACTCTGAAATAAATACTACTGTTTTTTCGGCAAAAATATACAATATTTTTGGAAAATTAGTATTCAACTCCAACGACTATTTTGAAATGAAAACAAAAGGATGGGATGGCGAAGGTGCCAACACTGGTGTATATACTTATATTATTGAAGGACAATTTGTAGACGAAAAAAAATTTTCTTTACCTGGCAAAGTTAGTTTGATACGATAGTCTTTTGATTATTGATTATAAGTTATAAGTTATAAGTTATAAGTTATAAGTTATAAGTTATAAGTTATAAGTTATAAGTTATTGATTATTGATTATTAATTATTGATTATTGACTATTGATTATTGATTATTAATTATTGATTATTGATTATTGATTATTGATTATTGACTATTGATTATTGATTATTAATTATTGATTATTGATTATTGATTATTGATTATTGATTATTGATTGTTGATTATTGATTGTTGATTAAAATTTTCTTACGTGTCTATATAAATGCGTTAGCTAAGCCCCCTTCGGGGGTTTGGGGGCTTTTAAAAAAATCCTATTTCCCCCTCCCTTTTGGGATGAGGGGGCAGGGGGTGGGGCTTTTAAGATTATTGATTATTGATTGATTTTAAAACAATTCTTATTTAATTTATTTTATAAATGTAGTTTTAGCAATCAAAACTTCTATTTTAAATAATAAAAAAATAAAAATCTTACATCAAAATATATTTATTTTAAACTATAATTTTTTAAATTTTAAATTTTAAAAATTATTTTTGTAAAAAATCTTTAAAATGATACAACGCATACAAACAATTTTTTTAGGAATCATGGTTTTGGCACTTATTAGCTTTATTTTTGTGCCAATTTGGAGCAAAACAAATACAGATGGCACAACATCATTAATTTTGGATGCTTTCTCGCTCTCCAAAGTCGAAAATGGAGTTATAGTTCAGTCTGTTTCTACTGTTTTATTACTTGCTTTGGCCATTGGAGCTGCTGGTTTGGGTATTTATTCTATTTTTAGTTTCCAAAATAGAATGCGACAAATGTTGATCGGTATGATAAATTCTGTGTTGATAGCTGCTCTGCTAGGTGCTATCATTTATTACTCGTTTCAAGGCGATAAATGGCTTGTCGCTACTCAAAAAGGCAATTATGGTTTAGGTTTACTTATACCTGCACTGGCTCTGATTTTAAACACTGTAGCTAATAAATTTATAAGAAAAGATGAAGAAGCAGTCCAATCATCTAACAGGATGAGGTAATATTTCTTATTTTAAAAAATTTATTAATTACAATAATCATATTCAATCACACCGACATCTCATGCACATAGGATTAAAAGAAACCAATTTTAATTTTCCCAACCAAACAGGATTTTATAGAGGAAAAGTAAGAGATGTATATCATTTTGAAGATAAACTTGTGATTGTGGCTTCTGATAGACTGTCGGCTTTTGATGTAGTACAGCCCAAGCCCATACCCTACAAAGGACAAGTTTTAAATCAAATTGCTACCAAATTTTTAAATCAAACGTCTGATATTGTTCCAAATTGGCTTATTTCTACGCCTGATCCTAATGTGGCTATTGGCCACAAGTGCGAGCCATTCAAAGTAGAAATGGTTATTCGTGGCTACCTTTCGGGCCATGCTTGGCGAGAATACAAAGCTGGCAAACGCCTATTATGTGGGCAAAAAATGCAAAATGGTTTAAAAGAAAGTGATGCTTTTGATTCTCCTATCATCACTCCTACGACCAAAGCAGCCCAAGGACACGATGAGGACATATCTGCCACTGAAATAATACAACAAAAAATAGTTTCTACCGCTGACTATCAACAACTCGAAGATTATACCCTAAAATTATATAAAAGAGGCAAAGAAATAGCCCTAAAACAAGGACTTATTTTGGTTGATACAAAATATGAATTTGGAAAAAAAGATGGAAAAATTTACTTAATTGATGAAATCCATACGCCAGATTCGTCTAGGTATTTTTATGCTGATGGTTACCAACAAAGACAAAATGAAGGACAACCTCAAAAACAACTTTCAAAAGAATTTGTGCGTCAGTGGTTGATAGAAAACGGTTTTCAAGGCAAAGAAGGACAACAAGTACCTACCATGCCCGAAAGTTTTGTAGAAACAATTACCCATAGATATATAGAACTATACGAAAAAGTAACTGGTACTGCATTTGAAAAAGCCGATACCAAAAACATATTAAATCGAATAGAACAAAATATTTTATTACATTTGCAATCTTAATTTCTAAATAAAAACCATGAAATACACTATCGAGAAAACAGAGCAATACTCACTCATAGAAATTTTAGTCGAAAAAATTGATGCTATAAAAACACCACAACTCAAAACCGACCTTACTTCTTTTCATGCAGAAGGCACAAAAAGTTTTATTTTGGATTTTTCGGCCGTAAAATATATTGATTCTTCTGGCCTTAGTGCTATTCTTTTAGCAAACAGACTTTGCGAAACTGCTGGCGGTATGTTGGTATTGTGTGGGGTGTGCGAATCAATCATGAAATTAATTACTATCACTCAATTACAAAAAGTAATCGCCATATTACCTACCAAAGAAGAAGCCATAGATACTGTGTTTTTGCACGCCATAGAAAGCGACTTGGAAGAAGAAAAGTAATTTTATTGCAAAAATTGAAGTGAATAATTATAATTGTTTTAAATTAGTTGAAAAATTGTCAATTACTATAGGGTACTTCTAAAAACCCATAATTTAAATTCAAAAACCCCACCCAAACCAATTTCTGTTTCGATGTCACAGAATCCAAAAGGGAGGGACTTTACATTCAACTATTTAAAAAACATTCTTTTTTAGTAATATTTTACTATTTTATCATATAATATTTTTAAATGCGTATGCCCAGAAGAACAACTAACAAAATCAAGATTTGCAGTTTTAGTCTTTGGGTTGTCAATTTTGTCGTAAACGAACACGAGCAAATTATACCCAAGTCCAAATATTTTTTGTTTTGCGTCTTTAAATGGGCAAGAAGATTGAGGTTGTTTAATTGAAGTTACTTTTATATCTATATCGACAGAAGGTAAATCTATACCTTTTGCCGAAGAGCCGATTTTTAGTTCGTATTTGTCTGCAAGATGTTGCTGAAATTTATGTTCAATAGGGTTCCAACAGCTTTGCCATCAGTAACTCCGTAAAGTTCCTTATTTGGTGTCTTTGATTGAGCAATACAAAATGCCTTTGCTTTAATTATGACATTTTCTATTGTCAAATACTGTTTCATTTCGCAAATTTACAAATTTTGTCTTATTTTTTAGTCTAATTACTCACTTTTTGCACTATCTTTGAAACATACTGAGTAACATATAATTAATAAACAAAAAAACACTATCCTTAGTCTTGAGTATAGGTTTTGAGCTAATCAAACTAAGGATGTGTAATAATTTGTAGTTTTCAACTACATACTCCAGCATTCCAGATATTCGACAAGTTAGTGCAGCGATTGTCGAATAACAGATAAATGCAGGTATTTATCAGAAAACAATAGCCAATTAAAAATTGGTTATTATCTTTGATACAGGATTCGTTAGGAAAACAACCTGAACTGCAGGATTTTCATAAAAATTATGAAAAAAAGGCAAGTTGCCAAATATGTATCAGATACTAGGCAGAGCCGAGAGACTGTTGAAAATATTGAAAAATATAAAAACATATCAGAGATTTATAGCCAATTCTACATAGTCAGCGACTATGACAAACATTGATAATAAGTGATAAATTTAATCGACAAAATTATAAATATTACTTTTTTTTAAATATTTTAAAAAATACCTTTACATTTATAGCATTATTTTATCACTATATTGAAAATAAACATCGTTGGTCAGGGGCTTGCTGGTAGTATTCTTGGCTATATGCTGAAAGAATATTATCATTGCCAAGTTCATGTTTTTAATAATGAAAAACTAAGTACTTCATCTGCCGTAGCAGCTGGTATTTATAATCCCATTACAGGCAAAAGAATGGCAAAAACTTGGTTTGCTGATACTATTTTTCCTTTTATGTTTCAATTTTACAGTTCTATTGAATCAAAATTTAACATTAAAATTCTCCATCAAACCCCAGTATTCAAACCGTTTGCTGATGTGGCCGAACAAAATTTTTGGATGGGAAAAAGTGTTGAAGACAACTACAAAAATGACATTGAAATTGTACAAAACCTAGAAGTAGTGGCTCAAAATATTGATAAAAATTTTGGTGGAATGATCATAAAAAATTCAGGCAGATTGGATATAAACTTGTTTTTGGAAATCATTAAATCTTATTTTATTCATCAAAATTGTTATTTTATTACAGAAAAACTGCCCCATTTTGATGACAATGAAATTGTAATTTATTGTGAAGGTGCTTATGCGGCCACCAATCCACTTTGGAGCTGGTTGCCCTGGCAATGCAACAAAGGCGAAATTATAGATATTGCATTAGATGCCTCTCCAATGAATTTTATCATTAATTCAGCCGTTTTTATGATGCCAATTTCTAATGATCGATACAGGGTTGGGGCTACCTACCATCAAGATGATTTAACAGCCCAACCTAGCCAAAAAGGTATAGAAGAATTAAAAAATAAATTAGAATCCTTTTTGATAAAACCTTACCAAATCAAATCAGTGCAAAGTGGCATTAGACCAGCAGTGCAAGGGCGGAGACCATTTTTGGGGCAGCATCCAACCCAAAAGAATACATATATTTTCAATGGTTTTGGCTCAAAAGCAGTAAGCATGGCTCCCTATTTTGCCAATCATTTTGCTCAATATTTGTTACATAATCAACCATTATTACCAGATGTGCAACTCAATAGGACTGTGCAATGGTAATTTTTTAGGTTTTATTTTAACGCTTTCTTGAAAGCATCTAAAAAAATATCGATTTCAGCATTAGTTACTGCCAATGAGGGTAGCAATCTAAGCGTATTTTTATTAGAAGAGCTACCAGTGAATATTTTATGATCGAATATTAAAGATTTTCTTACTTTATCGCAAGGTTCATAGAGTTCTATTCCTATCATAAGTCCACGTCCACGCACTTCTTTTACTTCTTTGAATGCTTTAATTTGTTCCATGGCATACTGCCCAACTTTATTTGCATTTAGGATAAGATTTTCATTTTTTATTACTTCTAATACTGCAATAGCTGCCGTACAAGCAATATGATTTCCACCAAAAGTTGTGCCCAACATACCCATTTCTGGTTTCAAATGTGGTGCTATCAAGGTGCCACCAATAGGTATTCCATTGCCCATTCCTTTGGCAGTAGTATATATGTCGGCAGTGATGCCTGCATGGTTATGTGCAAAAAATATGCCACTTCTACCATAGCCACACTGCACACTATCAGCGATAAAAACACTTCCATAATGGGTTGTAAGTTGTCGAATAGTTTTCAAAAAATCATCGCTTGCCATTTGTATGCCGCCCACACCTTGTATGCCTTCAATAATTACAGCAGCAATCTCAAAACCTATATTTTCAAAGCATTTTTTTAATTTTTCAACATCATTAAAAGGTAAGAAAATTACATTATCTGTTTCGTTTACTGGAGCTATTATTTTGGGATTATCAGTAGCTGCCACTGCCAATGATGTGCGGCCATGAAAGGCACCAGTAAAAGAGATAATTTTTTTTCGATTAGTTGCAAAAGAAGCCAATTTGAGTGCATTTTCGTTGGCTTCGGCCCCAGAATTGGACAAAAATAGCTGAAAATCAGGCAAGCCAGATACTTCTCCTAACGACTGTGCAAGCTGTTCTTGCAGGGGCAAACGCACAAAATTGGAGTAAAATCCAATTTTTTGGAGTTGCTCGGTCAGCATTTTTACATACACAGGATGCGAATGACCAATAGAAATCACTGCATGACCACCATATAAATCCAAATATTTTATACCTTTATCATCCCAAACATAGCTCCCCAAACCTTTTACAACAGAAATATCATAAATGGGATATACATCAAATAATTTCATTTTTTTTGTGCTTTAAGCCCACAAATGTAAAAAAAAAAGTGAAAATAGGGGTTAAAAATCTTTTTTTGTAAGTTTATTTTCTATCTCATAAATGCAATTCCAATACCAATAACATCTTGCAAATTTCCTTGTGTTTTGAATAAAGAGCCATTAGATACATGCAATACATTAAGCGACAATTCAATAGATTTTGAAATACTGTAAGATAACGCTAAATTATGATGCAAATTAAACCCTTTGTTTATTAGTCCATCGTTGGCAGTAGGGTTTGTAACTTCGCTCCAAACTAATCCTAATTGGTAAGATAAGTATGCTTTTGGAAATACCAAAAAGCTAATTTTTGTGGCCAATCCAGCCGAGTAATTTCCTTTGGTCGAATGATGTATAACCACTACTGGATTTATTTTTAACAATTTTTCTTTTGCTTTAATACTGGCATAGTTCAAATCAAATTGAAAAGGCAAATATAATAAATAAGTAAAATTCATACCTTTGAAAGACATATCTTTGCGATTGCGATATAGCCCAACTATGGCTTCAGCTTTGAATTTTTTAATATAAAGTTTAAATAATCCTCTATCACTTTTTCGTGCATCGTTAAGGCTATCTAAAACCAAATTTCTGTTTTGTGCTTTAGTAATAATTGAGCAAAATAATATTAATATAATGAATATATTTTTTTTCATGTTTATTTAGTTTAAAATGGTAATTTCTTCAATTTCTGAATTCAATGTTGTACCAAAAGTACTGCTACAACCAAGTGCTAATGTGTATTTGCCAGCTTCTACATCTGGGATTTTAAAAGTAATTTCGTTTTCAATTTTTTGATTAAATGCTAAAATGGTTAGATTATTTTTTGATTGCCCTTCAATATCATAAATTTCTCCATATTTATTTATCAAAATCAAATGAATTCTTACATTAAAATCTGTGTGATAAAAATTAATACGATGATTTAGGTTGTTAGCAATCGTAAAATCTATTTTTATTTCATTACCTTTTTTAATTATTTTATTTTTTAAAACATATTTAATAGCAAGGCTTTCAGTAGTTTGAATACTATCCACAAAAAAACCATTAATTTTTTGATTATTGACGATCAAAATATTTGATTTTCCTGGAATATTTCCAACTACAAATGTTGGTTTATCATAAAAATCTTTTTCAAATTTCCATATTTCAAATTGATGATTTCCACGAATGGTGCTTGCTACAGAAATAGATTTTTTGCCTGTAAAAAAAGTATACAAAGCTGGATACCTATAAGACCCAACAAAGATTACAGGTTTTGTGCCAGCTATTTTGTCTATTGCTTCGTAATATTTTTGTTTTCCACTAAATTCAAATTGTTCTGGGATTAGATTTGTAACAAGTAATATTCTGGCAATAAATATCAAAATTAGTGAACCACCAATATACTTGTAAGCATATTTACGAAGCCAAATATCAGTTTTCATTTTTTGATGTAGTAATATAATCATTGGAATAGAGGCCGCCACTGTCCACTGAGGTTGTGCGTGTCCACGCAAAGTCATTATAGCAAAAAATAGTATAAAACCAATAATTAAATAATATAGCGCTTTTTCAAATTTATCCACTGCACGATACTTATATAATACATACACAACAGCAATAAGTGTAAATGGATTGAAAGCCAAAAGTTGATTTGGGATGTATTCTAGTAAAAAAAGCCATCTAAAATTCTCCTGACGGCCAATTAAGTGGTATTTAAGGCTTGGAAAATCATTTTGATACTGCCAATGAATGTGGGGAATTGTTAAAATTATTGCCACTAAAATTGCTAATAGAAACTTACGATTTTTTAAAATAGATATATTTGAAAATAGTACAAAACCAATAACTAAAACAGATTGATATTTGCTGTAAACCATTCCTGCGAGTGCTATTGCCATCAAAAAAGTATGATTCCAACTGATGCTTTTTTCTAAAAATTGCTTGTAAGTGTATAAAAATAAGGCCGTAAAAAACAGTAATGGTGCATCTGGTGTAGTAATAAATCCATAAACTATAAACATTACCAATGAACTAGAAATAAGAAAAAAATGAACAACAGTTTGCTTTTCAGTTTCTTTACTTTTATCTAGTTGTAGCCAAATAAGACCCAAAGTGGCTAATTGTAAAAATACTGTTACAAATCTTACTCCTAAATTTCCATCAAAAAAAATTGAACTCAAGCCTATGAGCCAAGCTATCATGGGTGGATGGTCGTAGTAGCCCCACGCTAAATATTTGCTATACAAATAATAATAAGCCTCATCTCCCAGAATTTCAGTATAGTAAGATTGTAATAAATTTATGAATAAGCATAAAAAAGAAAATATAAAAAATAATTTTTTGGCAGTTAAACTTTTATAAAAATCCATTTTGGCTTTTGTTTTCCAAATAAATAACTAAAAATCTACAGTTGCAATTAACTTACAGATTTTAATTTTTGAGCTAAGTATAAACTAATTAGACTACAAAAAATGGCAATATAGCCCACCAAGTCGTAATTTTGAAGTTCTCCAGTAGTAGCAGATGTAGTTACGATAATGCCTGCCAAAAACGATGATATTCCAGAGCCAAATTGTTGCACACAAGAGTTGATGGACATGAATCCACCTCTATTTTGTGGCAAAACTACGGTAGTAGCTAGGGTCGAGGCTGGTATTGTCCTGCCTGTCAATCCAATAAAAAATAATGTATTGAAACACAAGGCCAAAGCTAATGGCGTAATTGATAAATGAGTAATAATATAAATAGGAACTAAAGTAAGTAAACAAAAGTATGTATATATTTTTATTTTACCAAATTTATCAGATAACTTACCTGAGATTGGGGCTGTAACTAAACTTGCTATGCCACCAATCAAATAAATATAAGTGAGCTGTTGTTCTGTAAAACCAACATTAGCAACCATAAATTTGCTCAAAAAAACGATTACAGTAAATTGGCCTAGCATCAAAAAAAACATAAACAACAAGGCCCTTAGCTGATTTGGGTCTTGTGATATTTGTATTAAAACTTTAAATGGCGATTCTTTGTCGGTTTTTGTTTGTATATGGGTGGTCAAATTAGGTATAAATAATGCAATCAAAACAGCAATGATAATTGATATAATGACTAAAAATATAAATGGAGCGTGCCAAGAGTACATATTTGCTAAAAATAGACCCAAAGGCACTCCAACCACAGAAGCTACCGAAAAAGCAGCCATAACTATACCCATAGCTGATGCTCGCCTTTGGGCTGGTATGGTATCGCCTATGATAGACAAAACTGTGGAACCAAGCATACCCCCAAAAATTCCTGTGAATATGCGTGCAGCCATCAAAAATGCAAATGTGGGGGCTAAGGCACAACCCAGAGTACCTACCGTAAATCCAATAAAGACAAACAAAAGAACTACTTTTCTGTCAAATTTATCTACAAAAAAAGCAGAAGAAAACCCAGACACACCTGCACTAATAGCATAGGAAGCTACCAAGATACTAAAATTAGCTGGTGTTACTTCAAATACTCTCATCAACTGAGGCCCAAGAGGCATCATTATCATAAAATCAATGATGTTGGCAAACTGCACTAAGGCAAGTATAAATAATAAAAGTTTTTCGTTTTTCAAATAGATGTGATTGTTAAATGAGTCTAAGTTTTATAAATCCTATTCATTATCAATGTCAAAGGGAGTAATTCTAAGTAAAAAAACTTATAAACACAAAGCAAACATAATTCTTTTTATTCATTGAAAAGAACAAAAAGAAAAAAAAGGTTAATTTTAAATTAAGACTTAGTGATGGTTGTATACATGGTTTCAAACTCGATAAATTCCAAAAAGTCTATTCCAATTTCTCCAGATTGACTACTAAATTCTACCTTAAAATCTCAAAGGTTTACCAAAAGTTGCGAATTACTCAAAAGGTTCAGAACACCCCAAAATTACTGAACACGCTAAAATTACTGAACACCCCAAAAGGTACAGAACACGCCAAAAGGTTCAGAACACGCCAAAAGGCGTGTTCCTACTGTTTATTCTACCACCAATTTTTGGCTCACTTTTCCTACTTTTATCAAATAAATACCGCTTATTAGGTTGGCATTGATTTGGGTAATATTTGAAGTTAATTTTTGAGAATATACCAAAGCACCTTGGGCATTGAATATTATTAATCCATTTTCAAAATTTTCGGATTTGATAGTGAAATTACCTGAAGTACTTGGATTTGGATAGATGCTAAAGTTGGTAGATTGGTAGATCGACTGGTTGGTAGATGTCAGCGTAGCATCTCTTGGTGTGATGCTCACGGTTGTACTTGCCGCTTGATTTGGGTTTTGCACTTGGATTGTTACAGTTCCAGTGCTTGTAATTACGCCAACTGGTAATACAGCAATGATAGTGTTTGAGCCTATTACAGCAATTACTGGCACCAAAACGCCATTGATGGTTACGTTTGTGCTTGGTGTAAAGCCTATACCATTGATTGTAATTTGTACTGGCGATGTAATTGTTACAATATTGCCCAAAACTGAAATACCTGTGGCAGTTGAAGTGGATGGCGCTGTGATTGGATTTGATACAGTTGCTGTATTGCTAGTGAGCGTGCCACAAGTTCCCGAAATAGTGGCCATATAAAAACCTGCACTGGTTGCCACAATGCTTGTACTTGTTTCACCTGTGTTCCATACATATACTAGGTTTGAGCCTGAGGCAGAAACCGCTAAATTAGCTGTGCCATTTACCAAAACTTGGTTGCTAGGTTCTGTTACAATTGATGTAATTTTGTTTACAATCAAATCAATAGCTGCTGTGGCGGTGCCACAAGTTCCAGTAACTGTTACTGTATATCTGCCAGAAACATTGGTGCCTAGAGTGCTTGTAGTAGCACCAGTGTTCCAAACATAAGTAAGGTTTGTGCCTATTGCAGTAACATTTAAAGGAAAAATATTACCCCCACAAATAGTTTTGTTTGGAGTTTGGCTTAAGATTTGAGTTGCTGTTGCGTTAGAAACTGCTACTACATTTGAAACTGCTACACCACAACTACCAGTAACAGTTACTTGATAATTAGAAGCTACTGTGTTTGTATTAATGCTTGCTGTAGTTTCTTGTGTATTCCACAAATAAGTTAATGTGCCAGTACCAATTGCTGTTACAGCTAATGTAGCATTGGCATTTAGGCAAACAACTTGATTTGTGGGTTGGCTTGTAATAGTTGTAATGGAATCTACTTGCAAGATGGCTTCTGAAGAAATGGCAGTACCACAGCTACCTGTAACAGTTACCAGATAAGTCCCAGAAATAGATGTTGAAATACTTGCACTCGTTTCGCCAGTATTCCAAAGATATGTTAAAGCTGCTCCTGTACCTGCTACGCTAATAGTGGCAGTATTTCCACCACAAATTGTTTGGCTTGTTGGTTGTGTATTAATAACAGTTCCAGATACAACTTGCAGTGTAGCTACATCTGAAATAACATTGCCACAAGCGCCAGAAACAGTTACAGTATAATTTCCTGCGTTATTGGTTGTAATAGCATTTGTAGTTGGTCCATTACTCCAAGCATAGGTTAAATTAGTACCAATGGCCGAAACTGCAAAACCTGCTGTAGTTCCAGTGCAAATAGTTTGAGAAATAGGCTGAGTTAGGATTTGTGTAATTTCATTTACATTCAAGTTAGCAGCATTAGAAATAGCTGTGCCACAACTTCCTGTAACTGTAACTGTATACGTTCCTGCTACTGATTTTGAAATACTTGCACTCGTTTCGCCAGTATTCCAAAGATATGTTAAAGCTGCTCCTGTACCAGCAACGCTAATAGTGGCAGTATTGCCACCACAAATTGTTTGGCTTGTTGGTTGTGTATTAATAACAGTTCCAGATACAACTTGCAATTTAGCTACATCTGAAATAACATTGCCACAAGCTCCAGAAACAGTTACAATATAATTTCCTGCGTTATTGGTTGTGATAGCATTTGTAGTTTGTCCATTACTCCAAGCATAAGTTAAATTAGTACCAATGGCCGAAACTGCAAAACCTGCTGTAGTTCCAGTGCAAATCGTTTGAGAAATAGGCTGAGTTAGGATTTGTGTAATTTCATTTACATTCAAGTTAGCAGCATTAGAAATAGCTGTACCACAACTTCCTGTAACGGTAACTGTATAATTTCCAGTAATGCTAGTTTGCATAGAAGTAGAAGTTTGTCCATTGCTCCAATTATAACTTAAATTATCTCCTAATGCTGATACAACAAATGAAGTTAATGCTGCTCCACAAATAGTTTGTGAAACAGGTTGGCTTACAATCGTTGTTGGAATCGAAACTAAGGTAAACCCAGAACCCGCCACACTACATGCTACACTGCTTTGGTTTCTAATAAATGGTGTATAAACAGCTGCTGATAATCCACCAATTACATTGTTGGTAGTCCAAGTAGAATTATCTACACTATATTCCAATGTGCCTGTACCACCCAAACCTGTAATAGTAACAGAACCATTGGGAGAGATACAATTAGTTATGTTTGTAAAGTTTCTAGACGAGAAAGTTGGTACACTTGGCGTAGTAATTACGAAGCTAGAGCCCGTGGCACTACAAGAAATACTACTTTGATTTCTTACATAAGTACTATATGTATTTGCACTTAAGCCAGTGAAAATATTGGATGTAAACCAGTTTATGTTATTTATGCTATATTCTAATGTTCCAATTCCACCCGTACCAGATATGGTTGCTTGTCCATTTGCTAAACCACAATTTGTAATATCGCTGTCAACTACATTTGAAATAATAGGCGTACCTGGTGCAGTTATTGTAAAGGTTGCTCCTGTAGCACTACATAAAATACTGTTTGCATTTCTAATATATGTAGTAAATGTTGCAGCATTTAAACTTGTAAAAACATTACTAGAAGTCCAAATGCTACCATTTATGCTATATTCTAATGCTCCAGTTCCACCAGTACCTAAGATTGTGGCACTTCCATTTGCTAATCCACAATTTGTGATGTCCATATCTATTACACTTGCAAAAGTTGGGATACTTGGTGTGGTTATTGTAAATGTAGCACCAGTGGCACTACAAGCAATGCTGTTTTGGTTTCTAATGTAAGTAGTATAGGTATTTACACCCAAACCAGTGAAAATATTGGATGTAAACCATGCAGTGTTATTCATGCTATATTCTACTATTCCTGTTCCACCAATTCCTGTTACGGTTGCTCTACCATTAATAAAACCACAATTGGTAATGTCATTATCAAGTACACTGCTTATACTTGGTACACTTGGTGTGGTGATGGTAAAAGTTGTACCAGCAGCACTACAAGCAATGCTGTTTTGATTTCTAATATAAGTAGAATATGTATTTGCACTTAAACCTGTAAAAATATTGGATGTAAACCAGTTTATGCTATTGATACTAAATTCTAATGTTCCCAAACCACCTGTTCCAATTATGGTTACACGTCCATCAGTTAAACTACAATTAGTTATATCATTGTCTATTACGCTACTAATGCTAGGCGTACTTGGCACAGTGATAGCAAACCCAGCACCACTGGCACTACAAGCAATGCTGTTTTGATTTCTAATAAATGTAGTATATGTATTTGCAGATAAATTCGTAAACACATTTGTTGTAAACCAATTAGTATTATTGATACTGTATTCTAATGTTCCAGTTCCGCCAACTCCTGTAATTGTAGCAGAACCATTAGCCAATCCACAACTTAAAATATCAGAATCTAAAACATTGCTTATACTAGGAGCACTTGGCGAGGTAATGGTAAAAGTTGCACCTGCAGCACTACAAGCTATACTGTTTTGGTTTCTAATAAATGTAGCATATGTATTTGCAGATAAATTCGTAAACACATTTGTGGTAAACCAATTGATATTATTAATACTATATTCTACTATTCCAGTACCGCCTGTGCCTGTGATGGTTACTCTACCATTGCTAAGTCCACAATTAGTAATGTCATTATCAACTACACTGCTAATACTAGGAACACTTGGAGTGGTGATTGTGAATAATGTACCACTTACTGAGCAAGAAGGAAACGATTGACTACGAACTCTAGGTGTATATGCTGCTGCTGATAATCCACTAAATACAGTGGTTGTAAACCAAGTCGTACCATTTATGCTATATTCTAATGTTCCTACTCCACCATTTCCTGAAAGTGTAGCAACACCATTGGTTAATCCACAATTGGTGATGTGTGATAGTAAAGAAGTTCCAGAAGATATTGCTGCTGGCTGTGTAATGATAGCACTTGTTGTTGTTCTACATAAATTTGCATCTGTAATCGTAACTGTGTAAGTATTGGCAGTTAAAGAAGAAATAGTATTGGTAGAAAGAGCTGAATTGCTTGTATTTGAACCATTTGACCAATTATAAGTGAAATTCGCAGCCCCACCAGATTGTGTTACTGTAAGAGCTCCATTAGAACCTCCATTGCAGCTTACATTGGTTTGTGAAGTAATAGATGCAGATGGAATAGCGGCTACTGAAAGTGAAGCTCCCGTAGAAGTAGAACTACAACTTCCATTTAAAATGATACATCTATAAGTGTATCCATTAAGGCCAGAAGTAGCTGCTGTTATGCCCAACGTAGATGTGTTTACGTTTGAATATACACCTGTATTTGAAAGGTTATTAAACCCAGCACCTTGATTTACTTGCCATTGAAACCCTGTTGTAGCTCCTGAAACAGTAACTCCAAAAGTTGCATTTGCTCCTGTGCAAATGGTTCTGTTTATTGGTTGGTTTGAAATGGTAGGATTTGTACAAGATGCCGCTGTAGTAAACGACCAAAAAGAATTGCTTTTGTATCCATTTCGTTCTTTGGTTACATCGTTGTAACTGCCCCAAATAATGCCATCACTATCTTTAAAAGATTGGTCATCAAAGGCTATATAATATTTAGTACCTCCAACTAAACCAGATACAGATATGGTAATATTCGCAGTTCCCGAACCTGTAACATTTGCCGAATTAGAAGCAACTGTGGCTACTGTTACATTATCTGAAAATCGTTTGATATATATGTTATTGGCACTATTACCTGCAAAAACTGCTTTGCTAAAAGTTAAACTCAAGGTAGGATTCAAACTCACTCCTGTAGCACTATTAAGTGGCGTACGGCTTGATAGCGTAGGAGCGGTACCTCCATTTTTGTAATATTGAATTGAACCAATTGCTCCATTTGGTAAAATATATAAATCTATATCTCCATCTGAATCGTAATCCGCTGGATATATAAGTGTTTGAAAAATATCAATGAAACTTAAACCATTGAAAGGACCACTGGTAAATAGACCAGCACCTGTAGCAGAAATGTTTGTGAACGCACCCGAACCATTGTTTAAACCCAGCACAATGCCTACACTAGCTGTGTTTATGGGTTGATACAACACATCTACATCGCCATCAGCATCAAAATCGCCAGGTACATATCGCACTCCAGGAGTAGTAACAGGTAAGCCACTTGGCAAGGGAGCATTAGCCCAACTAGTACCATCGTTTCTATAAAAATTAGTTGGAGCAACTGTTGATGTATGAAATTGAAGAATATCAATATCTCCATCGTTGTCTACATCTACATTCTTCATACCAGGAGCAATTACATTTGTCATGCTTACACCATTGAATATACCACTACTAAAAACACCAGTAGTAGGATTGGCAGCAGTTTCTACAAAAGTACCTGAGCCATTATTTATAGCAACGCTTATGTTGTTTACGGTTGTTCCTAATTGAAATAATACATCTATATCTCCATCATTATCATAATCTCCAGGTACAAATCTCCCAAAAGCAGGAGATACAGTTGTGGGTAAACCTGTAGGAACTGTACTAAGTGTAAACGAACTTCCATTGCTTCTCATATATCTGCAAGAGGTAGCACTATTTGATTCATATATATCATTATCTCCATCATTATCAAAATCATACACATGATATTTTGCAGTGATTAAATCTGTAAAATCCATCCCAGATAGAACTCCACTGGTAATGGTAGAAGGATTTGTGTTGGTACCAAGTACTGAACTATAAGTACCATTGCCATTGTTTTGATGGTAAGTAACAGGCGTACCACTTCCTCCAAATTGAGAAAGCATATCTATATGTCCATCATTATTAAAATCTCCTAATACGACCCTGTTGTTTCCATTGGCACTTGAAGTTGCATTGTATAAACCTGGAGGAACTGTAGTAGATGCATAAGAAGTCTGCAAATTAGAAGATTTAAAATTATCTACTGCTAAATAATCGATAGCACCTGCTGTGCTCATTTCTATGGCATCTATCAATTTATTAGAATTATCTGAGCCACCTTCAGTAGCAAAATTCACATAAGAAAATCCATTTGAACTATTGGGCCAACTTGATTTTGTAAATGAAAATATAGTAACTCCTGCTTTTTTGCCAACAAAGTTTACAGAGCCTGTAGTAGGGTTGTTTCCTCCATTAGTCGAGATAAATACATACATCGATTTTATGGTAAAATCTACACCAGCGGTAGAAATCACATAAGTTTGAAGCATCCCATAATTTCCACCATTGTCAAAAAACTTATCAGAGGTAGAACCACATCCCTCTCCTACACAGGCATTTCCAACTCCATAACCATTTACGTTTTGATTTAAACATTGACCTGGAACAAATACTCTTAATTTATTGCTACCAAAAACAACGCCATTGTTGGTAAAAGACTGAGGACAACCCGTAGTGAAACTTTCGAAAGTTTCGGTAACTTGAGCATTTGAGACCAGCCAAGCACTTGATAATGTTACAATTAAAGTAATTTTAAGTAATAATGGTTTCATAAATTAGTTTTTTAATAATTTTATTGCAAACATACATAAAATTATTAAACTAACATGAACTCTAAGTAATATTTCTGTAATAAAATTTAGATTTCAATCAAATAGTAAAATTTTGGTAATTTTTATTTGCAATTCGTCCAATTATATGTATAAATATGTTGTAAGAATAAAATCATAGTATTTAAAAACCGAATAGAAAGCCATAAAAGTTTTTGAACAGGGAAAAAATACATTTAAAAATATTATAATTTTAATAATAAAATATTACTTTCAATATAATATTTTAAGAAATATTATATTGAAACAAAAAACAAACATTTCAATTTTATTTTAAACCCCTCTTTATAATTTCTCTCCAAATGGGAGAAAAATTATAGGAATGTAATTTTAATTTTTCGGTTTGATATAGTATAAATAAATATCCTTACCTTTTGGATTCTGTGCCTTTGGGTTAAAACTAAAGTTTTGAGCCAAGTTGTGAAATTGAAAAATTGGGTTGGGTTGAAGCAAATAAAATACAGGTATTTATTTGATAATAATCTTAGAGGTATTTGCCCTGGTTTTTGAAATTCAACAAGATTATAAATTTTAGATTATTTTCAATTTTTAATTTACCATTATATCAAATTCTTACTAGATTTCTATGGACTTGAATAAAAAAGATTGATACCATCAATAATAGATTGTATAAATCAATTGCACTATGTATATGAATTATTTAAAATAAATTTCTTTTTTAAATAAATTTTTCTAAAATCATGGAAACTAGGCTAATGTATCAATACATTCTTAAAATTTTTGGATTGACCACATTAAAAAATAATAAGAAAATATAATAGCATCAACTACATATCAAAGCTATTTTCAAATTAATTCTATTGTTAAATTAATGTCGCTTACTAAGGTATCAGATTATCTTTCTCCTTTGAAGCAAGACTAATATAGAAGCAATAAAAAAATGATTAGCTAAACGACATTGATAATTAAATAGTTATCAAAGCTCTTTAAATTTTAAGGAAATTTCAAAAATTCCATTTATTTTCAAAAACCCCACCCAAACCAATTTCTGTTACGATGCCACAGAATCCAAGTGGGAGGGCTTCATAGGAATTGAGGTTTTTAGAAGTTCCCTTATATATTTAAAATATAACCTTTACTTACAAACCAAATTTTTGGCCACATCAGGGCTAGATTGATTTTTTATAAAACTAAAACTTTTATTTATTTCTATGCTTTTTTCTAAAACACGCATACCACCAAAAAATCCAACTGCTTTTTTGCCTTTTTCGTCTACATTCATAATATTGGTTGGCACGTTGGCTGGTGGTCTAGAGAAAAGACCCGACAAACCACCACCAGTGCCATTGCCCAGTTCTCGGTCTATACTTGCCAAAAAACTAATATGTGGTAATGTAATAGCAAATATTTTTACTTTAACTGAATCGCCAGGAAAGTAAGTGGGGTAATCGCTGCCATTGCCCACTGGCGACATCACTGATTGAAATCTTACAGGAAGAATAAATGAAGCTGGTTTATCTTGTGCAAACTCCTCATCATTGTTTGCACCGTTAGAAATATCAAAAACGGTATTTAACCTTTGATTGCTTCTAAAAGTGCGCCAAGTGCTGTATTGCCCTGCATTTAACCCAAGTGTTGTGCTGTAAGGCGAGTTATTATCGCCATAGCGTTTTACAAAAGTTTGAATCCAATAGGCATCAGGAAAATCAAATTCTTTAGTTTTAGGCATATCAAAAGCCTGCAAATCTATAAAAGGTCCTTTTGGAACAACGCCAATGGGTGTACCCACTATTCTGCAAGTATCTGTCTGACGCAAAGCTCTGAACTCACAATTTCTTAGTGGAATAAAAGTATTTGAGGTATATTTTTCGCCATTTGATAAAGTAATATTAAGATTGTATGAAGTACCAGGAGCCAAAAGTGTATTCGAGGTTACATATTTCCCATTTCCTTTGTGTACTAATACATCAGTAATTGAATTGCTTCCGCTTATGGTTGGTACTCCATTGATTGTAGTCAAAACTCCAATTTGATAAGTTATGCTTACAGCTGCATCTGTTACAGCTGGCGGTGCAGTAGCCGAAGAATAGGTTGTAGAAAGGCTCAATTTTACGGTATCTCCATTGTTTTTGAATGGCACAAGTGGATCATAAATTAAATTACCCTCTACCACAAGTTGAGCTTGTGCATTGGGTGGAGTAATGTTGTAGTTGGTGTAGCATCCATACAAACCTACGAAAGAAACTAATATTAAAAGTAATTTTTTCATTGTTTTATTTTATTAATAAATTTAAAAAATTTTTTATATTTTGGATTAAAATTTAAAATTGTAAGTAATACTTGGCACTATAAACGAAATCACGCTAAATTTTTGATATACTATATTTTTGCCATCTGGTGCATATCCTACGGGTACTTCGTCACCATCAAATACTTTGTCGTTGTCTTTTACTTCTGGGTTTTCTCTGGCTACTAAAGAAAACGCATTTCTCATATTTATAGTATTATACACACCCATCACAAGTTCCCATTCGTAAGTATATTTTAATCTTTTAAATAAATTTGAAGGCAATTCTCCCATTTCAGGTTCTGGTCTTTTTTTGTTTTTAAATGTTGCCGATAAATCTACCCTAAAAAAGTCAGGTATTCGTATGTTATTTCGTTGATTAACAGGGGTTTGGGGAATGTAATAATTGTTGTAGGCAAAACCATTGGTTGGTAGATTGACTGGTGTGCCAGAACCATAAAACACATTGGCAGCAAAACGCCATCTATCATTAAAAATCAAAAACTTGTTTCTTACATCATAGCAAGCCACAATGCTTAGGGTATGCGTTCGGTCAAATCGGTTGGCGTACCAGTTGTTTTCGCTTATACCATTAACTTGTCGCTCTGTGCGAGCAAGGGTGTAGCTTATCCATCCTGTAAATGGTCCATTGTTTTTCTTTACATAAAATTCTAAGCCATAAGCTCTACCTCTGCCATTTAAAACTTCGCCTTCGATATTTTTGTTGAGTAATAAATCAGCATTATCCACATAATCTAATTGATTTTTCATGGTTTTGTAATAGCCCTCTACTGAGGTTTCAAACTGATTATCGCTGCCAAAATTTCTAAAATACCCTAAAGCCACTTGGTCGGCAATTTGTGGTTTGATGTTGTTGGTTACTGGAGTCCACACATCTAGTGGAATAGATGCAGCAGTGTTTGAGATCAAATGCAAATATTGCACTGTACGCATATAACTGGCTTTGAGAGAACTCGTTTCATTCAATTCAAATTTCAATGCCACACGTGGCTCTGGATACCAAAATTGATTCAATACACGTGGACTAGCATACACATCAGTACTTGTAGGTTTACGTTTGATATTCATTTCTGATTGGGCAGGATCATAATTTTGGCGAGACGAATCTATAAAATTGAAGTTAGATAATCGTAAACCATACGTTGCCGTAAATCTAGGCGATAATTTTTGCTCATTGGCTATAAATACGGCATTTTCTAAGCCATATTTACTTGATAATTTGCGTGAAAACTCTTCATTGGATGATTTAATTTTAATTTCACCTGGGAAAAAATCATAATAAGTACTTTGTCCACCAAAACTAATGGTATTGTTTGGGTTTATATACCAAGTAAATTCAGGTTTGATAGATACGTTTTGTATGCTCGATTTCCAACTAAAACCATCGCCAGACGAGTTGGTTTCGGCACCCAAACCATAATTGTATCTGCTATAGAAACCAGTAAGATTGAAAAATAATTTATCACTAAAAATATGATTCCATCGTGCAGAGAGTGTTCTGTTGCCCCAATTGAAACCAAAAGCACCTTGTCCAAACTCATCTTTACCTAAATAGCCTGATAAAAATACTTTATCTTTTTTGGTAATATTATAATTAGCTTTCAAAGTAAGGTCATAAAAATACAATCTCAACCCTTTGATGTCGGGCAAGCCACCAGTAAAAGGCGCAATGAGAGCATCAATATAAGAGCGTCTGCCAGCAATTATAAAAGAACCTTTGTCTTTTTTAATGGGTGCTTCTATGGTTAATCTGCTAAAAATACTGCCTAGCCCCCCCTGTACAGCCAGTCTTTTGCTGTTTCCCTCTTTCAATCGCACATCAAGCAAAGATGATAAACGACCGCCATATTGGGCAGGTATGCCACCTTTGTATAACTTTACATCTTTGACAGCATCTGGGTTGAAAACCGAGAAAAAACCAAATAAATGTGAAGAGTTGTAAACGGGTGCCTCGTCCAATAAAATCAAATTTTGGTCTATGCTACCCCCACGAACATTAAACCCAGATGCACCCTCGCCTACGCTAGATACTCCTGGCAATAATTGTATACTACGAACCACATCTACTTCTCCAAAAAGGGCAGGAATACGACTTATTTCTTTTATTCCCAGCTTATTTACACTCATCTGATTGCTTCTTACGTTCATATCAGGGCGATCGGCTGTTATCTCCACTTCGGCTAGTTCTACTCTATCTTCGGCAATTTCTATATCTATTTTTTGGTTTGATGTAAGGTCTATATCTTGGTATATGGTTTTGTAACCTACATACTGAAAAGCTATTTTGTATTTTCCTTCGGGCAACGACATCGAATAAAACCCATAAGCATTGGTAGATGTAGCAATAGTTGTACCAGTTACAACAACGGTAGCACCAATCAAATCTTCTCCATTTTTTTTGTCTTTGAGCGTACCACTAATGGTATATTTATTTTGAGATAATGCAGCAGTAAAACAAATTAGCGTAAGTATAGCTGACAATAAATATTTTTTATACATATAATATAGGTTTGGTAATTTGCAATGAAAGAATTGAATTGCGTTGCAAAACTATGGAAACTATTTTTATATCAAAAGTTTTTAGAGTTTTTTTATGAAATAAATTATTAAATTATCAAAAATAGAATTTGGTTGGGTATAAAAATGGATTATTGATTATTCCTTCCTTGTTGGTGTTTTTTTTCACCAACAAGCAATTATACTATTTTTCCACAACTTTTTGCTTTAATTCATTGATTTGTTGGTAAAGAATACCAACAAAGGATAATTGTAGATGTTGTATAATAAACACCATTTTGATCGCCAATCCTATACTTATCGCCTGCCATGATGCTAATATAAGGACTTTTTTTGTGTATTATAATCGTTACAAACGATTATTTCGACCGCCCCCGTTGCAAACGAGGGCGATAGGGGTTAATCAGAGACACTCCCAAACTGTTATTTTCTTAGTGAAGACTACTGAGAAAGGGAAAGAACCCATACAATAGCAAAAAATTAATTAATAAGTAAGTTAAATTACTTTTCTAACAATATCAAATTGCCATATATTTGCATAGTGTCAGTCCAAGATCCAGCTAGATTTTGACACACAAATGGGTCGAAAGTGAATACTTTGCGACCTTTGGCATCTACATCTATTGTGAGAATATCGCCATTGCCCGACATAGCTGTATACACAATAGTAGCACCATTTTTGGTGTTTTGCATATTGATATACACATTTTTGGTGTTGATAGAATCTGGCAAATATTTGATTACAAACTTGCTTTTAGCCGCTGGTATGGCTCGTATGCCCATGTTTAAAACTCTGTAGTCGGCATTGGAAACATAATCTACTGCTGTAAGTATAATATAGGGGCTATCTTGTTGCTTTTGCAAAAAAGCATATACTTTTCGGCCATTGATATAATAAAAACTGCTGCTGTCGGCTACTGGTTTTGTAGTGTTTGGTAAGGGCGAATTGTTGGTTGGGGCTGGTGTATTGGTACTGCCACAGGCAAATAGCAAAGATAATACTGGAATGATTATGTAATTTTTCATGTTTTTTTATGGACGAGTTGGATAAAATATAAAGGTAACTTTTTCGTAGGAATATACCAATTCTTGCATCGTTATACTTTTGATTTCAAATATTTTACTATCGCAAATGGTATTTATAAGTTGTATTTTGTTGAGTTTTGCATTAAAAGCCCAACGACCTTTTGTTTTTATGGTGTCGTTTAAAATGGCTGTGTAGCTATAATCTGTATCAAATTTCATTTGCCATTTTGGCTTATTAGACATATCAATTAAAGTATCTTTGTTGGATACTTTGGCACTTTGCCAAACTACTGAGGTAATAGCTTTGAACTGAAAACTATCTTTTATTAAAGTTTTGGGGGTAAAGCAAAAAAACAAAAAACTTACAAACAAGAGTACTATTTTAAAGTATGTTTTCATATTATTTTAAAATTATAAATTTTAATGTTTGAGAATAACTTTGGGATGTAAATTTACAAAAATAGGTTCCTGATAACAAATCTGAACTGTTTATTAGAATAGATTGCAATCCTGATTGTTGCGTTTGAGTTTCTATATTTTTCAGAATAGTGCCCGTAGAATTTAGGATTTCTATTTTTATGTATTGGTTTTCGGCTTCGTTAAATTCCAGTTTTATTTCTTTTGAAGCAGGATTTGGACTTAGAGCAATGGCATAGCTTACAGATTCCTCAACTTCTGTAGCTTGAAACTCAGGGTCAAATTCCATGCGTGCCAAATTGCAGTTTGATAATGCATCTTCTTGGCCAGTCTCTCTGGCATTAGCTGGGCTACAGGCTTGGTTGTTCATTTCAAATGTAGCATTGGGGTCTATATCAAAATCGCCAGTACCAATGTCTATATCTGGGGCATTGATTACAAAATCTGAACCAGCAAAGGCTCTTAACCTGCCGCCATTGTGGTCGGTGCCTACACCTGTGGCTAACACTGCTCTTGTGGATGCGTTGATAGTTATTTTGTTTTCAGGTTGATAATCTTGGGCTCGAAAATAGTTGCCATTGAGTGCCAAAGGATTGCCAGAGAAGCAGTTGGGTTGCTGGCCATCTATACCTGTTACAAAACCAAAAGCATTTTCAAGGTAGGTTTTTTTGCGAGAATCTAAGGCTTGGCGCAAACTACCAGAGGCATTCCAAAAACTGTGTAGCCTGCCAAACCATTCGCCCAAAGTACCCCTTACATCGCAGGTGCTTAAACTGCCACTTAGCATACCAGTTATTCTATTAGAAGTGGTAAATAAACTTGCACCTGAAGAACCATGTTCTAAGACCCCAGATGTAAAAAATGGAACTAAAACTTTAGGATTTTCAATATAAGTGCATAAAGTTTCGGTTCTAAATGTGGTAATCCATCCAAAAAAAAAGTTTAAAACAGCATCAATAATTACTGTAATGGTATGGCAATAGGCATTTTGTAAAATATCTATAGAAGTAAATGTATAAGCTGATTTTTTAATGTCACCTCTTGGATGATGGATAACATACTTAGGCAGCCCACCCACTAGTGGATTAATTGTAACATCCCATCCAGCATAATATACATTGAAATGTGGAGGAATAGGAGTAAGAATTTCAAATAAGGCTCCATCCACCCAGCCATTATTGGCTACTCTGCGAACACGGCTGGAAAACGAGTACCTATTGCCGACTCTTGCACTAATTACGTTTCTACTTATTGGGTCTATAAATGTATTTGCAGGTACTGAACTATCATCACAATTAGGACTTTGGTAATTAAAGAAAAATTCAAATTCAAAATCTAATGAATACTCTTGAAAACAATGATCAGCTGTAATAAAATATTGCCTTAACCTACCACCAGCATCATAAAATTGATTTATCATAGTGCCTGTGCAATTGTAGCGTTTGCCGTCTGACTCTAAATGATTAAACTTAAATGTTGCCCTGACATTATCCTTATTCATATATGATGTTTGTGCATCTGCGCAATGAATATTTTTTGACCTTTGGCAATCTCCTGATGCTTGAAATGATCCTTGTGAAAAAATAATTGTAAAATTAAATGTTATTACTAAAATTGTAGTTATATACTTCATTTTTATTCAATGATTAAAGCTAATCCAGTTTCTGTTTCAAATCCTTTTGGCTGTTTGATTTCTTTATTATTTAAGTAAATCTTAAAATTACTCAATCTGTGTTGTAAACATTTGAAAGTTTGCTTAGCAAAGCACTTTTCTTCGCAAATCCCACCATTTATTACATATTCTATATTCAAAATAGAATCTTTTTTATTATTACATTTATCATAAATTAAGTAATTAAAGTCTTTTATATTTAGCGTATTAGTGAATGTTGAATTTTTAATTTCATAATTTTTGTTGCTATCAGGTATCCATATAATAGAATCTATTACTTTATTTTCGATTTTCGATTTTTTAAAAAGTATAACACATGATTTTAAAGAATCTCTACTGATTGATACAAGTATTTTTTCGCCATCACAACAAACACAAGAAGGGCCACTACAACAAGAGCTAATAAACAAAATAAATAAAATGTTAAATAAATACTTCATGACTTAATGATTTTTTTAAATAAAATACTGCCTTAACCTACCACCAGCATCATAAAATTGATTAATCATTGTGCCAGAGCAACCACCGCTACTTTGATTGCTATATAAAAAAGTTGCTCTTATATTATCTTTAATAAAGTAGCTGGTTTGAGCATCAGAACAATGTACGTTTTTTGTATCTTGACAATCACCAGAATATTCAAATGCCTGACCATAAATATTGAAAAAAGTATAGCTTAAAGTAATTACACATATTTTAGTAGATAATTTCATTTCCTTCAATAGTTTTATTGTTTATATTTATTTTATAATTTTCATATAACTTGCAATTATATTTATCACCATCGAATACAATAAAACATTTATTACAAACACCACTTGATATTCTATTTGTATTAGTAATTTTTTTTATGGTATCACTTATATTGTTGTAATTAATAATATAAGTGTAATCTAATATTGATTTTGATATTAGATTACTAAATGAACCTAAATATAAATATGAATTTGTTATCTTTTTTTCTATTACAAGTCCATTAGATTTATCAATAATTTTAATTGTAATTGTATCATTATCAGTATTGTTAAAAGATAGTGAAATATTCTCATTTGTAAGACATGTACAGTCTTTTTTTGTGCAACAACTATATATAAAAAAAATAGCAAAAATCCACAAAATAAAAATAACATATTTCATACTTTTAAACATTTTAATAAATTAAATACTGCCTCAATTTACCTCTTGTGTTATAAATTGATTTTTTATTTTTCAAGTTTAGAAGTTCTTTTTTCTATTTGGATAATATACAATGTTAATTCTTCAATTTTTTTGAGGAGTAAAGTATTCAATTCTGTAAGTTCTATTCCACTTTTAAAAACTTC
Source organism: Cytophagales bacterium (assembly GCA_013297755.1). Taxonomy (GTDB): domain Bacteria; phylum Bacteroidota; class Bacteroidia; order Cytophagales; family UBA9547; genus REAG01. Next base: position 148,795 of record JAAFIH010000003.1, read on the forward strand.
TGTTTGGCTAGGAATTTCTTTCAAATGTTTGTGCTTAGTAATAAATTTTTCTACTTCTATTAGATTTGGCAATTTGTAATTTTTGTCAAATACATCGTCTGCCCAAATAGTAGGATTTGAGCGATATCCTTTGGAAATAATTTTTCCATCAACACATAGTTTATAATTAGTGTCTGTAGGTTTTTGAGAGCCTATTTGCACTCGTCCATCATTCATAATTTTTAGTCGTTCTGTAAAATTTGTTTTTAGTGTTATTTCAGTATTATTTATGCGTTCTATGCTTTCGCCAGAGCCAGTGCCACCAAAGACTATTTTGTTGCCAAAGGCGAAATTGGCCATTTCTTGGCTTGTTACAAGTCCATTGGCATCTGTAACCAACATTCTTGTACCTGTGCCTGCTAGGTTGGCTACTTTCAAATTTCCACTAATCTTTACATTTCCTGTTACATCTAGTTTTTCGGTGGGGTTGGCTGTGCCAAGCCCTAAGTTTCCTCCAATATTGGCTGCACCACTAATCTTTACATTTCCTGTTACATCTAGTTTTTCGGTGGGCGATGTGTTGCCTATGCCCACAAAAGCCTCTGAATTGTCTATGTATGTGTTGGTTTGGGCTGGTTTGGTGGCTGTGCATGTCATATTAGTGCCTGAATTATAAAAATAAGAGGAATTAGGTGTGCCTCCTGCTGCTCTGCATCTGTTTCTGTATGGGTTAGGGTCAAACTGATTGGGGGTTACATTTGCATAAAACTGGTCTGGTATAGGGTTTGAGGTAGATGAAGGCACATTGGCGGTTGTCCATATTTTGTTTGCAGCAAGGCGTGTGTTCAAATCTGAAAGCTGCGTTTGCACTCCTTGCACATAGCCTGAGCCAATTTCTGAATTATCTTTAAATTTGATACTGCCAAGTGGGGTTACTAGCACTGGGTTGGCATCTGTGTATGATAATTTGAGACCTTTGCCCAGGTCGAGGTCTATTTTGCCAATGGCAGACATTGAGGCTGTTTCAGGAAACGAATTGGCCACTTTTGAGCAATTATTATTTCTCAAATCTACTGTAGGCCATTGACTTTTCACAACTATTACAGAGCATTTGGGTGTGCCATTGGTATTTACCCCAACCTGTACTGGGTACACGTGCACATACATACCTGTGTTGGCAGTGCCGCTTTTGGGTAATTGTATGCCATTATCAATCCTAGAACTACCACAAATGGTAGTGTTGCCACAATAATATAGCCCTGTGGGGCGAATTTGCCAAGTATTATTTATATGAGTATTGACAATGGACATTTGAGTATTAAGCCCAACCATTGATGAAAGAAAGTTAGTTTGTTGAGCATCCAGGTCATCGAGCGATGAATTGAGATTAGATAATTGTGTGCTAAGACCCAAAAAAGAAGTATTTAAACCAACAATAGAAGTAAGAAAATTGGCAGAACGCAGTACAGTGTTGTCTGCAAATTGAATGCCGCCATTCATTATTAGCATAGCATTGGTGCTACCAGCCAAGCCTATGCTAACTTGACCAGTGGCTGAGGGTTCGAGTTGGGTAATTTTGCCATATAAAGTTTCGTCTGATATTTTAAAACGTGTACTATTGTTTAGCCTAAATTGAAAGCCATTTGATGCTGTACCAGCTTCTGGGTCGCCTATGTTGTAATATTGCAAATAATTTGAGTAGGCGTTGCCAAAGTATATTTTATTGTCGTTAGAAGAGTTGAAAAATAGATTGGGTTGGTTGGATACATTTTGGTTGGCTGATACACTCCACTGCCCCTGAGCCAAAAATTGGTGCAACACACATATATATATAGTTGCCATAATTGCTACCCTGCTAAAACACGAGCGAGTGTTGTGTTGTGTTGTGTTGTGTTGTGTTGTGTTGTGTTGTTATCATAGTTTTATATTTCTAAGAGGTTTATACAAACTTAGAAATTAAAAGTTATATTTGCAAATATTTTTTCAATTTTTTTTTGAGAAATAAATTACTTTTTTTAATAGTTAGTAGTTTGTAGTTAGTAGTTGGTAGTTGGTAGTTAGTAGTTGGTAGGTTGGTAGTTGGTAGTTAGTAGTTGGTAGTTAGTAGTTAGTAGTTAGTAGTTAGTAGTTGGTAGTTGGTAGTTGGTAGTTGGTAGTTAGTAGTTGGTAGGTTGGGAGTTGGTAGTTGGGAGTTTGTAGTTGGGAGTTTGTAGTTGGGAGTTGGTAGTTGGGAGTTGGTAGTTGGTAGTTGGGGGTTGGGAGTTGGTAGGTTGCGAAGTCCTACCAATCTACCAAGACAAAGGCAACTACCATTCTACCAAGCCAAAGGCAACTACCATTCTACCAAGCCGCAGGCGGCTACCAATCTACCAACCTACCAATCTACCAACCTACCAACTCCCAACTCTTTCTTACCTTATTCTCAATCTACGTCCAGGTCTAATATTTGTGCGTGCCGAAATATGGTTTAATTTCAAAATCTGTCGAATAGTTACATTATATTTATCAGCAATTTCTGAAACTGTATCACCCCTGCGAACCCTATGAAAAAATACTTTTCTGGCTTGTCGAGTGTAACTATAATGGATGGGCATGAGTTCAAAAATGGGGTTTTTGATCAAGCTAGCCCTAAAATCAAAGATTAATTCTGGATTAAAAGCCAATCCTTGATACCTAATTTCAAAATGTAGATGTGGCCCCGAGCTACGACCAGTGCTACCACCCCAACCCACCAAATCGCCTGCCTTTACAAGTTCGCCAGCTTGCACCAAATGTTTACTCAAATGGCCATAAACTGTTTCTAATCCATTGAAATGTCGTACTACAATATAGTTTCCATAGCCCCCATAGTCGTATTTACAAATTCTTACGATTCCATCAAAAACCGAAAACACACTGTCGCCTGTATCTAGTTCTAAATCTACGCCATAGTGCCACCTGTATTTTCTTGGCCCAAAGTCATCTGTAAGATAAGTATTGTGCACAGGTGCAGCCCAATATCTACTCGAAGTACTATCATAAAGCACGATTTTAATGGTATCGTTAAATTTTGTAACATCAAAACCATAAGGATTCACAGATTTATTGTCCCAAATAGAGTAATATTCGGCAATTTTTACCCAAGTACTATCGTTTTCATCTGTATTCAGATTAAATTCTTCGTCTACCTCTACTACACTAAAATCTTCCAAATCTATGGCATTTGTATCAGTTTCTTCTGTAATATTGAAATCTCTACGAGTGGGATCAAAGTAATATTCTACTTTTTTATTTTTTACAATATCTATCAATCCATCTGCATCTATGGTGGTGGTATCAGGCACAGCATAGTTTATAGCAGGAGCTTTTATGTTTAAAAAATCTTTTAAAATATGTTTTTTTTCTCTGTCTGTTTTATTCTGAGCGGTCGCCAAAAGGCTACTAACAAAAAGTGTAAACAGCAATCGTAATCTAATTTGCAATGTAATTGTAGTGTAAAAATCTAATTATTTGCGAATATAATACAATTTTATGTAAAGTAAAATCAAATTAAAAACTTTGGTACAGGTATTGCAGAGCTATATCATGCCAAAATGTTATGATTTTAATTTTTTAAATCGCTTTTTTTAAATAAAAATTAATTTGTAGAAAATTAAAAAAATATAAAAAATAATGATTGATGTTTGACTTTGCTTTTTTGATAATCACAAAAAAAACCGTTTAAAATATTTTATTTGAAAATTTTAAACGGTTTTGAATATATGTCTAACTGGTTAGGCTACTTCTTGGTGTAACCATTGTTTTTTTACAGTCAGCTCTTCTTTTGTTTCACGCACATCTGGGTCGTCTACACAGCAATCTACTGGGCATACTGCTGCACATTGAGGCTCTTCGTGAAATCCAGTACACTCTGTACATTTGGTTGGCACTATATAATATAGGTCGTTTGACACTGGTGTTAGTTTTGTTTTGGCATCCATAGTTGTGCCATCTTCCAAATCTATTTTAGTAAGTTTTGTACCACCTGCATAGTTCCATTCAACTCCACCTTCGTAAATAGCAGTGTTTGGGCACTCTGGTTCGCAAGCCCCACAATTTATACATTCGTCTGTGATAATTATTGCCATTGTATTTTTATCTATTGTAAATGAATTTGCAAAGTTATAAACAAATATTTTTAAAACTATTTTTTTATAACTTTTGCCTATAAATAACTAACTTTAGTAGTGAATTGTTTGCTGAAAATGCTTTTTTTCAAAATTAAATCTTGTTTAAGACTTTTTTAGAAGCAACATTTTGAGGGCAGATACTGCTGCCTCGTCTCCTTTGTTGCCATGAATACCGCCAGATCTATCTTGTGCTTGTTGCAAATTATTGGTTGTAAGCACGCCAAATATGACAGGTTTGTTATATTTTAAATTTACATCCATAATTCCTTGAGTTACACCTTGGCAAACGTACTCAAAGTGTGGGGTATCGCCCTCTATGACACATCCAAGTACTATAATGGCATCTATTTCATTGTTTTGAGCCATCCACTGGGCTGCTAATGGGAGCTCAAATGCACCAGGCACTCTGTGAACACTAATATTTTGGCTTGCCACTCCTTCTGCCAACAATCGCTCGAAAGCACCAATTTCTAGTGCTTGGGTAATGTTTTTGTTCCAATCGGCAGTAATAATGGCTATATTAAAATTGCTAAAATTAAAATTTGCTTGTATAACTTGTGAGCTTAAGTTTTGTAATTCACTTGCCATTATGAAAATTTATCAAAAATTATTTTTAAAGAATCTGGAGAAATAGGCTTTGATATGAAGTCTTTTACATACGATTTGTTCAAAAAAGTATCTAAATCGGTTTTATTATCAGAGCTTGATAGCATAATAATGTTGGTAGAGTTCTTGGCCGAGTCCTCAAATTTTTCAAATTCTTGTATAAAACCATACCCATTTACAAGAGGCATATTGATGTCCAAAAATATGATATTTGGCCATGCTGTGCCTTTGGATTGAAGTTCTTTCAGATATTCTAATCCAGCTTTTGCAGAAGTTTGAGTTGTGATAGAGCCACCAAAATTTGATCTTTCTAAGATAATTTTAGCAATCAATAAATCTGTATCGTTGTCGTCTATGACTAGAATATGTTCAATTTTCAAAATCGGGCAGTTTAAGGTTAATTCTGCAAATTTAATAAATAATAATAAAAAAAGATGTTTCCTAAGAAATAATTTAAAAAATTAAATATTTCTTTGAATTAAAATTAAAAAACACCTTTCTATGAAAGGTGTTTTTCTGAACTTTGAAGTACTTTTAACGAATATACTTTTTGAAAGTATAATTTAATTATTCTTTTAATTTCCCAATTTGATGGTCTATTTTGAATAAACCGTCAAGTTCTGTTCCAATCAATTCATATATTTCGAGGGTACGTCTGGCCGCATCTTCTTCTTCCATTTGTTCGGTAAGGAACCATTCAAAGAATTTCACTGTTTGAAAATCTTTGGCTTTGATACACGCATCTGTCATTTTGTTGAATGATTCTGTAATGCCAATTTCCATTTCTAGATATTGTTCCAAGATGGCTTTTAGGTCTGTAAAATCGTTTTGGATATCAGTTACATCTGGCGACAAAGCACGACCGCCCATGTCTATCAAATAATCATATATTTTGAGCATGTGTGTACGCTCTTCTTCTGCTTGTTTTTTGAAATATTCTCCAGTTTCGATTAATCCTTGTTCGTGGCACCAAGCCGACATAGCCAAATATTGAGAAGACGAATGTGCTTCCATTTTCATTTGTCCATTCAACATATCTTGTACACTTTCTTGAAGCGATGATTTCAATCTTAATAGCGTTTTCATTTTCTATTTAATTTATTTATATAATGTATTAACACAATACAAATATAATTTGGTTCAATGAAGTTACTAAAAAAAATATTAATTTAGAATTGATTTTAGAACGATTAAAAAGTAGCTATACTTTCTTCCTCTGTAGGTAAACAAATATTTGATTTCTCTAAAATAGCTTGTAATTCTAGAGAAAACATGGCTTGATTGACTAAATCTCTAAGCCAAATAAATTGAATCAGCGTAAGATGAAGTTTGAAATTGTGTTTAAAAACTACAAATTCAAAATTATCGGCACTATCGCTAAGGTCGTTGAGTCTACTTTCGATATTTACACGATTCATTTTGCTCCTTTGTAGCAAAAAATCTGTTATACACATTTTAATAGATGTTTGAAGGAAATTTAACTCTATTTTTTTGTCGCTATTTGACTGAAAAATGTATCCGTAAATGCTTTCACTTAATATCATAGTACAAATATATAATTACATTAGAATTAATCCAAATAAGAATAAGTTTTTTTTATCATTTTTATAAATTTTGTTGTTTTAAAAAAATCAAGCTAAAATAATTTTAAAAAAAGCATAAAATTCTAATCAATCTTTTTACTTTTGTATCCAAATAGTATTAAAAATTAACTAATATGAAAATTCTTAAAACAATATCCTTGTTTTCGTTTGTATGTTTGGCTTTATCGTGCAGTAGCAAATATGCAAAAGTAAAAATTAAAGATGCCAATGATAAATCGCCTTATGTGTATGGCGAAATTGATGGCCCAGCCAAACAATTAAAAAATACTTATCCAGCAGCTACGCCAGAAACTATCGAAAAAGCTGCCAATTTTAGACTTTTAGTAGAAAGCGAGCTTGTAAGTGCTAAAAAATAAAGACGAAATACACGCTATTTATTTTTCGTTAGGTAGCAATATTGGCGATTCTAGGCTCACAATCACAAACGCTTACAATTTAATATCAGAAACGATTGGTAATATTGTAAGCGTTTCATCTTTTTATAAAACTCAGCCCTGGGGTAATACCAAACAATCTTATTTTTTGAACTCGGCTTGCAAAGTTCACACACAGCTGCCACCCATTGCTTGTCTTAAATCTATCCAAAATATAGAAAAAAAATTAGGTCGCACTCGTGCTTCAAAGTGGGAAGCTCGCATTATTGATATTGATATTTTGTTTTATGACGATGCGTTAATCAATGATATTTGGCTTCTGGTACCCCATCCTTATGTGGCTATGCGTAAATTTGTGCTTGAGCCTATGTGCGAAATTGAGCCAGAGTTGATACATCCTGTATATAATAAAAAAATAGAATTATTACTAAAAGAATGTACTGATACAAGTTATGTATCTAGGATTGACGATATGTCTACTATCCAAGAATCAAATGTATCTGAAACTACCATTGAGGATTTTGAATAATTAGATTTTTAGTAAAACATAGATACCTTACTTTCCTATTAAAAAAATCCACCCTCTTTTTCGGAATTATTCTTATAAAATAGAATTTGATTAGCTAAGACCAAAAAACAAGCTGATTGATTGTTGTATTGGCTTTGCATTTGATTTTTTTATTTCGTAAACGAGTAAGTTATAATGTTAGCCCCCATTTTTAGGGCTTGTTGTCGTTTCTCTTCTGGGTCGTTGTATATTTCGGCATCTTCCCAACCATTGCCCAAATCACATTCGTAACTATAAAAACATACTAATTTGCCTTCATAAATAAGGCCAAAACCTTGAGATGGTTTGCCATCGTGCTCGTGTATTTTGGGTAATCCATTGGCAAAATTAAATTTTTGATGATAAATAGGATGTGAAAATGGTAGTTCTACAAATAATAGCTCTGGAAATACTTTTTTCATTTCTACTCTTATAAATTTATCTAATCCATAATTATCGTCTATGTGCAAAAAGCCACCAGAAGTTAAATATTTTCTTAAATTTTGAGCCTCGCTGGTCGTAAAACTAATGTTTCCATGCCCAGTAAGATGCACAAAAGGATACAAAAACAATTCTTTGCTGCCCACTTCTACTACTTCCTCTTCTGGGTCAAAATTTGTTTTTATGTTTTTATTGCAAAATGCTACCAAATTGGTAAGTGATGTTTTGTTGGCGTACCAATCGCCTCCACCATTATATTTTAATCGAGCAATTTTATAGGCCCAATTTTGTGATTGTGATTTTTGAATACTAAAAATAAATACTATGAATATAATATTTTTTAATCTCATTAATTTGCTTTTTGATATTTATTTCTGTGCAAAAGTACAATTTTTTTGTAAATAAGGCTCACTTTTTTGGAATTAATCATTCGTTTATATCAAAACCAAACATCAATCATTTTTATTATCATTTTTTTAATTGATATTTGCCAACAAAATTAATCAAATGGATTTCAAAAAACACCTTCCTATTATATATGTAATTGTATTCTTTCTTGTAGCAACTATTGTATATTTTATGCCTTTGTATCAGGGCAAAAGTATTCGTTCGCATGATATTACACAGTTTCAGGGCATGGCCAAAGAAATTGATGTAAACCGAAAAAATTACAATGAAGAACCTTTTTGGACTGCTGCTCAGTTTAGTGGTATGCCCACCACCATGATTAGTGCAGATCATTATGGCAATTTGATCAGACCATTACATAATTTTATAAGTAATATAATCAAATATCCAGGAAGTTTAATTTTTATAGCTTTGGTAAGTTTTTTTGTTTTAATGTTAGCTTTAGATGTTCCTTATTTAATTGCTGGGCTTGCTGCCATTGGATTTGCTTTTGGCTCTTTCAATTTTATAGGATTAGTGGCAGGCCACAATGCCAAACTGGCTTGTATAGCCTATACGCCTGCAGTTTTAGCAGGTATGGTTTGGGCATATCGCAAAAATTTGTGGCTTGGTGCTTCTATTTTGGGTTTTGCTTTGGCCATGCAAATCAACAACAACCATGTCCAGATTACGTATTATTTAGCATTTATTTGTGTATCTTACGCCATTGTAGAGTTATTTCATTTCGTTAAAAACAAAAATATTTTTGAATTTTCAAAAATATCTGCTCTTCTTTTGGTTGCAGCAGCTATTGCTATAGGCACCAATGCTGGTCATTTTTTGTCGCTCAATGAATATGGCAAATACTCCATACGTGGAAAAGTAGAACTAAAACCATTGGCAGAAAACAAAGAAGCAGTAAGAAAAGATGGCTTAGATAGAGATTATGTGTTCAATTATAGTAGCTCTTTAACAGAACCTATGACTTTTTTAATTGCCGATTATTTTGGCGGTGCAAGTACAGGTAACCTAGGATTAAACTCATCAGCCGCCCAGGCCCTCAAAGAAAATGGGGCTGATATGCAACAGATTAGAGGGTTTGTAAGCCAAGTTCCACTATATTTTGGTGAGCAACCTTATGTAGCTGGCCCATTTTATATAGGAGCTATTATTTGTTTTTTGTTTGTGTTTGGTATGTTGGTCGTTTCTGATAAAATCAAATGGGCAATGTTAGCCTGTGCTGTTTTGGGAACATTATTGATGCTAGGTAAAAATTTTACTGCACTTAATTATACCTTATTTGATTATTTTCCACTTTATAATAAATTTAGGGCTGTAACTATGGCTGTCATCATTCCTCAAATATGTATGGCAGTGGTAGTAGGATTAGGATTAAAAACATTTTTTGAATCAAAAGATAAATTATCTTACCAAAAACCTTTGATTATTTCATTTGCTTCTACTGCAGGATTGGCACTCTTGGTGTATGTATTTGCAGGAGCTAGTTCTTACTCATCGCCCTCAGATTATGCCTATCAGCTACCAGATTGGCTCATTAGTGCATTGTCAGAAGATAGAAAATCAATACGAACAACGGATGCTTTGCGTACATTTTTTTATATTTTATTGGCTGGTGCAACTCTTTTTGCAGTTATTAAAAATAAGTTATCAAACCAAGTTGCCTTGTATTTACTATTTTTTCTTACCTTATTAGACCTTTGGTTGATAGATAAAAGATACTTAAATGATAATCAATTTGCCAAAAATCAAATACAAGAATTTTATACACCTACCGAAGCTGATAGTTATATTTTGCAAGATAAAAACCCAAATTATAGGGTTTTAAATTTAGATAATCCATTCAACGAATCCAGAACTTCTTACTTTCACAAATCAATAGGTGGGTATAGTCCAGCCAAACTAAGGCGTTATCAAGACCTCATCGAAAGAAAATTAAGTTTGGAAATGCAAAGTTTTATTGATGGTCTCAAATCCAAAGAATTAAGATTTCATCAAACTCCTGTACTCAATATGTTGAATACAAAGTATATCATGGCAGGTAGCGAAGCCCAAAGTGTGATTCAAAACGATTCTGCCCTAGGCAATGCTTGGTTTGTAAAAGAAATAGTGGCTGTAAACAACCCAGACCAAGAAATGGAAGAAGTGGGAATGCACAATCCTAAAAATACTGCCATTGTAGATGGGTCGAGATTTAAAGTTGAACAAGTACATTTCATAGTAGATTCTAACGCTTATGTGCAACAAAAAAACTACAAACCTTACGATATAGAGTATGAATCTAACTCAAAAAATACAGGTTTTGTAGTATTTTCAGAAGTTTTTTATCCAAAAGGTTGGAGTGCTACCATAGATGACAAAGAAGTAGAATTAATACAAGTCAATTATGTACTCAGAGGTTTAAATGTGCCTGCTGGCAAGCATACGATTAAAATGAAAATGGTCAATCAATCTTATGTCGTAGGAAATAGAATCAGTTTGGCCTGCTCAGGTATAATATATTTATCGTTTGTACTAGCTATTTTTTATAGTTTCAAACCAAAAAAGAAAAAATTTAATTCAAAATAATATTTTTTATGCTTTGACTTAATGGCTTATTGGAGATTGGCAATGATAGGAAATTTGGTTTTTACGATTGATGGTTTAAAATAATTGGTATCAACATTCTTTTTCTTGCAGCACCCAAAAGATTTTCCTTTGCGTTTTTTCATTTCTTATAGCGAAAAATCAAACGTAGTGTATTTTTACCCTTAGCATTAGTTGTTACTTTTTCTTAAACAAACATTTTTTATATTTTAATCGTTAAAAATTATATTCTATTATAGTTTAATTTGATATGGCTTATTTTTGGCAAAGGTTATTTATAGATTTTTTTGAAATGGATAAGATAAATCTTACTAAAAAGAAAATGCTTTTTATTGGGCTTCTTTATATGTGGATTCATTTTATGATACTTATATTTTTTGTATCTACATCTGCTACCCATAAAATAGTGCTATTGTGTGCTTGGGCGGTCAATATGTTTACTATTTATTTGCTTTGCCGAAAAACAAATATTACAAACGCTGTCTATCTACTAACAGTGGCTTGGTTGCTCAACGTAACCAACACAGCCTGGCATACTGGAGGGATTTACTCTACTGCTATGTTGTGGCAAATATTACTTATTTTTATATTAGTAGCTTACCTCAATCGTTTGGCTGGTGTGTGGGCCACTTTTTATACAATCATTAATTATGGTGTATTTTTTTATTTACAATATTCTGGTTTAAAAGATTTTAAAGCTGCTATAGTCTATAATCCACCTTATTACGAATTGATTAGTGTAAGTTCATTGTATGTTATAATCTTATGTTGTCTATTTTTTATATTTACTGAAGAAAACTTAAATCAAATATGGAAAAAAGAAAAAGAAGTCAAAATAGATAGTTTAGAGGTTCAATTAGAAAGAAAAATGCAAGAAATTGGTGTTTTGAGAAAAAAAATAGCAAGTGATTTTCATGATGAAATGGGCAATAAACTGGCATCTATTAGATTATTATCCGAAAATTTGTCAATAAAATCCGAACAACACAAATTAGAGCAAAAAGAATTATTGAAAACATTGCAAATTATAGAAAAAAGATCAAAAGAATTATTTGAAGGAACCAAAGATTTTATTTGGTCTGAAGGCACAATTTCTGACAAAATCATTGATTTTTTTGATTATATTAGAGAATTTGCCGAAAAATTTTTAAACGAATTAGACATAAATATTTCGTCCCATTATGATATTTCTGACGATATAGGTTTGAAAATTAATCCTTCTATCACAAGGCAATTAATTTTTGTATTAAAAGAGATTATTACTAATACTGCCAAACATTCGACTGCAAATCAAGTTATTATGAACTTTTGTATTCAACACAATCACCAACTTTTGATAACTATTATTGACAATGGGATTGGTTTTGATATATCAAATGCAAAACAAAATGGGTTGAAAAATATCGAACAACGATTATTTAAAATTGGAGCAGCATACATTTGCAATTCTAACAATGAGGGCACAAAGTATCAAATTTTTGTAAATTTAGGTGAGTAATACGTGTTGAAATGAAGTGTTAGCGTGTTTTCTTGCATTTTATTTTATTTTATTTGATAATTTCTTCTTTAAAATTTGTAATTTGAAACTATTTTATTTATCATTGCGTAACAATTACAAAAATAAAAACCTTAACTACTACAATTTGATATAGAGCTTTACGTTAAATAAACAACGTATACAATGATAGAACTGAAAAAATTAAACGATGCTGAGTTAGTATCGCTTTATACACAGAACAATCAAGAGGCTTTTAAGGTGTTGCTACAAAGATATAAATCTAAAGTTTTTTCGACCATTTACTTTATCGTAAAAGATAGAGAAACGGCCAATGATTTGACGCAAGATACTTTCTTTAAAGTAATCGACACCATCAGAAATAAAAAGTACAACGAAGATGGCAAATTTCAGCCCTGGATAGTGCGTATAGCCCACAATATAGCTATTGATTATTACAGAAAAAACTCAAAATATGCTTTTGTAAGAGATGACGAGGATTATTCGGTTTTGGATAATTTACCCATGATAGATGCCTCTAGAGAAGACGATATCAAACAAAAAGAAATCAAAAACTTACTTCGTCAGCATATACATCAATTGCCTTTCGAGCAAAGACAGGTGTTGTTGATGCGTCATTTTGCAGATATGAGTTTTGCCGAAATTGCCGAATTTACAGGTGTGAGTATCAATACTGCACTTGGCCGTATGCGATATGCCTTATTACATTTAAGAAAACAATTAAATCCTCACTTTGCCTATGAACAAAACTATTACCCATGACAATCTGTTCGTTTCATTTTTGTATAACGAAACATCTGAATCTGAAAATCTTACTTTTTCGGATGCTATAAATTCAAATTCTGATTTATATGAATCTTACCATTTATCTGTTTCATTGAAAAATAAAATAGATGCACTGAGATTATGTCCATCAAGCCAAGTCGAGGAAAATATTTTGGCTTATTGTTGAAATTGGATAGTCTAATTGATAATCAGAATTTTAAAAGACTCCAAAAAAAAAATGATAGAACAAAATATAATTGAGACTATAATTGAAAAACTTAATAAGTATGCCAATATTAAATTCAACAAGAAAAGCAACAATGAACTCGAAATTTTTTGCAGAGACGAAAAAGGTTTTGATATTTTGTTGCAGACAGATCAACTAGAAAATACCCTTTATTTTAATAGATTTCATTGTCATTTTAACAATACTGAAGATGAAATAAATGAAATGTTAAATCAACTTGTGTTTGGACTAAGTGGAATATCAAGACTTAAAGAGTTTTCAAAAAATGGCAAGGCATACAAGTGGACACTACAAATACAAAACAGAGATGGCCACTGGTATGACAAAGAAACATCAGGTTTTATAAACTTTAATTTTTGGTCAAAAACAGATATTAAATATTTAAAGAATGACCTTTTGCCTACTGAAATTTTATATCCTGACAATTATATTAAATAATAGGAAGTTTGACAAAATACCCTACTGGTCTTAGCGTCAGCTAAGACCTACTTTATTTAATGCGTCCGCTTTATTACAAAAATAATTTATTGCAATTACTAAAAAAATAGAATTTACTTTTAATAAAGTGGACACTTTTTTTATTTTTGGTCTTAGCGGAAGCTAATACTAATAAGTTATAAGTTATAAGTTATAAGTTATAAGTTATAAGTTATAAGTTATAAGTAATAAGTAATAAGTAATAAGTTATAAGTTATAAGTTATAAGTTATAAGTTATAAGTTATAAGTTATAAGTTATAAGTTATAAGTTATAAGTTATAAGTTATAAGTTAATAGTCAAAAATCAAAAAACACTCCTCAATTGGCTTGAAAAGTGTTTTTTTTAAAGGCTGATGGCAAAAAAGCAAAATTTTATTTCGCTAAGGCTTGTTCAAAATCTGCTTTAATGTCATCAAAATGCTCTATGCCAAGCGAAACTCTCAACATATTTGGTTCTACACCAGCTGCTATTTGCTCTTTTTCGCCAAGTTGCGAGTGTGTAGTAGAGGCTGGATGTATGATTAGTGTTTTGGCATCGCCCACATTGGCCAAGTGGCTTACCAACTTGAGGCTATCTACAAAAGTAGTAGCTTTGGCTCTATCGCCTTTCAATTTGAAAGATAAAACACCACCAAAGCCTCTATTTAAGTATTTTTTCCCTAAAATGTGGTACTTATTAGACTCCAATCCTGGATAATTTACACTTTCTACTGCTGGATGTGCTTGCAACCATTTGGCCAAATGCAAGGCATTTTCGCAGGTACGCTCTACTCTTAGCGACAATGTTTCCATGCCTTGTAGCAATTGCCAAGAGTTAAATGGCGATTGACAGGGTCCAAAATCGCGAAGTCCCTCGACTCTACAACGCAAAACAAACTGAATATTACCAAACGGGCCACCTACACCAAATACAGAATTCATCACAAAACCATGATAACTTGGCGATGGAGAAGTAAATTGTGGATATTTACCATTACCAAAGTCAAATGTGCCACCATCTACAATGTATCCACCCATGGTTGTACCATGCCCCCCTACCCACTTGGTAGCTGAGCCTACAACTATATGTGCCCCATGTTTGAGCGGCTGTGCTATGGCTCCACCAGCCCCAAAAGTATTATCAACAATGATTGGTAAATCATATTTTTTGGCCAAAACTGCAAATTTTTCAAAATCTGGAATACTAAAGCCAGGGTTACCAATCGTTTCTAAGTAAATGGCTTTTGTTTTGCTATCAATCAATGATTCAAAACTTTCGGGTTTGTCATCGGCCGCAAATCGTGCTTCAACTCCCAAATTTTTGAATGAATTTTTGAATTGGTTATAAGACCCACCATATAAATAAGGAGAAGTTACGAAATTATCGCCCACAGTAGTAATATTATTGATAGCAATAAATTGAGCTGAGTGACCAGACGAAGTGGCCAAAGCAGCCAATCCACCCTCTAGGGCAGCTATTCTTTTCTCAAATACATCGTTGGTTGGGTTCATCAATCTGGTATAAATATTACCAAATTCTTTTAGAGCAAATAGATTGGCTCCATGTTCGGAGTTTTTGAACTGAAAAGCAGTAGTTTGGTGCAAAGGCAATGCTCTGGATTGAGTAGCATCTATTTCTTGGCCAGCATGGAGTTGTAAGGTTTCAAATTTCATACAAATATAATTTTGATTTTTGTGAATAATAGTGCAATATTAAGAATAATATTTTGTATAATAAAATTTATTGAAATTATATTTTAAAAAAAATATTTAATACCTAAAAATTTAAAATTCTAATAACAGCATTTTATTGAAATTAAATTATACTATTTATGACTAAAAAACCAATCTAATAACTAAATTTGTGTACAATCACATCTATCACAGCAGCAAAACCAATGACTTACCACGAATTACATCAAAATATATTATCACAAAAATCATATTTATGTGTAGGTTTAGATACAGATATTAGCAAAATTCCAATACATTTGCTCTCCTACGAAGACCCTATTTTTGAATTTAATAAACAAATAATAGATGCCACTGCTCCATTTTGTGTTGCTTTCAAGCCCAATACTGCTTTTTATGAAGCGCAAGGTGTGCAAGGATGGATAAGTTTACAAAAAACTATTTCTTACTTAAACGTCAATTATCCAAATCATTTTACTATAGCAGATGCCAAACGTGGCGATATTGGAAATACATCGGCCATGTATGCTAAAGCATTTTTTGAAAAAATGAGTTTCGATAGCATTACCATTGCACCATATATGGGCAAAGATTCTGTTGCACCTTTTTTGGAATATCCTAACAGATGGGCAATCATTTTGGCACTAACATCTAACGAAGGAAGTAAGGATTTTGAAGAATTGACATTAAAAAATAACTCAAAAGTATATGAAAATGTATTACAAACCTCACAACTTTGGGGCGACCACAGCCAAATCATGTATGTAACGGGTGCTACCAAAGCCGATGAGTTCAAAAATATAAGGCATATTGTGCCACACCATTTTTTGTTGGTGCCTGGTGTTGGTGCTCAAGGGGGAAATCTCGATGTGGTATCAAAATATGGCCTCAACGAACACGTGGGTTTAATTATCAATAGTTCTAGGGCAATCATTTATGCCTCTTCTGGCACAGATTTTGCCAAAGAAGCAGCCAAAGAAGCTCAAAAAATTCAATCTGAAATGGAGCTGTTTTTGTAAAAAATGATAAAATGTTTATTAAAATATTAAAATATAATTTTTAGTTACGCCAAAATAGATTCACTTCCTTTGAAAAAAGTCTTTCTTTTTTTTGGACTTCTATGCTTGAAGTAGAATTTGTTGGGGTAAGGCTAAAAAAAATGTATGATAGTTATCAAAAATTTATACCTATTTTTTTTGAATTTTCTCATATATGTTTTCCCAAATGGAGATGATGCTTTGAATTTGTAAATCAAAGTCGTTTAATTAAGCATTTTTTATTGTCTCTATCTTAGTCTTTCTCCGATGGAGAAAGAAAATCGAATAATTAAGTAAACTACATTGATTTATAAATATTGAGTAGAAATTATAAATAACGAAATTAAAAAGCCCTTAAAATAAATTTAAAGGGCTTTTAGAGGATAACAAATATAGGAATTTACAAATAAATTAAGACTTAGTTTTTGTACATAACCTCTTTTACTGCTTTGATAGTACGAGGTACGTTTGGTAATATTTCGTCAATAAGTGTAGGAGCATAAGGCAGAGGCAAATCACGGCTTGTTACACGCACAACTGGTGCATCTAAGTAATCAAAAGCATATCTTTGTAGATGATAAGTGATTTCGGTGGCTATGCAACCCAGGGGCCAAGCCTCTTCTACAACCACACAGCGATTGGTTTTTTTGACAGATTCTACCACCATTGGATAATCAATGGGGCGTATAGAACGCAAGTCTATTACCTCGCAACTAATGCCCATTTTAGAGAGCTCGTCCACGGCTGGCATCACAACTTTTGACAACATTTTGCCAAAAGTTACAATAGTTACGTCAGTTCCTGGTTGTACCAAATTGGCTACGCCAATTGGAATAGTGTACTCGCCATCGGGCACCATGCCTTTGTCGCCATACATTTGTTCACTTTCCATAAAAATTACAGGATCGTTGTCTCTGATAGATGTTTTTAGCAACCCTTTGGCATCGGCAGGATTGGAAGGCACAACCACTTTGAGGCCAGGTGTGTTGGCAAACCAATTATCAAAAGCCTGAGAGTGTTGTGAGCTAAGCATACCTGCACTACCAGTTGGGCCTCTAAATACAATGGGGCAAGGATACTGGCCACCAGTCATAGACATAAATTTGGCAGCACTATTGATAACCTGATCTATGGCAACAAGAGAAAAATTGAAAGTCATAAACTCAATGATAGGTCGCAATCCATTGACAGCAGCACCCACGCCAATACCTGCAAATCCAAGCTCTGCAATGGGAGTATCGATGACACGATTAGGTCCAAATTCGTCCAACATTCCTTGGCTTACTTTGTAGGCACCATTATATTCTGCAACTTCTTCGCCCATCAAAAAAATAGAAGAATCTCTCCTCATTTCTTCATTCATGGCTTCTCTTAGGGCTTCTCTGAATTGTAATTCTCTCATTTTTGTATTTTTTCGGAATGTTTAAAAAGACAAATATTAATTGATATCTTTATATGTGATGCGAAATTATAAATTTTATTCGATTACCAAAAATATGCTTTAAAATTTGACTAAAATTTTATTATAATATTAAAAAATAGCATTTATAAGTCATTAAAATCAATCCTTTGGAATTTAAAAATAAATTTTATCTTTTAAAAAAAACTAATACACAATAACACTTTTTTATTGCAAAAGTAATCAAAACCACTTGTATAAAAGTCTATCTAATCTACCTGCTAAAATGTAATAAAACGAATTTCTTATTGATTACGAATTTGATATATTTTTTAATAAATTTCACAAAATATAAGGATTTATTTTGAATAATTATGTATTATAAAATAAATTTCTTACTTAATGAGAGCTACAATTTGCCTAAATTATGAATTGGGGAGAACTCTTTTAGCAAGCTATTAACAAAACCCCTCTTAAACATATTTTATTAGGTATCAAAAAGGAACTTAAATAACTTTTGTACATAATACTTTCAGAATTATGTACAAAAATGTCATAAAAATCTAAAAAACGACTATTACTATTAAATTTTCCGTTAGGTGAATTAATTACTATTTCAGAGCTATCTAATGTAGAATCAAAAATTATTAAGGAGTGATTTTCTATATTTATTTCAAGTTCTAAAGAAGTGCTTATTTTAATATCTATTTCTTGATTTAAAATAGACAAGTTGTCAATATATTCTTGCTCTAATAATGCAATATTTCCTTTTAAATCTTTATAAATTAAAAGTACTTTACTATCACATCTGAAAATATTAAACTTTTCTTTAAATTTATAGATTCTTTCTTTAAAATCGAATTTTTCACAAATTATATCATAATCATTAGTTAAATTTTTGTTGTTTACTCCTTTCCAAAGTTCAATATTATTAATTGATGTAATAGTAAATAAGCCCCCTAGTGATTCTATCTCTGCAATAAGTTTATACATATTTTTATTAAATAATTCTTTATAAATTAGTATGGTCGAATCCCTACTATTCAATAAGTTTGCTCAGCGACTGTTGAATATCAGATTATTAACTATTTTTATAGGTTCAAGATACAACCAATGCCAGAAACAAAGGTAAAAATAGTATGTGAGAATTAAAAATCCTCTTTTATTTATAGTTCAAAAAATACTTGACAATCTTGTTGTGAAACTTAATTTCTAAAACTATTTGTAGATGAATTTATTAGAATCTTATTAATCTATTATATCAAACACTCCTGTTGTAAACGAGGGTGTTTGAAGATAAATAATTTATAGAAATTTGAAATAGTCAAAATCTAAAATTAATAATATATTTGAGTTCTGAATTTATATTTTTGATCAAATTATTTAGATATTTACTTTTTCCTGTTTCTGTTGTGTATGGCACAATAGTAATTATTCGCAATTTTTTATATGATAATAATTTATTTTTTTTCAAACCTCAATCTTTTGATATTCCTGTTATTGCCGTTGGCAATATCACTGTTGGTGGTACTGGCAAAACCCCTCACATCGAATATCTTATTAGATTATTGAACCCAACCCAAAAAGTAGGAGTCATCAGTAGAGGTTATAAACGAAAAACCAAAGGTTTTGTCCTAGCCTATACAGAAAGTTCGGCTACCACGATTGGCGATGAACCCTATCAATATTATTGTAAATTTACACCAAAAATACATGTTGCTGTGGGCGAAAAACGTGCCATTGCCATTCCACGTTTATTATCAATAAAACCAGAAACTCAGGTAATATTACTAGACGATGCTTTTCAGCATAGAGGCGTAAAACCTCAATTAAACATTGTTTTAATTGATTTTAATAGACTAATTTTCAAAGATTTATTACTCCCAATGGGCCATTTGAGAGAACCCATCACAGGAATAAATCGTGCAGATATAATCATTTTTACCAAATGCCCTCAAGATATAGGTTATAAAAAGGAATATATCAAAATAAAATTATCAACATACATCCAAAAAAAATGGAAACCTATTTATTTTACAACCTACCAATATGGTAATCCTGTTCAATTTTATGGCCCTAATATTGAACCAACTGAGATAAAAAACATAGTTGTAGTGGCAGGATTGGCTCAAAACGAACCTTTTGCGGATTATTTGAAAAATAATTTCACGATACTAGAAAAGTTATTTTTTGCAGATCATCATTGCTACACAAGTGTAGATGTTGAAAAAATATTAAAAATTTCTGATACCTTTGCCCTCAAAAATATATGTATTTTAACAACTGAAAAAGATATGGTAAAGCTAAAAGCATCTACTTTTGAACCCATTTTGAAAAACGTACCCTGTTTTTATGTACCCATAGAAGTTAAATTTTTGGAAAACGAACTACAATTTCAGAAAATGATTTTCAAAACCTTAGATATTTTTTAGTAATATCGCACTCAAATGCTCAAAAAATTATTATTTACTGCACTTTTATTCCATTTTTTCGGTAAAACCTACGCTCAAGTAGTAAACGATACAGTAAAATTTTTGTATGGTACCCATACCACAAAATTATTTGACCAAAATGGGGTAAATGCCTCAAAATTAAGGTATTATAAAAAAGATACTGTTTTTATACCAGCCACTGATGGCATCATGTTGTTGGCCGACAGTTTACTTACAGATTCGATGAGATTAGTAAAAAAACGTATCATTGGCTTTGATACACTCACAAAATTTAAAAAAGATAGCATCTTGTTAGCATATAAAAATAGAAGTTATCGCAATGAATACAACTATTTCAAAATAGATACCAATGTATCTGATATTCACAACTACAATTATATATTTGTAAAAAATAATATTTTTCAAAATTTGGGTATGTTGGGTACAGCCTCAAAGCCAGTATTTTACATTTCGCCAGTAGAACTTGGGGTCAAAAATGGATTTACTATCTACGACCATTATTTTACAGAACCCAAAACGATGCATTATTTTAATACCCGATCATCGTACACCAAATTTGAATATTTGGCCAATACAGGCGATGAGAATCGTATTTTTGCGGAATTTGCACGAAATATCAATCGTTTTTGGAATGTAGGATTTAGCTACCAACGGCTCAATAGCAACAAGCAATTTGGCAAAAGTGGACGTACCAACGATGCTTTGGCTTCTAATCAAGATTTTAAAATTTTTACTTCAGGCAAATCCAAAAACGAACGCTATCACTTTATGGGTAGTTTTACCTATTTTGTGCATAAACAAAACGAACAAGGGGGGTTGGATAGAATAAATGCAAAATCTGGGCCAGACGAAAGTCCCATTTTATTTGATAATAGAGTACCAACCAATATTGGGGGCTGGGGTGGCAAATTGTTATCACAACAAGCACGCATAGAGCCTGCACGTATTGATGGCAGCATCTACAGCAGAGATAGACGCATAGTTTGGCATTTTTACCAGCAATACGATGCCTTAAAGGAAGGAAAATTGTCGTTTTTCCATGAATTTGACCACCGAAACCAACGTATACGCTACCAAGATCCTTTTGCTGCCAACGCTTTTTCGGTAAATACCATCAAAAACCCAAGTTTGGAGGATACTTTGTTTTTTTATCCTACCAAAAAACAAACCTCTGCTATTGATTTTGGGAGTCAATTTATTACCATTTCTCAAAAATTAGGTGTCAAGACCCAACTACAAAATTTGGTTGCAGTGGCGTATTTCAAAAATCATAAAAACATGTATAGTTCTGTTTTAGGAGCTATAAAAGGTATAGAAATAGTAACAAATCCTATTGAAACAGCCAATTTTTTCTTTTTTAGAGGTGATTCTATGCCTGTTCATAGAACAAACCAAAATTTTGTAGGTGTAGATTTGGCATATTACATAAACGATTCTTACTCTGTAATTAGACTAAAAGCCGAACAAGTAGTAGGGTTTTCTTACCAATCTGAAACTAATTTGATACCTAAAAATGTAGGAGAAAGACTGCTTTCTGTATCGTATAATTATAAATATTTTTTTGAAACTGGTGCATCTACCCTACGCCACTCCCCTACTTTTCAGCAACTGTATGTACAAAATGGATTGTATAGCTGGGCCAACAATCATTTTAGGGGCATCAATAGTACACAATTTTATATCAAATCTGATTATAAATTTTTGAAAACCACAAAAACAAGCCTAAAACTAAGTTCTGATTTGATACAAGATTATGTCTATTTTGATACTGAAGCTACGCCACAGCAAGCCAAAAAAGCTATTCAACTCTATAGCCTAGAAATAAACTTGGCGACCGAAAAGAGAGGCTTCAATGTAGAAAATTTTACAAGAATAACCCTCAAAAACGACCCTGACAACCTATACAGAGTACCTGTTTTTTTTAGTTCTAATAAATTTTACTATAGAATTGCTCCCTTAAAAAAACGTGGGAAACAACAAATATTGATTGGCATAGATATTCGCTATCGCAGCCAATACAAAGGCGATGCTTACAGGCCTGAGCTATCTACTTTCTACCTGCAAAACGATTTTAATCTCAAAGATATGTTTTTGGTGGATGCTTTTATTAATTTCAAAATAAAAAATACCCGTGTTTTTGGTCGCATGAATCAAATAAACGCTTTTTTTCCAGGAGATTTTTTTCAAAACAATGGCTACTACATTTCGCCCTATTATCCATCTGCAAGACCTTTTCTCAATATTGGTTTTAGTTGGATGTTGTATGATAATTAATGTGTTTGGGTGTTTGGGTGTTTATGTGTTCATGTGTTCATGTGTTAATGTGTTAATGTGTTAATGTGTTCATGTGTTAATGTGTTAATGTGTTAATGTGTTAATGTGTTAATGTGGTTGGGTGTTTGGGTGTTCATGTGGTTGGGTGTTCATGTGTTCATGTGGTTGGGTGTTCATGTGTTAATGTGGTTGGGTGTTAATGTGTTTGGGTGTTTGGGTGTTCATGTGGTTGGGTGTTCATGTGTTCATGTGGTTGGGTGTTTGGGTGTTCATGTTTTATTAGCTTTTATTCGTGAAGTTATGGCTTAAATTATTTAAAAATGAAATTAGAAAAATTTGAAATTACCAAAGGTGATTACATAGAGTTGAATAAATTACTAAAATTTATGGGCTGGGTTGATACTGGTGGCGAGGCTGGCAATGTAATAAGCCTGGGTCTTGTAAAAGTACAAAACACAGTAGAACTTAGGATAAGAAACAAAATAAGGGTTGGGATGATGGTAGAATACAATGGCAATAAAGTTGAAGTAATTTAGATTATTATCCAAAATTATTACTAGATATGAAATTTAATTTTTATTATTCATTTATTTTCATACATTTGGTTTGATATAAACTGAAAAATAATTTACTTTTTTTATGTATAGTGTATAAATCAAAGACCATAAAACTAACAATGTTGAACAAAAAATTACTATTTATTGTGCTATTTTTTAGCATCTATGGGGTATTTGCCCAAAAATCTCAAGGTATTGGCACAAATACACCCAATCCAAGAGCTGTTTTGGATATAAATGTAGAAAATTCTAGTACTTATCCACAAGGTTTTCTTATGCCAAGATTGACAACAGCTCAAAGAAGTTCATTGGGTACAGTTGCTGGTTTAGCTATTGGCATGGCAGTTTATGACACCGATGACAAAAATTTTTATACCTGGAATGGCACACTATGGAAATCTACAGGCTCAATCGTAAATACTATTATTGGAACTGGTGGAATTGTGGTAAGCAATGTGGGTGGAAATTTTACGATAAGTGGGGGGAGTCAATGGATAAATTCTGGTTCTAGCATTTATTACAGTACAAGTGTAGGTATTGGTGGAATAAATACTGGATTATCAATATTAGAAGTTTTTGGACAAGTTTCTGCTACATCAGGTTTTTTAGGCACAGGATTAGTTAATGGTGGCAATCAAGCAGGTTTTGATTTTGTTGGTACAAATGAAGTTTCTTTGAGAACAGGTGGTTTATCTCGGTTAAGAATAAATAATATTGGTATAGCTTCATTTATGGGTTCTAATTTTGTAATGGATGGTGGTTTGCAAATAAAAACGCTTTCAACTACTGGCTCTGTACTTACTGTAGATGGTGCAGGAAATATAGGCATGGGGACGATTCAATTTGGTAACAATTATTGGTTGCCAAATGGAGCAACTATGATTTATACCAATAGCACAATAGGTATAAACACGACAAATAACCCTTATAATGATGCTTTAGTTGTAACTGGAAACGGAAAATTTACAGGTGTTGTAGAAGTTGGTGATAATGCACCACTCAATGCACAAAAACACATGATTATGACTTATGATTACACTTTAAATTTGGGCAGAATCTTTGCTTATAATCAAGGAGTTGGACCTCAAGCTATTTTATTGCAACCAGATGCAAATCCTAATGCTTCAATTGGTATAGGTATTACAACTACTCCTACGGCAAGACTAGATATTAACGGAACAATTCGTTTTAGAAGTTTTAATACCTCTGGGTCTATCCTTACCGTAGATGGTTTAGGCAATGTAGGCATGGCAGCCTCAACTGCTTTTGGTAGCAAATGGAGTTTATCAACTGGCTTTTCTCGTGATTTACTATTACCAAATGCTGTAAATTCGCAAACACCAACCATATATTTGAAATCTTTGTTAAGCAACACCACTGCTACCTCTGGTTTAATAATCGGAAACAGCGATGGCTATGAAGGTTCTATTTATTTTACAGCAGCATCGTTTAGTAGCTCAGGTTTCGACAGTGGTGGTAATTCTTTGAATATAAAAGGAGGCGCTTTTAGTGGGCAAGGAACAAATATTTTTGGAAATAGAGTAAGAATTTTTGGAGGTGGCCCTTTAAATCAAGACCCCGATTTAATAGTAACACCTTCAAATAAAGTAGGAATTGGTGGCGGATTTTTAGATCCCAATGGCACAACTGCGGCTAGTTTGTTTATAAAAACAAACTCTGCAAGTATTCTAAATTTCAAAGCTTTAGATTTAGTAAGCAATGGAAATAATGCCAACAATTCTGTTGATTTGCGATTTGGATTAGTAGGTGGTGGAAACATAACGGGCTCACAAGCCGAAACTAGCTACCAGGCCAAAATTTCAGGTATTTTGAATGGTAATGGCAACAATGCAGGACATTTGGCTTTTTATACCAACGATGGTGTAGCCTCTGAAATTACCGAGCGTATGCGAATTCACTCTAAAGGAGCCGTTGGCATTGGCGTTAATACATTTACAGGTAACGAAGCCTTGCGTATAGGAGGATTAAATCCAACTTCTCCACGTGGTTTAGTTTTTCCGTATGTAACTACTGCTCAAATGGTAGTGCTCACTGCACAATTAGGAGTTTTGGACGCTGGTATGATATTTTTTAATACAGACAAAAAAAATGTAGAAATTTGGGATGGAACGCAATGGCAAGGCAGAGATGGAGGTGGTGGTGGAAACAATGATTTTAATCAAACTTGGAATATTTTTGGCAATAATAGCATTGGAGGTACAAATATGAGTGTAGCAGGTTTTGGCAGAATGGGCACAGCAGATAATTATGGCTTGGCTATACAAACAAATAACCAAACACGTATTTTTGTGAATACAACTGGTGGGGTTGGTATTGGCTTTGCATCAAACGTAATGAAATCTACTTTACAAGTAAATGGCGACTTAGGTCTTGGTAATGGTACAGAAACTGGCAATAAACCTGTGGTGGTTTGGTTGAAAAATGCAGCTACTAATGCAAACCCTGATGATATTGTAGTAGTAGCCACTGGTGCTGGACAAGATGATTCATTTAATATAACAAATATTGCATCAAACAATGCCGCCATAGGTGTATTAATGGAAACATGCCCCAACGGAGCCGTTTGCAAAGTAGCAGTGGCTGGGATTGTAAGTGTAAATGTATCATCACTTTCAACTATCACCCGTGGGCAACATTGTGTAACATCTACAAATCCTGGATTAGCGGTATCTACTGCTACACCAAATCCAGGAGCAAGTATAGGAGTGTTTTTACAAGATGCTGGAGGTGCTATTACAAAAGCTAGGGTTTTGTTGCGATAGAAAAGTAATATTATATTAAACAGAAATTAATTTGAGATTTTCTTGTAAATTTTAACAGAGAAATACATTTGAAATTTACCCTTTGTTGGTGTTCTTTACCAACAAAACGTGAACCATATAAAAATCATAAAATGGAACGCATTACCGACATATCGCAACTTGACATTACTAAGCAATATAGTTATGCCGATTACCTTACATGGTGGTTTGACGACAGGGTAGAGCTTATAAAGGGATTCATAAGAAAAATGGCTCCTGCACCAAACGATTGTCATCAAAAGTCATCGTTTAATTTTGCTTATGCTTTGGGTAAGTTCTTAAAAAATAAAAAATGCCAAGTTCGCTTTGCCCCCTAAGATGTGCGTTTAAAAAGAATCAAAGAAGATACAGAAATCACAACTGTGGTTCAGCCCGATATTTGCATAATCTGTAATCCCGATTTGATTGACAAAAGAGGCTGTAATGGTCCCCCAGATATTATTATTGAAATACTATCAGAATCTAACAGAAAACATGATTTGGTTACTAAATTTAATTTGTATGAAGAGGCAGGTGTGAGAGAATACTGGATTGTATATCCAGCAGACGAGATGATAGAAGTTTATCATTTAGAAAATGAAAAATATAGATTAGATAAAAAATATTTAGAAGATGATATAATACTTGTAAAAACAATAGAGGGATTAAAAATAGACTTAAAAGATATATTTTCATAGCTTTTGATAATTTCTACTGTATTTTGTGGCATACATCCCACAAAAATGAAAAGTGTTTTGTATAACAAACACCAATAAGAAGAATTATACAAATAATAATATAAATAACTAAAATAACTTTAATACGCCAAATATCGTAACAAATGATTACCAATATTAATCAACTTGATTTTTCGAAGCAATATACATATGCCGATTACCTCACATGGTGGTTTGACGACAGGGTAGAGCTAATAAAGGGATATATTAGAAAAATGGCTCCTGCACCGAGCAATGATCATCAAAGTTTAGGAAGTAATTTGCACAGAGATATTGCTTATTATTTAAAAAATAAAAAATGCCAAGTTCGCTTTGCTCCCTACGATGTCCGTTTAAAAAGAATCAAAGAAGATACAGAAATCACAACTGTGGTTCAGCCAGATATTTGTGTAATCTGTAATCCAGATTTGATTGACAAAAGAGGCTGTAATGGTCCTCCAGATATTATTATTGAAATACTATCAGAATCTAATAGAAAACATGATTTGGTTACTAAATTTAATTTGTATGAAGAGGCAGGTGTAAGAGAATACTGGATTGTATATCCAGCAGACGAGATGATAGAAGTTTATCATTTAGAAAATGAAAAATATAGATTAGATAAAAAATATTTAGAAGATGATATAATACTTGTAAAAACAATAGAGGGATTAAAAATAGACTTAAAAGATATATTTTCATAGCTTTTGATAATCTTCACTGTATTTTGTGGCATACAGAACATAGATAAATAAAGTATTTTTTGTGCCTCAAACCAAAGAATAAATTCAAAATAATACGTTGTTTGTGTAATATTTAGAAATAAAAAAACACTAAAAATGATAAACTAAACTAAAATATAAAATTATTTAACTATATTTATTTCATGCCAGTTATTTCTATTTTTATGGGATTAATATTTTAATGTACTTCTATGAATATAAAGAACATTCTGTTTCTCATATTCATATAGAAATTCACAAACATGAACTATCGGCAAATTGGAAACTCGCTGTAGAAGAAAGTATGGTATTTAAAATTAATGGCTTAAACTAATGAGAACGATAACAGCATATAAAGAAATTAATCGTTTACTAGGGCAAACGCATTTAAAAATATTATAGGATAAAATAGTAAAATATTACTAAAAAATAATGTTTTTTAAATAGTTAAATGTAAAGTCCCTCCCTTTGGATTCTGCGAAATCGTAGCAGAAATTAGATTTAGGGTGGGGTTATTAAAATAATAGGTAATTTTTATTTAAAATATCTTAAATGCGTTTGTCCTGATCGTTTACAGCTCATCTGCACATTTGATGATAACACAGTAAAAAAGATTGATTTGTCCCCCTATACCAATAGCGAAGTATTTGGTTTCTTAAAAAATACTACATCTTATTATATCACAAACGAAAAATATCATTTGGAATGGCACCCACACAATGCTGATCTAAGTGCAGATACCTTATGGCATATAGGGGTTTAAATATGTATGTATTAGTTATAAATTTATATTTAATTAGGTGTATTAATGGAAACATGCCCCAACGGAGCCGTTTGCAAAGTAGCAGTGGCTGGGGTTGTAAGCGTAAATGTATCATCACTTTCAACTATCACTCGTGGACAACATTGTGTAACATCTACAAATCCTGGATTAGCGGTATCTACTGCTACACCAAATCCAGGAGCAAGTATAGGAGTGTTTTTACAAGATGCTGGAGGTGCTATTACAAAAGCTAGGGTGTTGTTGAGGTAATTTCGTAGAATGACACTTTTTTAGAATTTTCCACCCCAGTTATTGGCACACAAAATCACAAATATAGTTTTTTGTGTGCCATTAATCAATAAGTTGAATTTTTAGAAGTTCCCTAAAGAATCAAAAACTATTTTTTTACTCCAACAACTTGTTTTCCAGTGTTTACCATAAACACATTTTTGTTTTCTAGCATAGTTTTGGCTTTTATTATTTCGCTAAGATTGGCTGTACCTATGATATAATTATGTTCTCTACCAAAATATTTATCAGAAATAGAAATGAATTTAAAATCGGCTATGTCGGCTTCTGTACTATATTTTAAGTATATTTCAATCTCTATTTCGTTGGTAAATTTTACTTTTTCGTCTTGCAAATATTTTTTATATTCATACCTGTAAGCGTAAGTCAAAGCCGAAATATCGCTAAGTACTGCCGAACCAGTAGGATGCCCACCTGCACCTTTTCCAAAGAAAAATTGCTTGTCTGCAAATGCAGCCTCTACTATCACACCATTGTTTTCGTTATCTACATCATATAGATAGTGGTCGTAATCTATAAATTGAGGCATCACAAACATACCCACTTGTTTGTCGGTAAGTTTGAGTGCTGTGGGTACCAATTTTATTTTATATCCTTTTTCAAAAGCGTATTGGATAGCATATTTTGATAAATTTTGTATGCCATAGTTGAAAACTTCGGCTGGTTTCACAAAAAGACCATAAGCATGAGCAGCTACAATACATAGTTTATATTTGGCATCAAAACCACCCACATCAGAAGTTGGATCGGTCTCGGCAAATCCTAAATCTTGAGCTTGTTTGAGAGCTACATCATAAGTAAGTTTTTCATTAAATATTTTTGTTAAAATAAAATTTGAAGTACCATTAAATATGCCACATATAGAATGTAGCAATTCGTTGTCGTAATATTCTTCTAAATTTCTAATGATAGGAATAGCTCCACAAGTTGAGGCTTCGTACAATAGCGATACATTGTGCTTTTGTTGTAATTCTACTAATTCTGGTAGGTGTTCGGCCAGCATTTTTTTATTAGCAGTTACTACATGTTTCCCATTTTTGAGAGCTGTAGTAACTATACGATAGGCTTCGTCAGCATCATTAATAATTTCTACAACAACATCAACTTCTGGGTTATTAAGTATATCATCGGCATCGTAAGTAAAGTGAAAATCAGGAATTGTTCTTCTTTTATTTTTATCTTTTACGCAAATCTTATACACATCTGCACGCATGGCTTTGGCTTTGTTGAGCACATCGTACAATCCTTGACCTACTACTCCAAAGCCAAAAAGGCCCAATTTTATGTTCTTACTCATCTATTATTGGTTGAAAATGTTGAATAAACTGTACACGCATGACATTTTTTCGCATACAAATCAAGTTTCAAAGGTAATACTATTATATTATTTTCAAATTATTTTTTTTGGATTGTTTTAATTTTTAGATTGTAGATATGAAACTTCTATTTAATGAAATAGAATATACATCAATATCGTTTACATAAGAGACCTATTAACTTTCTCCTTTGGAGAAACACTAAGATAAAGGCAATAAAAAATGCCCAAGTAAACGTCATTGGAATATATATAAAAATTTCATTTAGTGTTTTAATCTAAGAGTAAAATATTAATGCATATTACTGAATAATTACTCATTTTTTCTTTCGATATGTCAAAAAAGTGATAATCATGCCCAACTCATCTGGAGCGAGTTGTTCTTCTGTCATATTTTGCTCGTGTTGGGTGTTGGCAATGCGAATTTTGTATGCCTCGAACTGTTCGGCTGTAAAACTAGGAATAATTTCACGCTTTTTTTCAAAGGTAGAATGGCATTTGGCACAATTGATACCATATAATATTTTGCCTTTTTCGCACTCAATCAAATAGGCTTCTTGCACGTGTGGTTTCATTTCGGCTGGAAATTCATAGTCTGATTTTTTAGCTTTTTGTGCAAA
The DNA here is from genome assembly GCA_013297755.1 of Cytophagales bacterium. Lineage (GTDB taxonomy): Bacteria > Bacteroidota > Bacteroidia > Cytophagales > UBA9547 > REAG01. The sequence goes on from JAAFIH010000003.1 coordinate 179,128, forward strand.
TGAGATGATGCAAATGCTTGATAATAAGATAATTAATTTTATTTTCATGGTTCTATTTTTTTAAAGTTAGCGATACCATCGCTTTGAGCGATGGTATCGCTTTAATATTCTCCACCAATTTTTCGACTATTTAGATTTTTTTGGTTTGATTTTGGCAACTCTTTTGGCTCAGTATCAAAAACAATATGTTCGTTTAAACTATGAATAAATGCTTTTAAATGACTGATTTCGGTAGAGGAAAGATGCAAAGAATCTGAAGAAAGTGTTTGATTATCAACTAATAAGCCATGAGCTGCACCGCCACCTGTGTTGTAAAAATCTATCACTTCATCCAGAGTGTCGAACACGCCATTGTGCATATAAGGTTTGGTTTTAGCACTATTTCTCAAGGTTGATGTTCTAAAAGCATTTTTGGTTTCAATGGCTGGATTTTGGTCGAATCTACCCAAATCTGCACTTAGATTTTTATAATTTTTATCGGCTGGCGTGCCCAAAACTTCAAATTCTGAACCTGTGTAAGGTGGTTTTGTACCATTAAATTGCGGCACAAAATGGCAGGTAGCACATTGGGCTTTGCTCATAAAAAGGTTAAAACCTTTGATGGATTGTTCGTTTAGAGTGGTTTTATGGTTCATGGCATCGTCAAAATCGGAATCATATTGGCTAAAATCGTTATAATAAAGTGTAATGGCAGAGGCTATATGGTCGAAAGTAACCTTAGTCTCTTGGGGTGTATGTTTTAAAAATTCTGAAAAAGTTTGTTTATATTTTTTACAATTCATTACTTTTTCAACAACTTCTTTGGCATCGCTAGCCATTTCGTTAGGGTTGGTAATGACATCTTTGCATTGGTTTTGGAGCGAAATATGTTTGCCATCGTGCATCAACAAATGATTGGCATTGGCATTTATCAAACTGGGAGTATTTCGAGGCAGTGCCAAAGTTTTGCTAAAATGTGGGGCAGCTTTTCGTGTTGTGTCTGTAAAAAATTGGGTTGGAAAATGGCAAGAAGCACAGCTGCGTTGATTATTTTTGGATAAAATGGGGTCGTAAAACAACAGTTTACCCATGTTTTTGATTTTTAACAACTCATTTTCATCGTTTACTCTCAAAAATATGCCTTTGGCATTTTGGGCTCGATATACGTTTTTTGAAAAAATGGTTTGATTGTTTTTGTTCAAGGCATAGTCTAAAAAACTTTTTGAACTGGCTTTGCTCTCTACAATCCATTTTTGATTGTATGCAAAAAGCACATTTACATAATCTTTTATAAAAACAAAATGATTGAATTGGCTGTAATTTTTGGGTTGATTTTTTACAAAATCAATCATTTTTAAGTAAGTTAATAAATAATAGGCTGGAATATTTTTATCTATAAATGTCTGATTATAAGCCAAATATATGTTGTGAGTGGATTCGAGTATTGCCAAAAGTTCGGGAACTATGGCAGCAGTATCGCTACACTCAAAACCTGTGGTGTAGATGGCAGCCAAGTTGAGCAAATGCAATCGATTAGCAAACACAAAATGCTGATAATCATTGAGTTGTGTAGTTATTGAATCTTGTTCAAACACCTGCAATGCTTGACTAGATTGTTTAAAAAATTGCAATAAAGTGTCTTTATTTGGATTGGGTTCTTCTAAATAAAGCAAAGCCAAAGTGAAGCCAGAACCTAAGCGTTTGTAAGGTTTTTCGTGTTTTTCGTGTACTTCGGTTTCCCATTCTACAGGCAAAGGTCCATTGATTTGCTTATAAGCCACAGGCTCGAGATAACGCAACCAAAAATCGATGGCTTTCAAAGTAAGTCTAACTTCAGAAATTTGAGTTTTAAGATTTTCTACATTAGAAGTTGAGTTTAAGTTTGATTTTTTGATTTGTGATAAAATTTTAACGTGATGTTGTTTGAAAAAATCAAGCTGTTGAAAATAATAATTTTTATAAGATTTTAAATTATTATCTGCTTGAAATGACATTAAAAAACCGACACATAATATTAAAAATATTGGAAAAATAAATTTGATTTTCAAAATAATATTTAACTTTATGTAACAATGAAATAATCAATATAAATACTTATTTATCAATAAATTAACTGATAATTTTGAGCAATAAAATTACGAAAAAAAGTTTATATTTTATAATTGTTTTTAGATATTTTTTAAAAAAAACGCTGTCTAAAAAAACCATAAAAGGTTTATTTTGAAAGAAATATAAAACTAAATTGATTTAATTTATGGGGATACTTATTAAAATATTATTTTTGTTTGGCTAAAAAGATAAATATGGAAAATATGTTGAACAGAATTAGTATAGATGATAAAATTTGCAACGGCAAACCAATTATTAGAGGAAAAAGAATTACTGTTCAAACCATTCTTGAATTTTTAAGTGCTGGAGAATCGCACGAAGAAATATTAAGACAGTATCCATCGCTAGAAGAAGCTGATATTAGTGCTTGTCTATTGTTTGCTGCTAAATTAATGGACAGAAATTTTACCATTAAAACTATTGCAGCATAAAAGATGAAGAAATTTTTGGTTGATGTAAATATGCCATATTATTTTCATTTATGGAATAACCCAGATTTTTTGATGCAAAAAGATATTGATGATGATGCCTCAGATGATCAAATTTGGCAATTTGCAAAAGATAATAATTTGACTATTATTACCAAAGATAGTGATTTTTCTAATAAAATACTTTTAAGCGACCCACCACCAAAGGTTATTCATGTTAGATTAGGAAATCTGAAAATGAACCAATTTTATGTTGAGTTTCAAACCAAATGGGAGCAAATTTTAGAACTAAATAAAACCCATAAATTGATCACCGTTTTTACAGACAGAATGGAAGGATTTTCTTGATTTTATACATTTGTAAAAGTTTTTTTCTCTAAAAAATTAGCTAATAAATGGGCATAAAAAAAACTTTCCAAGTTTTTGAAACTTGGAAAGTTTGGTTTTTTAAGACCTGTAAGGTTTTAGAAACCTTATAGGTCTTGGATTTTTATTTTACTACAAATGGAATAGAATCTCCATTGATAGTTTTTAAGATATATTTTCCTGCATTAAGTTTAGAAACATCCAATGTGTTGGTGTTTACAAATTTCAATACTTCTACTCCAGATGTAGTATAAATAAAACCAGAAACTGTTTTATTCAAATGTAAAAGATCGTTTGTTACAGGATTTGGATACAATGTAAGGGTGGTAGATTGGTATGTAGCTGCATTAATTGATGTACTATTTCCAGCTACAATCGTAAACACTGCTGTTTTAGAAGCTGCATTGAAACCTACTGTAGAAGTTAGTGAACCTGTAATAGTAACAGTTCCTGCTGATAAAGCAACCAAATTGGTACCAGATATACTTGCAGCTGTTCCATCTATCATAAATGAAGGGGTACCAGTAGCATTTGTGCTAAATAAGGTTGCCAAATTTACGTTTGCACCACCAATAGTCAAGGTAGCTCCAGTAAATGTGATACTAGGATTAGCTTTTACGATTGGGCTTGGTACAGTAATTATTGTAAAAACAGCCATCGCCATACCTGCATTGAAACCTGTAGTTGATGCTACCATACCTGTTATAGTTACTGAACCAGCTGAAACACCTGTCAAAATATTTGAGCCAGAAATTGTAGCAGCACTTCCATTTACAGTAAACGATTTTGTGCCAGTAGAATTAGAAGTAAATAAACTTGAAACATCTAAACTTGAACCACCAACTGTCAAACTAGCTCCAGAGAATGTAATGTTTGGATTTTGTTTTACAATCGTAAATACAGCCATTGCCATACCTGCATTGAAACCTGTAGTTGATTCTACCATACCTGTTACAGTTACAGAACCAGCTGAAACACCTGTCAAAATATTTGAGCCAGAAATTGTAGCTGCTGTGCCATTTACAGTAAACGATTTTGTGCCAGTAGAATTTGAAGTAAATAAACTTGAAAAATCTAAAGTTGCACCACCAAGTGTCAAACTAGCTCCAGAGAATGTAATGTTTGGATTTTGTTTTACAATTGTAAATATGGCTGATGTGATTGAACTAGCTTCAAAAGCTGCTGATGAAGCTACACTTCCAGCAATGGTTACCATACCAGCTTCTACGGCAGTTAATACATTAGAGCCAGATAAAGTTGCTGCAGTTCCAGTGATGGTAAATGATTTCACTCCATTTGAATTTGTATTTAATAGACTTGAAATATTTAATACTGCACCACCTATTGTAAGCATAGCACCCGAAAATGTAAGCATTGCATTTTGTTTTGCAATCGTAACTGTGGTAGTAAACATGGCAGATTTGAAACCTGTAATAGAGGCAATTGTACCCATAATTGTAACCACTCCAGCATCAAAATATTGTAATTGATTGGCTGAAACTACACTTGCATTTGCGCCTGATACAGAATATGATATAGCACCAGTAGAATTGCTAGCTACCAAGGTATTCAGATTAAGATTTGCTCCACCTGAAGTTAAATTGGCACTTGTAACAGTAATACTTGGCGTACGACCTCTAAATGTATCTGGATTAAAGTAAGCCAACATTTGTCCACCTTCTACCAACTCTCCTGGCAAAGCATAGTGGGCTTGATCTACCACTAAAAACATACCTTGACCAAGGATATCTTGCACATCTACAATTCCAGAGGCTTCTTCATCTTGAGTTAGTAAATTGGCTCCACCTAAAGTAGAAAAACGGATTGGGTCATGCGAACCAACAGTAGTCATTTTGTCGGTTACTATATCATATTGCAATACTCTTCCAAGATGTGCATTGTTTCCTACATCTTCAACCATCAATACATGTCCAAAATTATCTATTCCAATATTGTCTAGCATACGTTGTCCTTCTGTGCCATCCAAAACAGCTTCAATAGTTCCACCTAATTCAGGATTTGTAATGTCAGTAAAACTTGCTTTCCATAAACGACTAGGAGCAGTAAAAGCGTTGGTAGTTGCAAAATATAAATCTGTTAAAGAACTTGGATCCCAAGCAGCGTCTTCTGGTCTCAAAAATTGTGTAACTCCCAAATTGTTGCTCATTGTTTGCAAAGCAGCACCAGTCATGGTTTCTACATTTCCTAAATCTACTAAAGTGAAAGTAGTTTTTACGCCAGTAGTTGTATTATTTTCAGTTAACATTCCTGATACAGCTATACCATAGAGTTTTCCGTTTGTCAAACCAGCTTTTTCAATCACATTCCCAGAACTTTGTTTTGTACCAATATATACATATACTTGCCCAGGAGTGGCATCGTCTGTACCTACAGCTATGGTTTTGTTTTGTCTGAATGGATTAGCCACAATGTTTTCAAAGGAATATTTGCCCATTCTTGGTAATTCGTAAGAAGTACTTTTTTCGTTTCCTGTAGCTACATGAGCAAAACCACGACCTTCTGCACCAATTTCTTCGCCATTCATAAACAATCTATCTTGTGTGCCAAGGCCAGTAATTGAATTATAAAAAGCCGAAACAGCAGGCAAGTCTGCCGAGCAAAAACGTCCCATATTTAATCCAGCAATAGTATTTGCCATGTTGAAAGTGGTGTATCCTAATGTAGTGGCATTAAATAATTTAACATCTCTTATCAAATCGCTACCACTTTGTACAGCCAGTGTAGATTTGCTAATTACCCACTGAGATACAAAAGCTCCTCTTCCACCATGAGCACGAATAGCACCATTTGTATTTCCAATTTCGTGGTTGATAAGCATTGTAAATGTTCCATCATTATTATCATAAGCACCCACACCATCAGGGATTCCGCAAAAAGCATAGCCACCTACTTGGTCGCCAACTGTCATCATGGCTGTAAATTTTGCTCCTGGAACAGTGCTAAATAAATATGAGCTTTGCGATGAAGTTGCAGATTTCTCAGATTGTGCAAATTTCAGGTTCTCTCCTGCTAAAAGCACTTGTGAAATTGCCATGTTTGCTCCTGTAATAGTTACAAAACCTGAAGTATATGGAGCTGTGCCAGTATATCTTACAAAAACTGGAAGATTAAATACATTACCACTATGTGATAGATTCAAAGATGAACCAAACCCAGAACCAGCAGCAGAAGATATTTCAAAACCAGCAGGAGCTGAAAAAGCCAATGGACTTGGCAGACCAGCACCAGAAAGTGTAAGTAATGCTGCTCCACTTACGCTTTGGTTTGATGGAATAGACAAAAATACAGTTCTATTTTGCACAACTCTGTTTTCTAAAGCAAATATTCTTACTGTACCACTTATTTCGTTGGAAACTACCAAGTAAGGCAAACCATTTGGACTTTCAGATGCTTTTATCAAAGTCAAGCCCTCTGGACCTAAGTCTGTGCCTGCAGCAGTTGGTATTACTGAAAAATTGCGTGTATTCAAATATTGTTTAAAAAATGGAGCAATGGGGTTGGTTACATTATAAACCATTACTCCACCAATGCGTTCTAATCCAATAAAAGCATACACACTATCGCCAAGCACAGCAGTTACAATAGATTCTGGTTCAGGACCTTTGTTTCTACTTCTACCTTTAATTGTGTTACCAGCAGCTCCATTATGATTTGCATTGAAGTTATTAGGAAAAGCAGCTAAAGTTTGGCGTTCAAATTGATCGCCACTATCCCAAACCAAAGCACCTGTCAAGCCATTCCACACCGAAAACGAGCGTGTACCAAATGTATATAGTTCTTCAAAATTATTACCTGAATTAATGTTTGTACCTACAACTGAATTACTCATGTAAGGCATTCCACCATCAATATTTCCCATAGTGTTAGATATTCTAATTCCTGATGTTGTAATCAAACTATTTACAGCTGGAGAAGCTCCATTATTTATTCTATTAAAAAAAGCAGCATTGGGTGCTATTTCTTCTCCAAATCCAGGATAGTCTCTAGCATCACCCTCGTTAGCTGTAAATAGATAAGGTACTCCACCAATGTAAGTTACACTAATTCCATCTGGTTGATACATTCCTTTGAGAGGATAAGTTGTAATATTTACCCCAGCAGTATTGGCAGGTGCATTTGTAATATCCATGCCATTGCCCATTAAATTATGGTCTTTATATCCTAAACCTACTAAAGTAACAATGGAAGCATTTGCTACATTAATTACTAATACAGCATTGTTTTCTTGGCAAGTAACCCAAGCTGTATTGCCATCTGGGGAAACAGTAATGTACTCTGGCTCAAGGTCTTGGGCAACAGTAGAAGGTGTTTTTGTGTTTGTAAGAGAAGTTCCTACAACAGTTTCTGAATTTATCATTCCAAATATCCTTATGCTTGGTGTAACCACAGGTTGAGTAGATAAATGTGGCACTGTTCCATTGAGCGAACTTAAACTAATTTGTGATACACCAGGACTTGCAGGACTTGTTACATCAATTATAGTTACAGAACCTTCTGGATCTACAGTATAGGCATTATTTGGTTCACCTTCATTGGCAACCAACAATTTTTTGCCATCAGGCGTAAAAGTAATCATGTCTGGCTGAGCACCCACTGTGATAGGCGAACCTATAAGCGATAAATCAGATGTTTTATATAATTGCACTGCACCAGCTTGGGTTCTATCCAACTGATTTTCGTAAACTACCGCCAATAATCCTTGATAGCAAGCAATACTATTGATAGAACCAGCTCCTGTAATAGAAAATGTAGAAACAGGACTCATACCATTGGTAGCAGGATTACTAAAATCATATACTGCAATAATGTTTGCTACACCATTGATACAAAATAATTGTTTTGTAATAGGGTCGAAAGCAGTAATTTCTGCCACACCACCATTAGAATTATATCCAAGCGAAGCAGTGCCCCCCACAGCTCGTATTTGAAGCTGTGCTTGCGAAAAGTAACTTACAGCAAGTAAGCAACTCGTTAATAATAGATTTTTTAACATGGTTAAGATAGATTTAGGTTAAATTTTGGTGCAAAACTACCTTTCAACTATTAACCCAAAGTTACCCAAAAATTAACTTTATGTTACCTATATTATCTTTTTGTAAAATTTTTAATAAATAAAAAAACTCCCTTTTGGTATTATACCTATATATAAAGTATGGTGTACTAAAACTAATATTTGTTTTTGGGTACTTCCAAACTCTATTTTAGAATTGTAATAAAGACATACGTATATGTGTATCACAATGTCGTTTACTTAAGCATTTTTAATTGCCTCTATCTTGGTCTTTCTCCAAAGAAGAAAGATAATCTGATTCTTAAGTAATCGACATTGATATATGTATATATAATAATTTGAAATTTTAATAGAATTTTAACATATCTATTTCACAATCAACAAATAAAAGTATTAGTTTTGTTACATAAAAAAAACATACTTATGAAAAAAATTATATGCGTAATGGCAGTTTCGGTGTTGGCATTGGCTTGCAACGACCCAAAAGTACAAGAAGACCTAAAAAAATTGAGGGAAGATCATGAGCAACTTCGCAAAGACCACGAACAACTGCGACAAGACCATAATACTTTAATCAAAGATGCAATAAATGCAGAAGTCAAAGCAGAAGACAATCTTGAAGGTTCTAAAATGGATTAATTTTAGAATTATTTTAAATTAATTTTTAGATTTGATTAGAAAGTTAATTTTAAAAAAGAGAATTTCCATTTTCAAATAATCAAAATCCTTACTTTGTTGATAAAACAAGGCAAGGATTTTGTTTTTTAAAACCTTTAAAAACAACAAAAAGCTACCTCACAAAGTTATAAGTCTATCTATTCTAACCAAGAGACAAAACTTTGGCTTAATTTAGATAGAATATAAAAAATAAAAACATGTTTTAAATACATAATTTATCTACTAGATTTGCAAATGATAATTTAAAATATTTTATTTGTAATGATACAAATTTTAAAATTTTAAAATAATCAAAAAAAATACAAATAGTAGACTTGATCTTAATTATAGCATAATAATATAAAATTTAATACTAAATATGAGCGAAAAACATATCAATATCAAGCTAAAAGTTTGGAGACAAAAAAATAAAGCCGATAAAGGTGCTATGGTCGATTACTCCCTCAACGATGTGTCTACGGATATGTCGTTTTTGGAAATGATGGACACCCTCAACGAAAAACTAACCAAAGACAAACAAGAACCAGTAGCTTTTGATCACGATTGCCGTGAGGGCATTTGTGGTATGTGTTCTATGCACATCAATGGTCGTCCACATGGGCCACTCAAAGGTGTTACTACTTGTCAGTTGCACATGCGTTCGTTTTCTGATGGCGATACTATAGTGGTAGAACCTTGGCGAGCAAGTGCATTTCCTGTCCTTAGAGATTTGGTTGTCGATCGTACTTCTTTTGATAGAATACAACATGCTGGTGGGTATATTTCTATCAATACAGGTGCCGCCCCAGATGCCAACGCTATACCAGTACCCAAAATAAATGCAGATGAGGCCTTTTTGGCCGCTCAATGTATAGGTTGTGGAGCCTGTGTGGCGGCTTGCAAAAATGGCTCTGCAATGTTGTTTACCTCTGCTAAAGTTTCTCAATATGCACTTCTGCCCCAAGGTCAGGCCGAGCGTCACCGCAGGGTCGAGGCTATGGTAGCCCAAATGGACAAAGAAGGCTTTGGTGCTTGTACCAACACTGGTGCTTGCTCTGCCGAGTGTCCCAAAGAAATTTCTTTATCGCATATTGCACGTATGAACCGTGATTATATAGCTGCTAAAACAAGTAGCGAGGCTTTGTAGTTTTTTAAAAATCCCAAAACTATTTCATTAGAAATAGTTTTGGGATTTAATTTATAATAGATTTTTTCTATTCTACTATCAATTGTAGAATAGCACTACCAAAACCTCAATTTCTAAATATATCTTCTTTGTGGCTAAACAAAAGTATTTTTCTAAATTGTAAATTGCAGGGCAAACACCATTTAGATTTTTTTAAAATTTACTTTTTTTAAGCAAAACCAATTTTACAGCTATATATTATAGCTCAAATTGTTGATATTGAAATAATGTTCAGCATCCAAAAATGAGGAACATTTGATAGTATTGTTTCTTAAAATACAATTTTAAAAGCAATATTTTTGCTATTTAAGTTATAAAATTTATAAAAGAATATTTACTGAAAATTACTAAATTTCTTTTGGAAAAGGATCTGTAAATGAAATATTTTTATCATAAGCATATTGTTCTTCTTCAGTCAGCATACAGTTTTCTAAATCTCTTATAATTTTATCTTTTTCAAGATCTTGCCCTATAAAAACGAGTTCGTTGGTTCTATCACCCCATTTTTTGCTCCATTTTGATTCTATATAAGTACGGTTTTCGGCAAAAGATTCGTAATTCATACGTTCGTTATAAGTCATACTTGCCCACCAAACACCAGCTTTTTCGAGTTTTGATGATCCTCCAGCTTGACTAAAGTTTATGGCATCATCAGGGCGAGAGGCCAACCAAAATAGTCCTTTTGCTCTGATTATACTTTCGGGATAATCGTGGTTTAGGTAATTCCAAAAACGCTCTGGGTGAAAAGGTTTTTGATTTCTAAACACAAACGAAGAGATGCCATACTCTTCAGTTTCGGGCGTATGCTCACCAGCTTCTAGTTCTTTTTGCCATCCAGCCGAATTTTGAGCCTCTTCAAAATCAAACAATTTAGTATTTAAAATTTCATTTGCATCAATCTTACTATTTGTAGTTTCAATAATTTTGGCACCAGGATTAAGTTTTTTGATAGATGCTTTCAAAACTCCAACAGTATTTTTATCAACTAAATCAACTTTATTTAATAAAATTACATTTGCAAACTCTATTTGATCGGTCAGTAAATTAACAATAGTTCTATAATCTCCATCCAAATTTGTCAATTTTCGGTCTACAAGCAATTCATTTGTGCCAAAATCTTTGAAAAAATTAAAACAATCCACAACAGTTACCATAGTGTCTATGTAACTAAATTTAGACAAATCAATTCCTTTTTCTTGGTCTACAAAACTAAAAGTTTGAGCTATCGGAATTGGCTCACTAATGCCGGTGCTTTCGATTAATAAATAGTCGAAACGGCCTTCATTTGCTAATTTTTCGACTTCTATCATCAAATCTTCACGCAAGGTACAGCATATACAGCCATTGCTCATTTCAACTAATTTTTCTTCCGTTCTAGAGAGTACATTTTGGTCAGAAATTAGCCTTGCGTCCACATTTACCTCACTCATGTCGTTTACAATAACAGCAACTTTAAGTCCTTGTTTATTGTGCAAAACATGGTTGAGCAAAGTAGTTTTGCCAGCTCCCAAAAAACCACTTAATACTGTAACAGGTAATTTTTTCATATATTTATGGAATTAAACATTTTCTATTCATTTCATTTATATTTTTAGGTAACTCAAAAAAACACACTCCTACAACAAATGAAAATACAATGCCATAGAATCCAGCATGTAGAGCTACATTTGTATTGACTTTTTTAAGAAATTGACAACATAATATAAAAACAGAAACAAAAATAAATCAAAACTATTTTAAATGCAACAATATTGCATTTAAAATTTTTGCCAAATAAATAATATATTGCGTATATTACATATATCAAACAACAAAAAGCTATAAATAAAAAAAACTAAAATATATTTGTGTAATAATATAAAATTTACAAATGAATGAAATCAGATAAAATAAGTTTTATCAACTACAACAAAGATATTTGCACATTCAAAAAAGATGTTTCAATAGACCAATGCCTAGAAAACAGTCAATTCGAAGGCCATATTTGGATAGATATAGACTCCACCGACAATAAAACTATTGTTGATAAAATAGCTACTTGTTTTAGTTTTCATCCTTTGATGATTGATAATATTCAAAACCCAAAACAAAGACCAAAATATGAAGATTTTGAACATCAAATATTTATATTCTTGAAATTAATAACCTTGAATAATGAACTAGAATCGCTAGAAACCGAAAATATAAGCATAGTTTTTGACTCAAAAGTTGTCATTACATTTCAAGGAAATGTAGAAGGAGATGTATTTGAAGAAGTAAGAAAAAAAATAAATACTACTAAAAATAAGGTAAGAAAATCTAATACCGATTTTTTAGTGTACGAATTATTAGAAGCCACAGTAGAAAGTTATTTTAAAATTATAGAACAACTAGGCGAAAAAATAGAAGTATTAGAAACTACCATTATGTCGAGACCAGACTCGGCTGCATTACGCAAAATTTATCGTTTGAAACGGAGTATGATGTTTTTGAGAAAAACTATCTGGCCCATGCGAGAAATCTTAAATAATTTGTTGCGTTCTGACAATGATTTGGTATGCGAAACCTCAAAAATATACCTCAGAGATGTATATGAGCATTGCACACAATTGCTCGACCACATAGAAATTCATAGAGAAATGTTGGCTGGATTGCTTGATATTTATCTGTCTAGCATCAGTTATAGAATGAATGCAGTAATGAAAGTTCTTACTATTATATCTACCATTTTTATTCCTCTTACATTTATAACAAGTATTTATGGAATGAATTTTGAATTTATGCCAGAGCTAAAATGGCAATTTGGGTATACCATGGTTTGGGGAGTTGTAGTAGCAATAACGATTGGAATGTTGTATTATTTTAAGAAAAAAAGATGGTTTTAAAACAAATAATATTACTAATACTACCAACATATCAATAAAAATTCGCAAAAGAAATTCAAAAAAAAATCCGAAAAAATTATATCAAAAAAATGAATAAAAATTTTAAATTAAACTATATTTGCATCAAACAAAAATACTTTGAAATCAACTAAATTACTTATTTTTATTGTTGTAGCACTTTTTTCAAATCTAAAAGCTCAAAATGGTGTAGTGCTCGACAAAATTATTGCTAAAATTGATAATCAAATTTTATTGAAATCAGAATTGGATTTGGCCTACATCCAAGCTCTTAGCACACAGCAAGAGTTTAAAAGCGAAGTTACCATTTGTAAAGTTTTAGAACAACTGATGACAAACAAGCTATTATTGGCCAAAGCCGAAATTGACTCTATTCAAATGGAAGACAAAATGGTTGATGCCCAACTGGATAGACGTATGGAATATTTTATATCTCAGATTGGCTCTAAAGAAAAACTAGAAAAACAATATGGTAAATCAGTAAAAAAACTGAAAGATGAAATGCGAAAGCAAGTAAAAGAACAACTTTTGGTGCAAAAAATGCAAGAAACTATTACTGCAAAAGTGAAAGTAACACCAGCAGAAGTGCGTAAATTTTATGGCTCAATTCCCAAAGATAGTTTGCCATTTTTTTCAAAAGAATTGGAAGTTGGCCAAATTGTGAAATACCCAAAAGTAAGTAAAGTTCAAAAAATTGTAGTAAGAGATAGGCTCAACGAAATACGCAAGCAAATAGTAGACAATGGCAAAGATTTTGCAGAAATAGCCGCTGAAGTATCAGAAGACCCACTCTCGGCCAGAGATGGTGGCAATCTAGGATTTTTTAAACAAGGCGAATTAGTGCCTGAATATGAGGCGGCAGCCCTCAAACTAAAACCTGGCGAAACATCTCCTGTGGTAGAAAGTCAGTTTGGTTTCCATATTATACAACTTATCGAAAGACGTGGAAATCAATTTAATTCTCGACATATATTACTAAAACCAATATCATCCTCTACTGATAATGATGTAATCGTGCAAGAATTGGATAGTATCAGAAATCTAATTTTGAGCGATAGCATGAGTTTTGAAAAAGCAGCCAAAAATAATTCAGATGACAAATTTACCAAAGAAACTGGTGGGATTATGACTGATAATGAATCTGGAAGTACCAAATTGGTGGCCGAAAGAATAGATCCAGCCTTGTATTTTAGGTTAGATACCATGAAAATTGGGCATATCAGCCCACCTATTCCATACAGAACAGACGATGGCAAAGAAGCCTTTAGGATTGTTTACCTAAAATCTGTATCATTACCACATCAAGCTACTTTGAAAGAAGATTATCAAAAAATACAATTTGCAACTATTCAAGAAAAGAAAAATAAATTGATAAATTCTTGGTTTAATAAAACCAAAAGTGAGGTTTTTATAGATTTAGATCCCGAATACAAAGATTGTGAGATACTCAAGGGCGAACAATTTTAGTATATTTTTTTTATTTATTTTTGTTTTTATCTTACTTTTTAGAGTTTCATTAAGAGCCGAAAAAAGTTTAGTTTCTAAACCAAACGAGCTTATTAAACCAGATTCAGACCTAAATTTTGACAAAACAAAATTGGATCTTACGGCCGAGTTTAGAAACTCAGGTGTTGGTGGGCGAACATCACCTCGACTACTTGGCTTCAATCTTGGTCTCAAAATTCATGCTCGCAATAGAATTGGTTTTGGGTTTTATACCCTAAGTTCCACTGCAAAAAAATACGTAGGTATGTTTGCCAATGGCGATTATGTACCGATGACTGATGGTAGGTTTGACCAAACGCCTACGATTCAACCCATCAGAGAACTATTTTTTTATTATGGCAACTTTGCCTATTCTCACTATTTTGTTCAAAATAAATTTTTTGAAATTCAAACGCCACTAGAGATTGGTTTTGGACAATATCATGTAAAATTTGCAGACGAGGGTTCGTCTCAATTTCCATTGATTAATCAACAAGCAAGTATTACAGAGCAAAACACAGCAGCAGCTTTTATTCAAAATCCAAAATTTTTGGAACGAAAATCAACTTTTATGCCCATTTCGATAGGTACTACTGTTTCGTTAAAATTGCACGAATTTGTGTGGCCTTTTTTTAATTTTGGTTATAGATTTGTGGTAAATGCCCCTGAATTTAGCAACGATTTTAATGGTTTTTTTTATAATTTTGGCCTCTCTATCGATTTTGTTTTGATAGGAAAAAAGGCAGAAAAGGCTTGGCGAAATCGTTAAATAACTTATAATTTTTTCTATAAAACTTACAACTTTATAAAACCCAGAACATCATTTTGATATTTTTAGCCAGCTTATTTATTAAAGATTGAAACTTAGTGAAACTGTTACTTTCAAGGAATAAAATTCGATAAACCTTGAATGTTAGCTAGAATTAATAGTTTTTAAATCTAGCACTTTTGCCACAATTTCAAAAAGCTCTTTTTAAAATTCAATTTTTTGATTTGAAACAAACCACTAATAAGGTTGAACGTCATACATTACTGCATAAGCGTTTTCAATAGTTGGAATAATGTCTACTACATCAAAGTAAGTTCCCCAAAAATTACTTTCTCTTAATTCCTCTATCAAATGTTGGTAAGAACGAAGATCGTTAGTTTCCCATAGAATAATGTCTGAAGCACTGCCTGAAAATGCTTCACTATCATAGAAACGCATTTTTACAGTGGGATGACTTTTTAAAATTGGTTGAATAGTTTTGTCGAGAAAGTCAAATCGTCCTTTTGGGTCTAATTTCAACCAAGTGTTTGTTGTTTTCACTAACATAAACATTGTAAATGTTAGCGGCTTTTTTTCTGAATTGTCCATTGTCAAACTTTAAATTGTTAATAATGTTGCAAAAGTCTCATATCACAAAAACTTAAACATTGACAAATGTTAAAAAATCATTTTTTTCCTTTCAGTCTGCTTAAACTTTCTTGAGTTATACCCAAA
Source organism: Cytophagales bacterium (assembly GCA_013297755.1). Lineage (GTDB taxonomy): Bacteria > Bacteroidota > Bacteroidia > Cytophagales > UBA9547 > REAG01. Next base: position 194,735 of record JAAFIH010000003.1, read on the forward strand.
TAATTTGCGACAATTTTGTTTGATAATCGTTGAATTACCCTTGGATTTGTTTCAAATAAATAGTCAAAACGCTCTTTAGCGTCCATTTTTATAAAACTTTCCAAACGCCAAGCATTTGTTGTATAAGCAATTTCAAGTTGTTTTATATAAAGGTCTTTCCAAATAGGTAAAATATAGAGTAATTGTCTAAAATCATCGTACGAAATTGCTAAGATTTGCCCATTTTCAGTGGCTTGTAAAAATTCTTTTGATTTAGTTTGCGTTATGAAACTATTGAGAATTGTAATGAATTCATTTTCAAATGCAATGTATCTTGTAGCTTCATTTCCTTTTTCATCAATAAAAAAGGCTCTAATCGAACCACTACTGACGAAGAAAACGTGTTTACAAGTTTCATTATCATTTAGTAATATATCATTTTTTTTAACCATTTCTAATTTGAAACAACTCAAAATTATATCCAAATCTTGTTGTGTTGCTTTAATTGTTAATGTCAAAAATTGTTCAAGTTGTTCTGTCATTTCAATGTTTGGTTGGAGTCGTTACTATGATAGCTATTAAGAATATTCCCTTAATTGCTGTATTTGTTCTATAGTTAAATTTGTTAGTTCACTAATAAATCTTAGATCCAAAAAAGTACTTTATCTCAAAGAATTATACAACATCAACAAAAAAGGTACACACTTTTGCATTTTTAAGGTATAATAATTCAATCCAATATGAATATTTTGATAATATTCAGACCTGTGTTTTGCATAATAAAGTTCACTTTGAATAGCCCAAGCCATATCTCCAAATTTTTCAGATAAAAACCATTTTTCTAATAATCGACCAGAACGACCATTTCCGTCCATAAAAGGATGTATTTTTTCAAAAATTAAATGAATCATAGAAGCATAATAAAAGATTTCTTCATTTGACAAATCTTCGTTTATAAGTAAGTTTATGTCAAAAAATAATTTTGAAAATTCTTCTTTGAGAAACTCTGGTTCTATAGCCATATATTCCAATTTGCCAGAGCTAAAAATGCCAACTTGTTGATTTCTTAATTTTCCTTTTTGGCTCTTCAAAGTCAAAATAGAGTTACTCAAAATTTTGTGAGCTTCTAAAAAAGTAATTTGATTTAACTTATTTTTCATCGCAAAGTTATAGGCGAGTATCAAATCATCAATCTCTTTCATTTCTTTGGGCTTTGACTTTATTTTAAATTTTTTGTTTTTTAAATAGGTATCAATATCAATACTGTTTCCTTCGATATTTGACGAATAAGTAGCAGACGACAGCACATAAAACTCAAAGTCTTCTTTAGAATAAAAATTTTTGGTTTTAAATCTATCGAAAACTTGATTCCAGTCTATAGTAAGTTTTGAAATATATTCTTCTAAAAACGCATTGCTTAGTATTTTTAAATGCTTGTCCATTCAATGATTCAATTTTAAAACAAAAACCAAAATTTGGGTATAAAATTTATATTTTTAAATATTCAATTATCAATGTCGTTTACTAAGGCATTTTTCATTGCCTTTATGTTAATTTTTCTCCAAAAAAGAAAGTTATTTGGATTCTTATGTAATCGATATTGATTTAATTATTCTAAAAAAAATATCAAAATAATCATTTTACCAATATTCCAAACCAATTAGAGGACAAACGCATTTAAGATTTTTTTAAAAATTTAATAAATCAATTTATCCAATTTCTATTCTAAAAACTGAAACAAAGTCAAGGTAAAGGCACATTTTAAAACATTTTTGATATTAATCAATAATTTTGTACTTCAATTAATTTCAATAATCAAGTATAAAACATCAAATTTATAAAACCCAGAACAATATTTTTATATTTTATAAATGAATTATTTATTACTAAAATATTCCCTTAATTGTTGTATTTGTTCTATAGTTAAATTTGTTAGTTCACTAATAATTTCGTTATCAAACCCTCTTAAAATAGCTTTTTTAGCAATTTCATTGCGTTCTTCTTCACGTTCAAGAGTGATGACTTGCCTTTTACAAACCTCTATTTTGGCTTGCTCCCACTCTTCTGGGCTGATATTTTCATAACCTACAACCTCAGAAGCACGTTTTATACCATCATTATTGAAATTAATTTGTGGGTTTTCGGGGTTGTGTATGCTTTCATAAATCAAATCCAACCAATCTCTGTAATTTTGTGGGGTATCTTTTCCTTTATAGTTAGGATTTAGATATATAAGTTCGTGGTTAAAAATTTTACGCTCTACGCCAAGTAAATTTTTAGGGTTCAAATGCGAAATTAATACTTCGTCTTTGTATAATTCTTTAGTTTTTGAGTGAACTTTGTAGGGTGCTGTCATTACTACAATAGTGTAAACCGTTTTTTCTACAGTATAGTCATCAGATGTACGCTGCTGTTGTGTAATGGCTTGTAAATGATAATGCAAAAATCTATCAAAATTGTGGTCGTACTCTACTTTTTGAATTTCTATTACTATTCTGCGTATGATGTCTTCTGCAAAAATATCATATTTGAAAGCAATATTACCCATTTTGGGTTGAAAAGCCTTTTCTGTTTCTATAGTTTCTGGTTCTATATCAATACCAACTATGTCTTTTACAAAAGCCTTGAAAACAACTTTATCGGTAAAGGCTTTCTTAAAAAAAACTTCATTATCTAATCTAGCAAGTATCAAAATATTCTTTAATTTAATAACAATATTACAAAAAAATATTGAAAAGTAGGAGTTAATGGAAAATAATTAGCAAACCCATTTACAAAATTAGACAAAATAATTCTTATAAAAACAAGAAGTATAAAATTTCAATATCGAATTATTCTTACAAAAAAATAGAATTAGAAATATATTTTACAAATAAAAAAACACAATTACTTACTTGGCGATGCTGGTGCAGTATCTGTACTGGTTTCAGTTGGTTTTGATGCAGCTTCTTTTGGAGCCTCTTCAGCAGCTTTTTCGGGCTTGGGTGGCTCTGGTTTTATGACTTTGAGATAGGCTTTTGATTTTTTGTCAAAACCATTTTTGTTGGGATCTTGCACTCCATTGGGGTCTTTTACCAAATTTGGAAATCCCCATCCATAGCGTGGATTTTTATTTTTAAATAAATATGTAAACAAACTAACCCCTCTAAATTCGTCTCCATTGTGGTAATGCACCATTTTGACAGTGCATTGGCGACCTTTGCAACGCTTTATGGCACAAGAACTCGTACAAAAAAGTAAGAATAATAAAATTATAAAACTATTTTTCATTTCTATTAATTATCAAAATTACTATAATTTTAAGAATATTTTTCTAATAATTTTATCAAAACCGAAAAATCTTTTGGATAAGGGGCCTTTGTTTCTATGGATGTGCCGTCCATTTTATTGAAAGTAAGCGAAAAAGCATGCAAAGCTACCCTTTTGATGATGGGTTGCTCTTCTGTATCATTTTTTAGATTAAAATTTTTGGATTTCATTTGAGATAAAAACAAATCTTTGCCGCCATACAAACTATCGGCCAGTATAGCACTGCCAATGGTAGCCAAATGAATCCTAATTTGGTGCATGCGACCTGTGATAGGAAAACAAGCAATCAAACTGGCTTGGTCGTAAACTTTGAGGGTGTTAAAAATGGTAGAAGCCAGCTTTCCTTCGGCTCTATCAATTTTTACATTTCCATCTTTGAGGGTTAGTATGGGCAATTCTACCAATCTGTTGTCTAATTTTTGTTTTGATGCAGATACAGCATGATAAATTTTGACAACTTCTCGGTTCTCGAATTGCATAGACAAATGCCTATAAGCCTCTGGATTTTTGGCAATGGCCAACACACCTGATGTTTCTTTATCAAGGCGATGACACACCTGTGGATCAGGAGTGTAGGCACGTGCCATTTTCAAAATATTTTGTTTTGTTATGTCTCTATCATCTAATGTAGAAACGCCATAAGGTTTGTTGATAAGCAAAAAATCGTTGTCTTCAAAAAGTATTAATTCTTTAAAATTTAACATTAAATAGGTATTTATGTGCCTATGTGTGAGGCGATTTTAGATTTTTTAAGTTTAAAAGCAAACGTAGTTCCCTTGCCCAAGATACTCGAAACCATCACTTTGGATTTGTGGGCTTCGATAATTTCTTGCACTATGGCCAACCCTAAACCAGAGCCACCTTTGTCTTTGGAACGGCTTTTTTCGATGCGATAAAAACGCTCAAAAATACGATTTAAGTGTTCGGGCAGAATACCTGGTCCTTCGTCTTTTACCGAAATGATGACATTATCTTTATCAATATCAAAAGCTACAACTACTTTTGCTTTTTCATTTCCGTAATTTATAGCATTTTCTATTAGATTTTTAAGCACTTGCTTGATTTGGTAGCTATCGCCATTGACAAATAGTTGGGTGTTAGAAAACTCAGCAAATTTGAGTTGGACAAGTTTTTTTTCTGCCTTTTTTTCGAGCATTTCAAACACATCTTTGGTCAGCAAATGAATATCAAAGTCTTCCATATACATCTGCAATTCGCCAATTTCGAGTTGTGTTAGGGTAAGCAACTCTTCAACCATTTCTTGTAAACCATCTAAACTTTTGGCGGCTTTTTTCAAAAATTTTTCTCTTACATCTTTTTCATTCATGGCGCCATCGAGTAGGGTATGAATAAAACCCTGGGCAGCAAAAATAGGAGTTTTGAGCTCGTGAGATATATCAGCCAAAAACTCTCTTCTAAAAACTTCTAGTTTTTTTAATTCATTAATTTCGGCCTGTTTTTTGGTTATATAAATATTAATCTCGTCATAAATCTTTTTTCTGCGATCGGTATCAGCCCCCGCCACCATCCATTCTTGGGTATCAAGGGTGGCTACATCCTTCTTTTTGATTCTATCCAAAACAGTATAAATCTTATTTATTTCAGTAAAAATAAGATATTCTAACGATAAATATACGCACACATAAGTTACAAACAAGACTGATGGAAATACGACTATGAGCATGTCAGTATCCAAATGTCCTAAAAAAAATTGAATGACCATCACAGCTACAGCAACTATGAGAGAGATAATGGCAGAAATAAGCCCAGAGTTAAACACTTTTTTTATTCGTTGGTTTTGATGATATATATATCTTCGGTTGGTTTTTTCATTAAGTAATGTTCACGGGCAAATTTTTCGACCTGAGCTGGGCTGCCAAAAATTTGATTTTTTTCTACTTTTACCTCTTCAATTTTTTTTATGTAATACAGCTTTTCATTTTCGAGGGTATGCAATTTTCTTGTCAATTTAAACTGGCTTATAAAATCGTTTGGATCGATAAAAACCATCCAAAGAAATAAAAAAAATCCAGTAGCAAAAAAGAAATTTCCGAAAAGTGGAATTATTCTTTTAAATATTTTTTTCACAGATAATCAAATATAAGTATATTTTTCAAATTAATAACTGATGTTACGCAAAAATATTAATTTATTGGATATTAATTTCTAATTTTAATAAAAAACTGTGAAAAATAGAGAATTATTGTTAGATACCTACACAGACTATCTGATTGGGTCTACCTTATCAG